>JADHSN010000009.1 GCA_016776875.1 Gammaproteobacteria bacterium | reverse complement strand
TCGACGATCGATCCGAGAAAGTGAGCAATGCCTGTTTGGCATCTGCTCGACGTGCGCTACGCCGGCATCAACCTTCTCATGCGATTTTAGTGATGGAGGTTTCTGGTAATAGTTGGCGTTCGCAGGAATTCCCTGACTACAAGAAAAATCGCCCCGCGATGCCAACTGATCTGAAGAAGAGTTTGCCGTCGATTGAGGCGGCGTTTTCTGAAATCGGCATCCACTCGTTGGCAGCAGAGGGTTTTGAGGCAGATGACGCAATTGCCTCGATCGCGGTGCGTACGCGCCAAATGGGGATTCCAACAGTGATCCTGTCAACTGATAAAAGTTTTTGTCAGTTGGTGGGCTCCTGTATCACCCTTTTTGATCACTTCAATGAGAAGGAACGTGATATCCCTTGGATCATCGAGCATTTTGGTGTGGCGCCTGAAAAACTTGTTGATTTGATGACGTTAGCGGGTGACCCCGGACTTAGTATTCCGGGCATTCGGAACGTAGGTGTTCAAACTGCATCGCGTCTGCTCGATCAGTATGACAGCGTCGACCAACTGTTGCTGCATGTTGCAGATATTCCGGGAAAGCTAGGCGAGAATATTCGTCAAGGGATTGAAACTATTGAACTGACTCGGAAACTGGTGACATTGCGTCAGGACGTTCATCTCGGCCTTAATCTTCAGAATTTTCGATATTCGGATCCAGAGACTGAGGCAGCTTTTCAGTAAGAAAAAGAGAATCTAATTTTTTTCAGGCAGAATTTCGATTCGATCGCTGTCAGCGAGATCCACTGACAATCCCTGCACGGTTTTGAACTGCCGACCATCAAGATCTTTTTTGTAGGCTTGATAATCGAGCGTCGAACCCTGGCTGCTGGTGACCTGAATACTGATAATTTCATGTTGATCTTGCCAGTGCAAAACAAAAACAAGCGCTGATATCGCAGCGATGAGTCCGAGCAAGGTATAAGCGACAAATGCGGCTGAAATTTTTGACGGTGTTTCAACTGACGGTTTAGCGGGCTTATTTTTTTCGGTTTTGACTCGAAAGACCAGGGCCACGATGATTATCACGACCAGTGTGAATAGAATTTTGGTCAACATGGTTCTAGGTCTTTTCCTGGAGGCATCTGGAGATAGAACCCACCCATCTTTATACTGGCCATGACTTCAGCAGGGTCGGCTGAGGCTAACGACGTCTTCGCAGCAAGATCAAACGAGATAACAAACTCAAGGTCACCCAACTGTTCAGTCAAGCCGGTGGGAAGATTTTCAAGAGATTTTGAATCGGCAACGAAGAGATAGGCTCCTTCTTTGCGACTACCCTTGTATACCTCGCAATTCAATGGAGAATGTATGGGGCGGTCTTCAGTTTGGATCGGCTAGTCTTCATTGTTTTTTCGACCGCCACCCCATAACCAGGCCCATCCCGATCGTTTTTCAGTGTGAGCGCGGTCTGTTACTTGCGTAAAAGGACGCTGTTCTTTTCCGACATAGAGCTGGCGTGGTCGGCCAATTCGGCTTTCGGAGGATTCCATCATTTCTTTCCAATGCGAAATCCAGCCAACGGTCCGACCGATTGCGAACAGTACGGTAAACATATTTGTCGGAAAGCCTAGTGATCGAAGAATGATGCCTGAGTAGAAATCGACATTTGGATAAAGCTTTTTATCAACGAAGTAAGGATCATCTACTGCGATCCTCTCGAGCTCCATTGCAAGGTCAAGCATGGGATCATTAATGCCAAGTTCGTTCAAGACTTCATGGCAGGTTTCTCTCATCACGGTTGCTCGTGGGTCATAGTTTTTGTAGACCCGATGGCCAAAGCCCATTAATCGGAAACGATCTTCGGGGTCTTGCGCTTTTTTGATGTACTTTTGAATACGGTCTTTAGTGCCGATTTCACCCAGCATATTAAGAACGGCTTCATTGGCACCACCGTGTGCTGGCCCCCAAAGTGAGGCAATACCGGCCGCCACACATGCGAATGGATTGGCATCAGATGAGCCAGCCAGGCGCACGGTCGAAGTCGAAGCATTTTGCTCATGATCTGCGTGCAGAATCAAAATTCGATCAATCGCTCTTGCCAGCACCGGATTGACTTCGTAATCTTCGGTGGGTACTGCGAACATTAAGCGCATTAGATTTTCTGAGTAGGTCAGATTGTTGAGCGGTTGTATGAAAGGCTGGCCCAGAGAGTATTTGTAAGCATATGCGCCAATCGTTGGCATTTTTGCGATGAGTCGGTGTGCGGCGGTCATGCGCTGCAGGGGATCGTTAATATCGGTGCTGTCATGATAAAAAGCGGATAAAGCGCCGACGACGCCGACCATCACGGCCATCGGGTGCGCGCTTCGCACAAAGCCGCTGTAAAACCGAACTAACTGTTCATGCAACATTGTGTGTCGTGTGATGTCGCCATCAAATAGCTCTTTTTCTTCAGGCGAAGGAAGTTCTCCATGCAACAGGAGGTAGCAGACGTCCATGAAGTCTGTGTTTTTTGCGAGTTCAGAAATCGCGTAGCCGCGATGCAGTAGAATTCCGGCTTCGCCATCTATGTAGGTGATTTCAGAAGAGCAAGACGCGGTTGACGTAAATCCAGGGTCGTAAGTGAATGCTCCTGTTTGAGCGTATAGTTTCCTGATATCGATTACTTTGGGACCGACGGAGCCGTGCAAGGTCGGCAATTCCCACGAGTCACCCGTTTCGTTGTCAGTGAGGGTGAAAGAGCGGCGAGCCGCCTGGGCGAGATCGCTCGGATTTTGCTGTTTTGCTTGGGACATGACGACTACCTCATATCTCCCAGCGCAATGCGCCAAGAGTTTTAAAAAAAGAACGGGTTAAACCCCTGTTTTATACCGTATTAAAAAGGAAAACACAGTCTTGACATTCGGGTAGATTTTAGAAGGTCTGCACATCTGAGTCATCTCAGTCTATTTTTGGCGCTATTTTCGGGACTTCTTCGGAAAAATGGTGGGTTCAGGAAAAGCGGTCCACAACAATAAATTAGGAGCAATTTGTCAAATTATGATCGGTGAACCGTTTAGTGTTGAAACCCGAAGTGCGGGCAAAATTCATGGCGTTCGATGGGGTAACCCCAACGCTCCGGCTGTGCTGGGGTTACATGGCTGGCTAGATAACGTCGCCACTTTCGCGCCGTTATCGCCGTTGCTCGCCGATTTGCAAATTTTTGCAATTGACTTGCCAGGTCACGGCCTTTCGGAGCATCGTCCGTCAGGCGTCAGATACCATCTGCTGGATTACGTGCCCGCCGCGCTAGAGTCCGCCGACGCGCTCAAATTGGGTGAGTTTATTCTAATGGGTCATTCCCTCGGTGGCGCGATATCAGGTCTTTTAACTGCTGCGATGCCAGAGCGGATTAGGGCGCTCGTGTTGTTGGAGGCGCTAGGCCCACTATCAGAACCTGAGGATAAGGCGGCAATTCGACTATCTGATTCATTGCATGCCTATCAGTCGGCTTACGCTAGAACGCCTGCGATCTATCCTGAGCTTAAAGCGCTAATTAAAATGAGAGCGGAGGTGGGCAAGATGACTGAAAAATCGGCCCAGCTTCTCATTGAGCGAAATACCTATCGAACTCGGGATGGCTATCAATGGCGGAGTGATTCTCGATTACGCTTGCCCTCACCCTCTTATTTTTCAGAAGCACAGGTGTTGGAATATCTCAAAGCGATTAACGTGCCGACGGTTATAATTTTAGGAGAAGATGGACTCCTCCTGCAGCGTGATACGTTGGCAGCAAGGTTGGCAGCCTTACCTGAGGCAGATGTACACAGGTTCCGTGGCGGGCATCATCTCCATATGGATAACCCGAAACCTGTTGCTGAAGCAGTTAGTAAATTTATATCAACTATTGCTTAACACGCTTAATGGCTGGTCGGTTGGTCTTCAAAAAGTAATTCTAGTATTTGATGCTGAACTTTAATGCCGTTTGATTGGTGTGCTTGTGCGCTATTGTGCAGGATGGCGACCACCCAGATATCACCTTGCCGGTCGATGACATATCCTGCGAGTGCTCTGACATTTTTTAAGAGACCTGTTTTCAGTCGAAGTCGTCCAGGCTCGGCGATATTATGGAATCGATTTTTAAGGGATCCATCTACGGTGGCAGTGGGTAAAGAGCCCAGAAACTCGGGCCACCATGGCATTGAGGTCATGCCCTCAAGAAGGGTTGTAAGATCCTCAGCGCTTATTCGTGCAATGCGAGAAAGACCTGCTCCATTGTCGATCTGGAGTTCGGAAAGATGCAATGAATTTTCGTTAAGCCATCGATCGATTGCGTCCCGACCTCTCGCCGGGGTGCCAGGCCGCGCGCTTAAACTAACATGAAGAGAAAGCAGAAGATTTCGTGCCATTACATTATTGCTGAATTTATTGATGTAGCGAATCACTTCCGCTAGCGGCACTGAGTCGAGATCGGCTATTACTGTTGCACCAACGGGTGTTTTATCGTATCGCCAACCACCGGATAAAGTGCCACCCATTTTCTGCCAAAGGGATTTGAAGACACCGTAAACATATTGATCATGGGGTAGTAGGTTGTAGCGTAACGAGCGTGGGCCACAGTTTCGAGGGTAGGAACCGCCCAGGGTTAAGACGGTTTTTTTGGATTCAACCTCAAGGTCGAGTGTGACTCGGCGTCCACCTGTATTGCAGTGATCGTTACTCAGTTGAATATTGTTTTTGATCTTGAGCGTTGTGGCCGGCGGATTGATGCGAGTTGTGACTATTGAGTTGTTTGCGCTGATATTAATTTCGGTGGCGCCGAAATTAATCAATAAAGCATTGGGTGGGGTGTTATAAGTTCGCCGTGTTTTCCCATCGATTGTTTTATTTGAGATTTTGGATTGATCAAACACAGTGTCATCAAGAACAAGATCGCCGTTGATATGTGTGATCCCTCGATTTTGAATTTTTTTGGCAAGTAGCCATAGCCGCTCGATGACAAGCCAGGGATCACCGTTTCCTCGCAAAATCAGATTGCCGTCGAGTGTATTGTTGCGCACCGTACCGTCAACCAGTGCCTCGGTCTTCCAATGATACTGGGGGCCGAGTAGTTGGAGAGCTGCCGCAGTTGTTACGAGCTTCATTGCGGAGGCCGGGTTTCTGGGTGTCCGAGGGTTGTGATTGACTAATAATTTTCCGTCGCGGACGCGGCGCATAACCACGCTGATTGAGTCTGGCGCAACATGATTTCGATCCAGCAGTTTCTGAAATGATGTGTCTAAAGCCAGCGTGGGGGTTGATACGGTCGAGATCAACACGGTCGCTAACGCCAACTGAATTAATTTCTTGTTCATTCGGGAAATTTTAGATTTGGTTTAAAGGTTAAACAAAACAGGCTCAGAAATTTGAACGCTTATGTTTCCTTTCATTGATATAATTGAACCCGATCCATAAAACAACGATTTACAGCGATGGCAAGCAAAAGCATTTTTCGAGTTATCTTTCATAATCAGGGCAATATCTATGAGGTTTATGCCCATGAGGTCTCCCAAGGCGCAATGTACGCGTTTGTGGAAGTTGGTGAGATCATGTTCGGCGAGCGATCAAAAGTCGTCGTTGACCCGTCTGATGAGAAACTCAAAAGTGAATTTGCCGGCGTGAAGCGAACCTACATTCCTTTACAGGCTATTGTTCGAATCGATGAGGTTGAGAAAGAAGGCCAGGCAAAGATCATGCCGGCGGGCGATACCAAGAACGGAAACGTCTCCGCTTTTCCGATGCCCATCAAGCCGCCTTTGACTGACTAGCTCACGCGACTTCCGATTCTGGACATTTAACGCCGGTTCCACCGAGTCCACAGTAGCCGCCTGGATTCTTTGCTAAATATTGCTGGTGGTAATCTTCAGCGTAATAAAATGATCCGGCCGTCGTCAGCTCAGTCGTGATCGCCCCGTATCCCGATTTTTGGAGCAGAACTTCATAGTGGCTTAAGGCGGCCTTCGCGATTTTGGTTTCCGCATCGTTGCGAGTGTAGATCGCCGAGCGATATTGGGTACCCACGTCATTTCCCTGACGCATGCCTTGAGTCGGGTTGTGCGACTCCAAGAAAACCATCAAAAGTTTTTGGTAGCTGATGTGCTGAGGGTCATAGATGACCAGTACGGCTTCGGTGTGTCCGGTCATCCCGGAGCAGACTTCATGATAGGTTGGATTTTTCGTGCTTCCGCCGGCATATCCTACGGCGGTACTGATGACGCCGCCCAGTTTCCAGAAGCATCGCTCTGCACCCCAGAAACAACCTAGCCCAAAGATCGCCTGGTGGCTACCTTCCGGAAAGGGGGGCGTGATCGATGCGCCGTTAACGAAGTGGCGATCCGAAATTACGATGGGCTCGTCCCGCCCTGGCAGGTTTTGATCGGAGTGAAAGATATTGGATTTCATTTTTTTAAATCTAAGTTTTTAGCAATATTACGTTTCTGGACGTAAAGCAGTTGTGACTCGGGGTAAACCTGCATAATCATCAATTTGACTGTTTAATTCTAACCCCGCCTCTTTTATCAAAATAGCAACCGCGTCTTTTTGGTCATAACCATGCTCTAGGGCAAGAAACCCACCGGGATTGAGGCGGCGGTTGGCCTCTCGACAGATGGTTCTCAAGCAATCGAGACCATCCCTTCCACCGAAAAGCGCTTGAGCAGGCTCAAAGCGGGCCGTGCCTGCCTCAAGGGCCGGATCGTCCGTTCTGATATACGGGGGATTGCTTACGATCACATCAAATTGGGTGCCTGGAAGTTTTGAAAACCAGTCGCTTTGCAAAAAACAAATTTGTAGCCCAAGCACTGCTGCGTTTTCTGCGGCTTGAAAGAGTGCAACAGAACTTATATCAGTCGCTGTGATTTGGGCATGGGCCCGCTCACTGGCAAGTGCGATCGCGATTGCACCACAGCCGGTGCCGAGGTCCACTATTTTGCTGTTGGTGTTGCAAGGTATTTGATCAAGAACGGTTTCCACGAGCACTTCAGTTTCAGGGCGAGGGGTAAGGGTTGCCTTATTGAGTTTGAGGTCGATTGACCAAAACTCCTTATGTCCCAATATGCAGGCGATAGGTTCGCCTAGCTTTCGACGATCCAGATAATGATGAAAAGCAGCGAGCGCATTGTGGTGAATAAGCTGATCAGGGTCTCGAATTACACTTGACTGATCGATCTCGCAGGCCGCATGCAATAGAACTTCAGCATCGCGCCGCGCAGAGTCACTTGTTGACTGGAGCTGTCTAATGGCGTCAGCAAGAACCGCTGAGGCCCGCGAATCAGTCACTGCCCAACGCGGCAAGCTCATCTGCTTGGTGCTCAGACACCAGAGGTTCGATGATCAAACCGAGATCACCTGATATTATTTCGTTAAGTTTATAAAGTGTCAGATTGATCCGGTGGTCTGTTACTCGACCCTGGGGAAAATTATAAGTACGAATGCGTTCTGATCGATCACCACTGCCCACGAGACTTCGTCGATTTTGAGCTTCTTCTTGTTTTTGAGCGCTGATTTGAGCCTCGAGCAGTCTCGAGCGCAGGACGGACATCGCACGGGCTTTGTTTTTGTGCTGAGAGCGCTCGTCTTGGCACTCAACGACCACGCCGGTCGGAAGGTGGGTCAACCGGACCGCGGAATCCGTTCGATTGACGTGCTGCCCGCCTGCGCCTGAAGCTCGATAGGTGTCCACTCGCAGGTCTGCAGGATTTATTTCAACGTCATCAACTTCATCCGCTTCCGGCATCACCGCGACGGTGCAGGCTGACGTGTGAATTCGCCCTTGGGTCTCGGTTTCAGGAACGCGTTGGACCCGATGGGCGCCAGATTCAAATTTCAGCTGTGAGTAGGCCCCACGTCCAACGACGCGACTAATCACTTCCTTGAAACCCCCATGCTCGCCATGGCTTTGACTCATCACCTCGACTTTCCAGCCGCGCCCTTCCGCATACAGGTTGTACATCCGAAAAAGGTTTCCCGCGAAAATAGCAGCTTCGTCGCCACCCGTTCCTGCTCGTACCTCAAGAAAAATATTACGATCATCGTTTGGATCTTTCGGGACAAGTAATCTGCGCAATGTCTCGAAGCTGTGATCAAGCTCTGACTGCAAGCGCGGCATCTCGTCATTTGCCATGCGCCGAATTTCTGGATCTTCGTCGCTGGCCATTTCTCGCGTCGCGTTTAATTCGCTGTCCAGCGTAAGGTAACCTTCGAAGTGGTCAACTACGGGGCCGATATCGGATAGTTCGATTGATAAGTCCCGAAAAGAGTTTTGGTCTCCAATTATCGAAGGATCAGACAGTAGCGCATTAATCTCCTCGCGTCGCTCGATCAAGTGTTCGAGCTTGTTTCGCATCTGATTATTCATCGTTATGCTTTAAGTCGAAAAAGTCGTTTTGTGCTTTTGATCAGGCCAGAGTCACCTTTCTGACTCGCCTGTTTTAGCGCCTGACTTGGACCATGGGTGAACTTTTGACTGAGGTTATGAGCGAGTTGCTCGAGGATCTGATTTGCGTCCTCACCGTTAGCGAGACGCCTTTTGGCTTCTGCGAGTTCTGTCGCTTTCAGTAGATCAACCTTTGTGCGGAGTGAGCGAATCGTCGGCACGGAGTCAAGCGAACGCATCCAGTGCATAAAGCGCACAACCTGCAGGTCGATTATTTTTTCTGCTTCAACCGCCGCCTCCTGGCGAGAGGCTTGATTCTGTGCAATCACCTTCTCAAGGTCGTCAACTGTGTAAAGAAAGACGTCTTCAAGTTCATCTACTTGTGGTTCGATATCCCGCGGCACGGCAAGATCAATTAAAAACATGGGTCGATGACGCCGTCGTCGTAATGCAGCTTCGACAGTACCCTTTCCAAGAATAGGTAGTGTGCTGGCGGTCGACGCAACCACAATATCAGCTTCATGCAGTCGGTTTGGCATGTCGGCAAGAGAAATCGCTTCACTGCCAAGTTGACGGCTTAAGGTTTCGGCGCGCTCTGAAGAACGATTAGCGACAATAATATGCTTCACGTTATTTTGTTTAAGGTGTCGAGCGACGAGCTCGATGGTCTCGCCGGCACCTAATAGGAGCACAGTTTGATCGTCAAGTTTTGAAAAAATTCTTTTGGCCAGATCGACCGCTGCGTAGGCTACGGATACCGCGCTGGCGCCGATCGCAGTATCCGTTCTAATCTGTTTCGCTACTGAGAAAGTATGTTGGAATAATCGATTCAGTATTTTGCCGGTTGTACCTGCCTGATGAGCGACCGAAAAAGCAGATTTCATTTGACCCAGAATCTGTGGCTCTCCGAGCACCATTGAATCCAGTCCCGAGGCCACCCGAAAGGCGTGCTGAACCGCCTGCTCGTCAGGCAAGGTATACGTCGAACCGGTTAGCGCATCGGGAGGTACATCGCCATAATCCCGCAGCCAGTTGATGACATTGGAAGTGACTGGTGTGTTTTGGTGACAGTAAATCTCGGTTCGATTACAAGTCGAGAGGATCGTGGCCTCGGAAATCTCGGGTGCTTCGAGAAGTGAGCGAACGGCATCAGGCAGTTGATCAGGCGAGAATGCGGTGCGCTCTCTTAGCGCAACTGGCGCTGTTCGATGGTTTAGGCCTAGGGCGAGAAGATGCATGATCCCTATATTTTATGCGTTTTGGCAGGATTTTTATGTCATAAAAGAGGAACGGGTTAAATAATCTCGTGGAGATTGACGACCTGAGCCCGTTACTCTCACTGTTTTTACGGGGATTCTGCTATTCTGAGGTCGAATTAAATCTTATGGAAATTTTCCTAACAAATGCGCTCTAAATTAAGTTACCTCGCCTGGGGGTTGCTTGTCATGACCTCCGTAGGGTGCGCGGGCACACCGTCGTACGTTGTGGGAGATGATCCAGAATCCTCGAAACCCGTTGGACTTTCGGGAGATTTGATCTACGAGTATATGCTGGGTCGTGTCGCTGCTCGTCGCGGCGAAGGTCAGGTAGCGGCTTCTGCAATGGCGAAGGCCGCGGCACTCTCGTCAAGTGTGGATATCACGGTACAAGCTTTTTCACTATCGATGAATGTCGGCCAGTTTGAGCAGGCGTTGGCGTTGAGTGACTTGATGAATCAAGTCGATCCGCAAGGCGCACCGGAACGGCGCCTGACGATGCGATTACAGGCGCTAATTGCCCTGGATCGGGAAGATGACGTATTCGATACGCTTGTCGCGCTTGTCGACGTTTTGCCGCAGAGCGAAGGCGAGTTGGTGAGTTTTATTGCACAGACGCTAGGGCGACAGGAGGATGCAGATCGTTGGGTGCCCGTCATGGAACGGTTTGCGGCTCACCTGAAAGACCAACCTTCAGCGCAGCTTGCGCTGGCTTGGCTTGCGTATAGAACGGGAAAGATAGCGATAGCTGAAGACGCTTATGATCGCGCGATGACTTTAAAGCCTGGGTGGGAGGAGGCTGCGCTACTTAAACTTTCTCACCTGAGCGATCAAAATAGTCTCGAAGAAGCATCTGGTTTTGCCTCAGAGTTTTTAGCCAGCTTTCCTGACCGCCCGCGTGTCCGGTTGAACTATGGCCGTCTTTTGGCACAGTGGAACCAAAATATAGAAGCACTGGTGCAATTTGAGGCGTTACTTAAGCTAGCGCCCGAAAACATAGATGCGTTGTATGCCGCAGGCGTGTTGAGTGAGGGGCTCGGGCAAATGGACAAAGCCCGTCAACTGTTCGAGAGATTACTTGTCGCTCGTCCGGAGGAAGATCGCGCCCGCCTTTATCTGGGACAAATTTTGAGTCGCCAAGGCGAAACTGAGCAGGCACTTGTTTTGCTTGGAGAGATCGTGTCTTCGAATTTCTATCTTGATGCTCAGTTGCGGATTGGTTTTGTACTTTCTGACGATAACCGGATTGAAAAAGCGATTGAGCATTTATCAAATATCACACCGAAATCCCAGGATGAGCAGGTTCGTATCTACCTTGCGACTGAGCAGGTGTTCCGAGACAGCGATCAACTTGAAAAAGCGTTGAGTCTTCTTGATGCTGCACTAATTGATATCCCGGATCATCCTGATCTACTTTATGCGAGAGGTCTCGTGACTGCGATGCTAGATCGGATCGATGATCATGAGCGGGATATGCGCCGTCTTATCTCTATAGAGCCTGAGAACCCCCACGCGTACAACGCGCTGGGGTACACGCTGGCCGATAAAACGGATCGCTTGGCGGAAGCGCTCGAATTGATTGAGAAGGCGTTGACATTGTCGCCCGGCGATCCTTTTATCCTCGATAGTCTTGGTTGGGTTCATTATCGCCGTGGTGACCTTGATTCAGCTCTTGAGTTATTGCAGTTGGCGATTGAGCAGCAGCCTGATGCAGAGATTGCCGCCCATCTTGGAGAGGTGCTCTGGCAGATGGGCGATCAAGATGGCGCGCTTATAGTTTGGCAAGGAGGTCAGCAGCAAAATCCTGACAACGCGGTGCTGATCGAGACACTGCGAAGATACGGTCAGTAATGTTGCCGCGAATTCTCGTGGCAATGATAGTGTTGGTTACGGTAGGTTGTGCGACGACGCCAACTGATCGCGGTCAGTCAATTTTCGATCCCGAAGCGGCTTGGCAGCAACAAAAATCAGAATTAAATAATCTTACCCAATGGAAGTTGGCGGGTCGTATTGGCCTGCGGACGGCTGATAGCGGTGCCACCGCCAATTTACGTTGGCGCCGCACCGAACGCGGTGATCAGATATATCTTTTTGGTCTTTTAGGGGGTGGAAAGGTGCAGCTTGACATCACAGATCGCAAAGTCGAGTTGCGCGACGCAAAGGGTCAAGTTTTCAGTGGAACCGACGTCACCGTGTTGCTTTACCAGGTCACCGGCTGGCATGTTCCCTTTGACTCATTGGATGGCTGGTTGCGCGGCCTTCCGGCGCCAGGTGTTTATGACTCTATCGAGATCGATGAGGATGGCAAACTTATACGACTGCATCAGGCGGGTTGGGAGATTTCATATGACGAGTTTATGTCGGTCGGTAATTTGGCATTACCCAAAAGAATTCATTTAACTGCTCAGCCCAAGACGATCGACGCGCTTGTTTCGACCGGCCACCTTTCGGGTGACCGACTAGCACTCAAAATTTTTGTTGAAGATTGGCAGAGCAGTTTGCCAGAACAGGTACTGAGTCAATGAAGAACTGGTTAGCGCCTGCCAAGTTAAATCTCTTTTTACATGTATTGGGTCAACGGGCTGATGGTTTTCATGAGCTTCAGACATTGTTTCAACTTCTAGATTTCGGCGACAACCTCAGTTTCGAAGTTACCTTAGACGGACGAGTTGAGCGGTCAGATAACCCGGGTCTCCCTGAAGATGACCTCACCATTCTTGCAGCTCGTGCTTTAAAAAATTACAGCCACTGTGAGTTGGGGGTCAAAATTAGTCTCGATAAGAGAATTCCGTTGGGCGCGGGCCTGGGAGGTGGCAGTTCCGATGCAGGAACAACATTAGTCGCACTCAATAAACTCTGGAATTTGGGCCTGAGCCGGCAATGTCTCTCGGAAATTGGACTGGGTCTGGGTGCGGATATCCCGTTTTTTGTGGGGGGCCACTCTGCCTGGGCAGAAGGGGTCGGAGAGCTTCTTACGCCGGCACAGTTACCTGATCGTCATTACTGTGTGGTCTGGCCGCAGGTGAAAGTACCTACAGCGGCTATATTTTCGGATCCAGAATTGACACGAAACACGCCGCCAATCAGAATACCGAGCCCGACTCACGCGGATTGGCGGAATGATCTGGAGCCGGTAACGAGGAAACGGTTCCCTGAGGTCGGACAGTGCTTGGAGTGGTTAAGCCAATTTGGAGTCGCTCAGATGTCTGGTAGTGGATCTGCGGTCTTTCTTATCACGGAGAGTGATCAGTCTGGCGAAGAAATTATTAAACAATTACCGGCTTTTTTAAGCGGCTTGGTTGCTCGAGGCATCAATCACAACCCCGCATTTTTTGAAGAGCCTTCTGGGGTGTAGCCAAGTGGTAAGGCACCGGATTTTGATTCCGGCATTCCCAGGTTCGAATCCTGGCACCCCAGCCATATTTATTTGAAGTTGATTTATTTTTGAGGCAGCGAAAATACCGATGGCTATTGATGATTTAAAGCTATTTACCGGGAACGCGAATCCTGCGCTGTCAAGCGAAGTGGCCGCTCAGCTTGGGATTGGTATTGGGCGGGCCGTTGTTTCAACTTTTAGTGATGGCGAAGCTAACGTAGAAATAATGGAGAACGTTCGCGGCTCCGATGTCTATGTGATGCAGCCGACCTGCGCGCCCGCCAGTCAAAACCTGATGGAATTGTTGGTGATGATCGACGCACTGCGCCGCTCCTCAGCGGAGCGTATTACCGCCGTGCTCCCGTATTTTGGCTATGCACGGCAAGATCGTCGCCCTCGGACTGCTCGAGTGGCAATTACCGCAAAGTTGGTTGCCGACATGATTGGTATTGCGGGTGCCGATCGAGTGGTGACGATGGATCTTCATGCAGATCAGATTCAAGGTTTTTTTGATATCCCGGTGGATAATATTTATGCCGCTCCCGTCCTGAACGGAGAGCTCTGGCGTCATGCGCCGGAAGGGCTCATGGTGGTTTCACCTGACGTGGGTGGGGTAGTAAGGGCTCGTGCAATGGCCAAACAGCTTGGGGTTGAGCTCGCTATTATTGATAAACGTCGTCCAAAGGCGAATGAAGCGAAAGTCATGCACATTATTGGTTCAGTCGATAAACGCAGTTGTGTGCTGATGGATGACATGGTGGACACGGCCAACACGCTTTGTGAGGCGGCCTCAGCACTTAAAGACGCAGGCGCTGTCCAGGTGAAAGCCTGCTGTACGCATCCTGTGCTTTCGGGAAAAGCGGTGGAGCGAATTGAGGCCTCGGAACTGGATGAGGTTGTGGTGACAAATTCAATCCCACTTAGCGAAGAAGCAATAAATTTTAGTACGAAGATTCGCCAGATTAGTGTTGCGAGCCTTTTGGCTGAGTCCATCCGTCGTATCGCAAGTGGCGATTCTGTAAGTTCTTTGTTTTTAGACTAGTCGGACTTTGAAGTCCGGATAAAATGCGGCGTGTAAGCGCCAGGTAAAGGGAGATTTTGTAATGAGTAGTAACTATGAATTGAGCACCCAGAGTCGGGATTCATTTGGTACAGGCGCGAGCCGCCGGCAGAGACGGGAAAATCTTGTTCCTGCGGTTGTCTATGGAGCGGGAAAAGATAACGAGAGTGTGATGCTTGATCATGATCAGGTTATGCATAGTCTCGAAAAAGAGGCTTTTCACTCCGCCATTATAGATCTCAAAACAGACAAGGGATCGCAGCAGGTGATTCTTCGTGAAGTCCAGATGCATCCGCATCGACAATTGGTGATGCATCTTGATTTTCAGCGTGTTCGGGCGAGCGAGAAACTCCATATGAAGGTGCCTTTGCATTTTGAAGGTTCAGATGTGGCGCCGGGTGTCAAAACTGATGGCGGTATTTTGTCGCATCCGATCACTGAACTAGACATCACTTGTTTGCCAAGGGATTTACCTGAATTCATTGCCGTTGATGTATCAGAGCTCAATCTGAATGAGAGCCTGCATCTATCGAATATCAAGATGCCCGAAGGCGTTGAGTTGACGGCCACCGCATTTCCTGAGGGCGAAGACCCAACGATTGCCACTATTTCTCCGCCGAAAGTTGTTGAAGAAGAAGTCGTTGAAGAGGCTGCAGATCAAGAAGCGGGAGTTGATGCTAAGTCTGCTGACGCAGAAGACGCTGGCGACGCTTAGAAATTGCTACGGGCTACGTTTAGTAGCGAGAAACTGTGTTGATGCTTTTGGCAACAGCACCCCTATATATTCGTGATATATGCCCGTTATCTCTCTAGTCGGGGGTCTCGGCAATCCGGGCCATTCCTATGAAATGACCCGGCACAACGCCGGATTCTGGTCGCTTGATGCGCTTTCGCGCCGATGGGGTCTATCATGGCGCAAAGAGAGTCGATTTTCTGCCGACTTGGCAGAGGCCCGCGTGGGTCACCAGAGAGTTCGATTTATAAGACCCACTTCGTTCATGAATGAAAGTGGCAACTCCGTGGCCAGTATTGCCGATTATTTTGATATCCCGCCTGAACAGATTCTGGTCATGCATGATGAGCTCGATCTTTTGCCGGGAACCGTGAGGGTTAAGCGCGCGGGCGGTCATGGCGGTCATAACGGTTTGCGGGATATTTTTTCAAAGTTGGGTTCCAGGGATTTTGTCAGACTTCGTATCGGTATCGGTCATCCAGGGCACTCCGATGACGTCACTGATTGGGTACTATCAAAACCACCCAAAGAGGAGCTCAATATGATTGATCGAGGCATTGAGCAAGCGTTGGACCATTTCGAAGCACTAATCGCAGGGAATATTGAGACCGTGATGAAATCACTTCATACCCCGGCAGGGAAGGCAACGTAGATGGGGTTTCGTTGCGGCATTGTTGGACTGCCCAATGTGGGTAAGTCGACTCTTTTTAACGCGCTGACCCACGCAGGGGCACAGGCTGAAAATTATCCTTTTTGCACTATTGATCCGAACGTGGGGATTGTCGAAGTGCCGGACCCGCGACTTCAGAAAATATCAGCGCTGGTTAATCCTGCAAAGCTGATTCCAACGGCAATCGAGTTCGTGGACATTGCGGGACTGGTTGCGGGCGCATCCAAAGGGGAGGGTCTTGGAAATCGGTTTCTTGCGCACATTCGTGAAGTCGACGCGATTATTCATGTGGTTCGTGCATTTAACGACGATGATATTACGCACGTATCAGGACACGTTGATCCCATTTCCGATGCCGGTACGATTGAAACCGAACTCGCGCTTGCTGATCTTGAAACGCTTGAGCGTGCCATTGAGCGGACGTCAAAAGCCGCGAAGACGGGCGACAAAAAAGTGCTTCGTGAGCTAGAGATCTTGAAGAGCACCCATGAAGCCTTATCCAACGATATGCAAATCGCGGCACTCCTTACTGAAGATGAAGTGATTCATACTTTGAAACCACTTTGCCTGCTTACAGCGAAGCCTGTTGTGTATGTTGCAAATGTCGCGGAGAGTGAGCTGGAAGGTAATGAAAAAGTTGAAGCGCTTCGCAAGCATGCTGCAGAAGCCGCCGCTCAACTCGTGGTCGTAAGTGCCGCAATTGAGCAGGAAATTTCCGAGATTGATCCGAGTGATCGCTCGAGTTTTCTTGAAGATCTTGGCTTGGAAGAATCCGGGCTCGATAAAGTGATTCGAGCGGGATATGAATTGCTTGGCCTACAGACATTTTTTACCGCGGGGCCAAAAGAGGTGCGAGCCTGGACCGTGCGGCGAGGGGCGACTGCACCACAAGCTGCGGGGGAGATTCATACTGATTTTGAGCGGGGTTTTATCCGAGCAGAAACTATCGCTTATGACGATTTTATTGACCTTAAAGGAGAGCAAGGGGCCCGTGAGGCGGGTCGGCTTCGACTCGAAGGCAAGGAATATGTGCTCAGTGATGGCGACATTATGCATTTCCGGTTCAATGTATAAGCAGCTCAATCGACTGATTCATTGTGCTGCAGTGCTGAAAAAACACTGAGTCGGAGGAGTTAATCAGGATGGTTGCCGAGAATGCCGCGGGCTCAACCTTGAAAAGACTTCGTAATAAATGTAGATTCTCTGACCCGATGGCTATGTAGCTCAGCTGGTTAGAGCACAGCATTCATAATGCTGGGGTCGGTGGTTCAAGTCCACCCATAGCCACCACTTTCTTTTTTCTTAAAGCGCTGTTCCGCGCGGCGGATTATTGATCTGGTGCGGCGTTATTTTTGACTTTTTTCCAAACGCCAAAATACTCAAGATGATTGGATTCGCCATCACTCTTCAGTATGCAGTGCGCTGAAATATTTAAACGCTTAATACCTTCCTCCATCATACTGTGGAACGCGGCCGAATCCCAAACGTGCGCATGTTCGCGTCGTTCTCGAGCATGTTGAATATGGCGACTCACTCCGATTGGATCAACTAGTGTTGATGGATGGACAGCACTTAGAAAATCCAAGTAATGATCGTCATCCACTGAAGTTACCTCATCAAGATATTCGGACCATAAGTGATCAAATGAGGTCATTTTGCGATTACAGTCATAATTAAATCGTTTGTCGGGCGCGGAGATAACAAACTTGCCGTTGATCTTAAGAATTCTAAAAGCGTCATTAATCACGCGGACAGGGTTGGCAATGTGTTCAATTACATGATTCATGATCACGAAGTCAAATTGATTGGCGGCGAAGCTCGAAAGCGCATTTTGGTCGAGGTCTACAATATGTTTGACTTCAACGAATCTCGCCCGGTGCAGTTCAGGAAATAGTTGAGCAGCTTCGCTCGCGCTTAACACGTCGCAGTACTCAGTTGAGCAGTGCTTGCCTAGCTTGGCAGGGCTATGTAACGCGCCAATTTCGATACCCCGACCGGATAGTTTTCGATATCCCCCGCGTCGATGCCGTAGTCGATACCCACTTTTTGAGGCGAGAGCGCCAAGAATATTGCGAAAGATGATTCGAAAGTTCGGTGCTTTGCGCATGATCAATCAGAAGACTCAATCTTGGAGGAGAGAATAGGCGCCGTGAGAGTCGAGAGTGACAGGTGCTGCGTGCCGTCATGGCCAAAATTGTCTTTTTTCAGCCATGTCTCAAAAGCGACTTTGAGTGTTGGCCATTCTGAGTCGATTGCGGCAAACCACGCGGTATCTCGATTGCGTGATTTATAGACAGTTGCTTGCCGAAAGACCCCTTCGAAAGATAAACCGAGCCTCAAGGCTGCTCGTCGAGAGCGATTATTCAGGGCATCACATTTCCATTCGTATCGCCGGTAGCCGAGTTCAAACGCGTATTGCATCATGAGGTACATGGCCTCAGTCGCGGCCGGCGTTCTCTGAAGGGTGGGCGAAAAATGAATATGACCCACTTCGATGGAGCCACTTGCGGGATTTATTCTGAGGTAGCTCGCGATCCCAATGGGTTGATTATGAGTATTGAGGATAGTGAAAAATAGAGGATCTGTTTCACCCGCGACATTTTCCAGCCAGGCTTCAAGTTGCTCGTTTGTGTTGAAAGGTCCATATGGAAGGTAGACCCAGTCAAAGTCTGCCGTGTCGTCTGCAAAGGCCTTAAAGAGCGCCTTACTGTGCGCACTTGGGTTGAGCGGGACAAGTCGACAATATTGCCCGATGAGGTCTACCGGATCCGGGTGTTCAGGAGCCGACCAGTGGGGTAATGATGTGCCGATTTTAAAATCCATATTAATCTCAAATATTGACTATTTGATACCCAGCGCTCGCTTTTTCTCTGCGCTAACCGCCTGAATGATTCGGTCAGCCGACATTGCGATGAACGCAATGCCGAGGCCTGCAACCAGACCCTCGCCGAAGTCGGCCTGCCCAAGCGCGACGTAAACCGCTTGCCCCAAGCCCTGTGTGCCGACGAGTGCTGCAATAATCAGCATGGCGAGGCCGAACATAATAGTTTGATTAAGGCCCAACATAATCTCAGGGATAGCGAGCGGGAGTCGCACTTGCCAGAGAATCTGAAAGGGTGTGCAACCTGATGCGATTGCAGCTTCTACGACATCGTTATTGACATGCCGGAGCCCGTGCTCCGTGTAACGAATGGCTGGAACGATTGCGTAAGCGATAATTGCAAGAAATGCGGTGAATTCTCCAACCTGGAAAAACATCAGAATGGGAATCAGCAGCACAAACAAAGGCATCGTCTGAAGGGTGTCATTGATAGGTCGGACCAACCGTGAAACCCGATCACTTTGGGATGCCCAGACGCCTAGGCTGCCACCAATAATAAAAGACACCAGCACAGCCGCAAAACAAAGATAAAGCGAACGCACCCCAAGCGACCAGACTCCCGTAACCAACATAAATGCAAGTCCGGCTAATGTAAAAAGCCCAACCCGAGCGCCACCGGTTTGCCAGGCTAAAGTGACCAATAGCGCGATCATTGCTGGCCAAGGCATGCGCTCAATTCCGAAATAGAGCAAGACCGCGGCAATTCCGATCGCCACAGCAAAGCGCCAACCGTATCGATAACCACTTAAAAGCATTAGGGATGCACAGGCGATGAGGTAGCCGATTTTCATTGTCAGCGTTAAATCAAAACCCCAAGTGAACGGGCGAATGGTATTTTCGAGTCCGATGCGAAGTGGCAAAAGAAAGAAAAATAAAAAACCGTTTTTAATTTGATCCAGCGCAGCGCCAAACTCTACGGTAATGAATAGAATTGCATCGTTGATTTGTGCAGCCGGATAAAAAACCCATGGATCAGGAAATTCGGACAACTCAGTCACTGATAGGGAGAGCAATAAAAAAGACAACGCAGCTGTTCCAGCAATGCCCAAAATCAGTTGCGGACGTAAAGCGCGAGTTGTTTTAGAGTGCTGATTATCTTGTGCAAAGCCTCGAGTGATGCGATCAAGAAGCATGGCAATGAGGGCAACGACAATCCCTGCTAGCAAACTTTCTCCAAAATTAGCCCGGCGCATTGTGCTCAAGACCTCCCAGCCGATATCAGCAGAACTTCCAATAATAGCGGCGATAATAACCATGCTGAGCGCTGCCATGGTGGACTGATTGACGCCTACCAAGATGGTGGGTAATGCGCTGGGAAAGCGTACCCACCAAAAGAGTTGGCCGCTGCTGGCACCGCTCATGATTCCAGATTCAACGGTTTCTTCTGGAACCCGTTGTAATCCCAGCACAGTGCTCCGAACCATTGGCGGGCAGGCATAAATGGCGCTCGCAATCATGCCTACGACGGGACCAAAGCCGAAGAGCAATAGAATAGGAATTAGGTAAGCGAAAGTAGGCACGGTCTGCATGAGATCGAGAAGAGGTTGGACTAATCGATTCGCACGCTCCGAGCGCCACGCACTGACGCCTAATCCAAAACCCATGAAAACCGACAGCGGCACTGATACGGCTACAAGCGCGAGCGTGCGCATGCTTTCTGTCCAATACCCTATGCCGACCATATAAAGAAGCGCAAAAAGGGTAAATAAAGCAAGTGGCCAACCCCCCGCCACAAAGGCAATGCCAATAAATAAGCTGATCGTGGTTGGCCACGGCAGCCAGGTCAATAGCCCGAGGATGGCATCCATAGGCCATGTGAGTAGCCAAGAGATCGCTCGAAATAACCAACGAAAGTGATCGACGAACCAATCCATGCCGATGTTTGCCCAAGCTGCTGCCGGTAAGGTCCACGCTTCCGGATACTGAGTGACCCAATCCGCTAGGTCGCGCTGAAGGAGAAAAACGGATCCAAAGATTGCGACAGCGACCCAAGCGAAAAGAGAGAAACGCTCTTTTCGTTGATGCGACGCATTCACGAGGTAGTTTCTTCTGCGAGTTTTTTCAGAACATCAAGCACTGATATGGATCCCAAGTAATCACCCGCGTGGTTGGCAACATTTAGTGTTTCACTGCGAATCAGGATGGGTAAAAATTGATCGATTGTTGTGGTATTTTCGATAGTCGGATTCCCCTCAAGCGGTGCAGATATTTTCTGCGGATCGACTTCGGAGAGTATTGCGCCAGCGGTTAATATTTTGAGTTTTGGGACATCACGCGTAAATTCTGCAACGTAATCATTCGCTGGATTACTCACAAGCTCCGCAGGTGTTCCTACCTGCACAATGGCCCCGTCTTTCATAATCGCAATTCGGTCTGCGAGTCGCAGGGCTTCAAGAAAATCATGGGTAATAAAGACAATCGTTTTATTGAGCAGTTTCTGAAGACGAAGAAATTCATCTTGCATCTGTCGACGAATCAAAGGATCAAGTGCGCTGAAAGGCTCATCGAGCAGCCAAAGCTCCGGGTCACTCGCCAGCGATCGAGCAATACCCACCCGCTGCTGCTGTCCTCCAGAGAGTTCGCGCGGGTAACTCTGCTCGCGTCCATTAAGGCCCACTAAGTCAATCATTTGTTGAGCGCGAGTTGTTTGCTCAGAAATGCTCAGGCCTTGTATTTTTAAGGGAAAAGCAACATTACCCAGAACGGTCTGATGCGGCAGTAGTCCAAAATGCTGAAATACCATTCCAACACGACGACGCCTCATCTCGATCATCTGCTCTTTAGATTTTTCTAGCAGATTTTCACCATCAAGAAGAATGGTGCCTGACTCTGGCTCGATCAATCTTGATAGACATCGGATGACAGTGGACTTTCCTGATCCAGAGAGACCCATGATGACAAAGATTTCACCTTCAGGCACATCGAAACTGACGTCACATACCGCAGGAATATGATCGGCGTCTCGAATCGTTTTTATTCGAGACGCCTTATCATGAGACTGCGCGAAGAAGTGTGTCGCGTTTGGGCCGTAGACTTTCCACAGCCCTCTGCAACGGAGCTTGGGTTTGTCTGATGACATAGGCGCTGAGAGTAGTAAAACAAGACCAGGAAAACGGCGAGGCGTTTCCCTGGTCTTTATTGGCGGTTAAACAGTGTTTTGAATTAAAAAATTTTGATTAACCTTTGGCGGCGTCCACCCAAGGCTTCCAAATTGCTTCGTTATCGTCAACCCATTGGCGAACGACCTCATCGAGCTTCTTACCTTCCTGATCGATTGCATTCATCATTGGAATTTGATCTTCATTGCGAAGCGTATAGGCCTCCAGAATAGCGTGCGCTGCAGGCCACTTATCCTCCATGCCGGCCCAGGCCATTTTTTTAATATAGCCTCGGGACCAGTCACAATCCCAAGTCGCATTAGGGTTAACGCCTACAGCAGGATCATCATGACAACCTTCCTCGTATGGCGGGAGCGCGACAATATTCAAAGGAATGACTGCCTGCACCCAGTGAGGCGCCCAAAACATAACCAAAAGCGGCGTGTTTTTTGCCTCGGCGCCCTTCATTTCTGCAATCAGCGCGCCTTCACTGCCGGCGGGTACTGAAACGTAATTCAGATCAAGTCCTTTTATTCGGTCAACGTTAGAGGTGCCCCAGTCAGCCGGATAGTCGACAAGACGGCCTTTTGGGAATGTGTCAGCATTCGCAAATTTGTCTGCGCATGCGTTGAGCGCATTCCAATCAGGAAGTCCCGGACAGGCTTTGGCAGCTGCATCGTTATACATCCAAGTCTCCACGGGGACGAGGCCGAGATCACCCAATTCTTTCGCCTGTCCTGAAGCTACGGCTTCATCGTAATGTTCACCAATATTTGAGCTCCAGATCTCCAGAGTGGCTGTCACGGTGTTATCTTGAATCGCGGTCATCTGAGGGTAGTAGCCTGCTGTGACGTATTCAACGTTATAACCGGCACGTTTTAGTATTTCGCCGGCGACATGTGTGGTGATGTGCTGACCCGTCCATTCGTTTACCGCGAGCTTAATCGGCTCATCAACAGCCCCCATGGATCCTGCAAGGCTGACGCCGGACGCAAGCATTGAAAGTCCAGCGATTGCTGAAAAAATTTTCTTCTCAAACATAACTCCTCCTTCGATTTATTTTAATTTTGGGTAGCCAATTGTGAAGACCGTCACGATTGCGGTACCAGTCGAGACGATATTGGTGAAATCACTATATCGTGCGTTCTCGTGGTTTGTTTTACCATAGAAGTTGACTGACACGCTATTATTGTTCAAGTTCCGCACCGATTTTTGTTTACCCTAGATGCGTCTAGCATATGAGAGGGACGTTCAGACTGATCATGCGTCAGGGTTAAAACGTTAGAATATCGTGTTCGAAAATGTGGTTCGGTTTAAGCCGGTTAGCCGGAATGAAGGTCTATTCTTGAGTAAAGAAAAGCACAGTGTATCTGAGGCGGAGCGGGTCCGACAATTGATCGCCCTGGCCGGAAGCCTAGAGACGGACTCAGTGGACGTGTCGGCAACAGACGCCGGTCAATCAGGGCGTCACGATCGGCAGCAGCGATCTGATCAGTTTTCGATCTACATCCATTGGTTAAGTGATTCGCCTATGTTGCCAGAGCGCAGTTACCAAGCGGTATCAAGTGGCGATTCGTTTGATGTAAGAGTTACTGATTTGGCCTATCGAATTAACCCGGATGATTATTCTCACCGAGCCGCCAAAACGCTTGCGAACGGGGAGATGGCTTACTGCAAGATTTCAACTAATCGCGATGTGATTTTTTCTGAGACTGATCCGGGTACGATTTTTGTATTTAAGGACTCTGCATCAGGGCGTTCGATAGGCATTGCGGTCGTGCACTTTTCTTTGCGCCGGGCAACGAATATCGTTTGGCAGGCTACCAAAGTCGATAAGAACGCTCGCTCTACAAGAAATAATCAAACCCCTTGTGTGATTTGGCTAACTGGACTGTCGGCGTCAGGAAAATCAACAATTGCCGATCATCTGGAACAGAAACTGCATGCCAGCGGCAAACATACTTACCTTCTTGATGGCGATAATGTGCGTCACGGTCTGTGTCGGGATCTTGGCTTTACTGATGGTGACCGAGTTGAGAATATCAGGCGAGTTGCTGAAGTGGCCCGCTTAATGACCGACGCCGGACTGATTGTGATTACATCTTTTATTTCACCTTTCGTGGCGGAGCGGCAGATGGCGCGTGACTTAATTGGCCCAGCGCACTTTATTGAAGTATTTGTGGATACGCCGTTGGCGTTATGCGAAAGCCGGGATCCCAAAGGCCTATATAAAAAGGCACGCGACGGCGTATTGAAGAATTTCACGGGGATTGACTCTGGCTATGAGGCACCTGTGGCGCCACAAATTACGCTCTCGACAGTGGATTGTCAGGCAGAGGCGTTATCAGATACGATTATTGATTATCTAGAACAGCATCACTTCATCGATCCCCGGAGTTAGTCAGATGCATATCCATAGAAAAGTCGCTGTCGTGACCGGCGCGGGAACCGGCATTGGAAGAGCAGTTTCGGAAATTTTGCTGCGCAATAATTACGCGGTGACATTGACAGGTCGTCGACAGGAACTCCTCGAGCAAGCCGCAGCCGACAGCGGCGCGGATCTAGAGAGGATTTGCTGTATCAGGGCTGACATTCGATATGAACAAGATGTCAATCAGATCTTTGATGACACCGTTGAACGGTTTGGTCGGATTGATCTTCTTTTTAATAACGCAGGTATTGGGGCTCGGGCTGTTGATATTGATGAACTTGAGGTTGATGAATGGCGCGCAGTTCTCGAGACGAATATCCATGGTGCGGTGATGTGCGCGCGCCGGGCGTTTGGACAAATGAAGCGCCAGTCACCCATGGGTGGAAGAATTATTAATAACGGATCGATTTCGGCTTATGCGCCCCGGGTTAACAGTCTCCCCTACACGGTGAGTAAGCATGCGATGTCAGGTTTGACGCGGAGCTTGGCCTTGGACGGCCGAGCGCATCATATTGCCTGCGGACAGATTGATATTGGCAATGCTGAGACCGATCTCACTCAGCGTATGAAAGCAGGAATCAAGCAGGCGAATGGCGAAACTTTAAAAGAGCCATTGATGGATGTGCAGCATGTTGCCAGTAGTGTGATGCACATGGCAGAACTTCCCCTAGATACCAATGTTCTGTTTATGAATATCATGGCGCGGGATATGCCTTTTGTCGGGCGAGGCTGAGTGATCTTTTTGGAACTGAGCTCAGGAAATGCCAAAAGATAAGCCCACGCTTGAGCTTTTGCGGACTGTTGGCGACACTTTTGGCGCCCATCCGTTTTCTGATGAAGACCTGTCGGAACTGGTTGAACCAAAATTGGGAATGATTACCAGTTTTAAGGATCTTATGGATGAGCTGGATCGATTGCGGACGATAGACTTAGGCGCACTACCGCCCGCGCTGGAGATCAAGACAAAAGCCGGTCCTTCTGATGAGTGACGCGACAGAGGTGTGTTGGCTTACGGTAAGGCAGCTCAGCCGCGCGTTAGTCAATGGCGAAATAAGTATTCACGATCTTGTTAATGTTTTTTTGGCACGTGCCGCCGAGTTCAATCCCGCTTCAAAAGCCTTTATCGATGTGTATGCGGATAGTGCTCGGGCGCACGCCTCAACGCTTGCAGAAAAGCCCGGCAGTGGGATGCTTTATGGCATTCCGTATGGGCTTAAAGATCTCATTGATATTAAGGGTCATCGCACCAGTGCCGGCTCTGCAGTATTTGCAGACAACATTGCATCGGACGATGCGCATGTGGTGAGTCAATTAACGGCAGCAGGTGCGGTATGTCTTGGCAAGCTGAATCTCCATGAGTTTGCCTATGGGGCGACCGGGGAGAATACGCGCTATGGAACTGCGGTTAATGCATATGATTCATCTCGATTAGCCGGAGGCTCCTCCAGTGGGTCGGCAGCGGCAGTTGCATGGGGTCTTTCACCTTTCGCGTTGGGTACAGATACTGGCGGCTCGGTTCGATCTCCAGCGGCGTTGAGCGGCTTGGTTGGTCTCAAGCCGACTTATGGCCGAATTTCGATGCGCGGCGTGACACCCTATAGCTGGTCGCTTGATCACCTCGGTATTCTTTCGCGGGATGTTCGGGATTGCGCGTTGATTCTGCAAACGCTTGCTGAACCAGACTTAGCGGACCCTGGCTCAACGAATCGTCCCACTGATCAATATCTACCGGAAGTTGATTCGCTTGAGGATTTGACGGGTCGGAATATTGGTGTGCCGCGTCAGTTTTTTTATGAGCACGTCGATCCTGAAATCCTGAGCGCGACGGAACGCGTGATTTCATTTCTGGAAAAAAAGGGCGCGACGGTGAGAGAGGTGGAAACCCCTGATTTAAATTTCTCGAGAACAGTTTCGTTAACGATTCAGATGCCAGAGGCGCTTAGTTTTCATATGCCATGGCTTGAAAAAAGAGCAGGTGATTATGGTGAGGACTTCAGAACCGGACTTGCACTGGGACAGCAAATTCTGGCCGAGCATTACGTGCGGGCGAAAAGATTAATGACCCATTACCGGACGCAGATTGATGACGTACTAGAAACAGTTGATATCCTGGTTACCCCATCGACGCCTATCGTGGCGCCTAAAGTGGGAGCCGTTGAGGTTGAGACTGAGGGTTTGACGGAGCCGGTCGGGAACGCGATGATGCGTTTTACCAATTTTTTCAATACCACTGGACACCCGGCTATTTCTATTCCTTCCGGTATGCACAGTCTAGGCCTACCAATGGGGGTCCAACTTGTGGGCAAAGCGTTTGGTGAAGCAAGTCTTTTAGCATTTGCACATCTGATCAACTCGCATCGGCAGTTCAAACTGCCATTACCGAAAATTAATTAATAAAGGAGCCATGTATGCATTCAAACCCTTTTACGGATGACGAGCTTCGTCGTCGGGTAGCGGCAACTCGTGCCGAAATGGAATCCCGTGAACTGGATCTGGTCATGCTGAGTGCGCCTGAGCAGGTATTCTATTTAACAGGCCTTGATCACTGGGGTTATTTTGCCCCCCATCTTCTATTAGTGCCTCGAGAGGGCGACTTAACGCTTGTGACTCGCCAGATGGAGCATGTTGCAATTCGCAATCAGGTTCGAAACGCAACGTTTATTGGTCATCTGGACTCGGAGACGGCTGTTGATATCGTAGCTCGTCACTTGACTGGGAAGACCGCTGATAAAACCGTCGGACTGGAAATGGGCTCCGCAGGGCTTTCTTATGCGATGGGTGAGGCGCTTCAACAAAGGGTCGATGTCGCGCGATGGGTTGACGTGACCGGCATGCTTGATGAGTTGCGCCTGGTGAAGTCCCCCGAAGAGCAGGTATTTATGAGGCGCGCCGCCGTGGCGTCAGATGCAGGAACCCAAGCTGCGATTTCAGCTATCCATGATGGGGCGCTCGAAGCTGAGGTTGCAGCAGAGTGTCTGGCAGAAATGACGCGTGCGGGCGGCACGCCTCCGGGGTTCGGTCCCTTTTTGCGTCCGTGGCACCGTATGGCTGAAGAGCATACGACTTGGGGCGAGGGTCGACACAAGGATGCTGTATTTCTTGAGGTCGCTGGGTGTGTGGCGCGTTACAACGCGCCAATGGGTCGACTGGTAAACATCGGCAGTATTTCTGATGAGGATGCTGAGATGGCTGACTTATGCGGGAAGGCATTTAACGCATCGATTGAGGCCCTTAAAGTGGGCGCTGAAGCGAAAGATGTTTATAACGGCTGGCAATCAATTGTTGATGCGGCAGGGATGCCTGAGTATCGGCGCCATCACTGTGGATACCTGGTGGGTATCGGGTTTCCGCCCTCGTGGACGGGTGGGCCACGGGTCACCGGCTTACGGCACGATTCAGATCGTCAGATGAAAGAGGGCATGACATTCCATTTGATGTCTTGGTTTACGGAGACGGGAAGAGGGAACTACTTTATCTCAAATACCGTGCTTCTTGGAGCAGACGGCGCCGAGGTCCTTACAAAGACATCGCACGGGCCTCATATTACAAGCTAGCTAAGTGTTCACTGGCGTTTACAAAAAGGGAGACCGCGACACGCTGGGTTAGACTTGTGGCCGCGGGAATAAGCCCGCTCGCTCGACGATTGGTCTTATCGCGGCTTCCCATTCGATCGCCATAATGTGTACGCCTGCCACGCCCTCGATTTCCTGAAGTTGCTCGATCTGTTCAATGCAGATGTTTTGACCTTCAGCACGCCAGGCGTCACGGCGTGCGTCTTTATCGTTTTCATCGATTCCCTGAACGGCTCCGTCCATCCGCTTAAGCAGTTCATCTGGAATCACGATTCCAGGAATCTGGTCGTTCAGGAATCGTGCCATGGGACTGCTTTTTAACGGACCGATACCTGCCAAGATATGAACTTTTTCGGTGACGCCTAAATCAACCAGCTTTGCCATGAACTGTTTAAAAATGTCCATATCAAAAATCATTTGGGTTTGAATAAAGTCAACACCTGCCGCCATTTTTTTGGCAATTCGAAGGGGTCGAAAGGAGATCGGTTCTGAAAAAGGGCTGCCCGCACCACCTATCAAGAGTTTCGGTCCGCCACCTTTAATTTCATCACCACACTGAAACTGGTTCTTGTCCCGCATCTCTTGAATCATTCGAATGAGTTGCATTGAGTCAATGTCCTGGACGTTTTTGGCGCCGGGATGATTTCCAAAAGATTGATGGTCGCCGGAAAGGCATAGGACATTTCGTATCCCGTGAAAATAGGCGCCCATTAGGTCGCTTTGTATGGCAAGACGGTTTCGATCACGGCAGGTCATCTGGATTACGGGCTCCAAACCTTGTTGGGCCATATAGATACCGGTCGCAATACTACTCAGTCGAACAATGCCTGTTTGATTGTCAGTGACATTTGCGGCATCAACGACACCTTTCAGGAGATTGATTTTCCGGTCAATGAAAGCCGGATCCATATGTTTTGGAGGGCCGAGTTCTCCAGTCACAGCAAAGTGGCCAGCAGCGAGCACGCGTTCAAGATTGCTTCCTGACTTTTGCGCGTCTTGTGATTGAATTTCAGGATTGGTTGCCATGGGATCGATACTCAATCTGCGTTAAAGAAGTCGTCTTCATCGAGGTCATCATCTTCTTCGTAATCATAAATAATTTCAGATTCAATTCTGACGAAGACATTATCGTTTTTAAGTTGGGATTCATACATCTCAACAGGCCGCTCGGCGGCGCCTTTCATTTCTCCACTCCTTAGATCCCATTTCCATAAATGCTTCGTACAGGTCAGTAATCCATCCCTCAGAACGCCGGAGTCAATCAAGGGCTCGGCGAGGTGTGGGCAGGTAGGTGGAAAAGCGCGGATGCAGTCCCCGAGGTTGGTCAGCATGACGTCGACTCCAGCAACGGTAAATCTGCGAAGCTTGCCTTCTGGGAGATCCGAAAGGCTGCAGACCTGATGCCAAGAGGCGTCAAGAACCGACTCGTCGTCAGGCTTGGAAGAGGGTGTTGTTGAGGCTATGACTGGGGCGGTCGGTGTCGTATTTTCTGCCTTGATTTTGTCGCCAGCAGCTCGCGCACTTTGTTGACCAAGGTCGCTACTGACGACCACTCGCCGCATACTGCCGCCGCGGCTTGTCGACCAGTCTTTGGGGGGTTGAATGTCCATGAGTGTGTCAGCAATGCCCTGACGATCGAGCAACGTCCAGATCTTC
>JADHSN010000112.1 GCA_016776875.1 Gammaproteobacteria bacterium | reverse complement strand
TCTAGGCGGGCTGTATAAAAGCATGCCCATCACCACAACGTTGTGCATCGTCGGCGCAGCCTCTATCTCGGCCTTTCCACTGTTTAGCGGATTCGTCAGTAAGTCGATGGTCATGGTCGCGGTGCTTGAGGAAGGGCACCCCGTCGTATGGTTAATGCTTCTTTTTGCCTCTGCGGGTGTCTTCCATCACGCGGGCATCAAGATTCCGTTTTTTGCATTCTTTGCCCACGACAGCGGAATCCGAACAACAGAGCCCCCGCTCAATATGCTTGTTGCGATGGGAATTGCGGCCATTCTTTGTGTGGCTATCGGTGTCTATCCATGGGTGCTCTACGATCTGTTGCCATTCGAAATGGAATACAGCCCATTCGATGGCAGTCATATCATCGCCCAAATTCAGCTGTTGGTCTTTTCAGCGGCGGCTTTTGCCTGGCTCAAGGTAGCCAATATTTATCCGCCCGAACTCCACTCGACGAATATTGATATCGAGTGGTTATATCGACGACTTGCCCCAAAGTGGATTCGATCGATTGTCGAAACCATGAAGCCGGCGCAAGAAAGCTTATCGCAGGTCAGGCAAAAAGCCGGTAAAGGCATGATGCGCTGGATCTTGCATCATTATGGTCCTGAAGGCACGCTGGCCAGAGCTTGGCCGACCGGATCCATGGTGTTGTGGGTGGCCATTCTGTTAGGCGCAAGCCTCATTTTGTATTACGCATAGGCGACGCAATCCATGACAACCGATCAAGAAAAAACAAACAATCCGGTTGAGGAGGCAATCTCCTCCCGGCGATCGATTCGCGCTTTTTTGCCAACGCCGGTTCCGCAGCAAACAATCGAAAACATCCTGGATACGGCGGCTCGTGCCCCTTCCGGAACCAACATCCAGCCCTGGAAAACTTATGTGCTAACGGGTGACAGTCTTGCAGGTCTAAGCCGCGCCATTTTAAAGGTGTATAACGACCCCGAATCAGCCAAAGACCACACCGAAGAATACGCCTACTACCCGCGGGAATGGGTTTCACCCTATATTGAACGCCGCCGAAAAATAGGATGGGATCTGTACGGGCTGCTCGGCATTACCCGCGACGATAAACAAAAAATGCATCATCAGCACGGTCGCAATTATTGCTTTTTTGATGCCCCGGTGGGATTGATGTTCACAATCGATCGGGTGCTCGAGCAGGGCAGTTGGCTGGACTACGGCATGTTTCTTCAGAACATCATGATTGCCGCTCGCGGAATCGGCCTTGATACCTGCCCACAAGCCGCGTTCACGCCTTTTCATTTTGTGATTAGCGAGTACCTCAACATTCCCGAAACGCAGTCGGTTGTGTGTGGCATGTCGCTGGGCTATGCAGACCCGAACGCGGTTGAAAATAGCCTGACGACCGAGAGGGAACCCCTCGATCACTGGGTCACTTTTTTAAATTAGGTGCGTTTTACAGACTAAGGCGCCGTCGATTCCAGACTCGCCTTAAAATGTAATCGACACATCGAGACGTACGTTTCGTTTCCGCCAATCTGGATTTGATCCCCGCCGCGCACGGGATTGCCGGCACTATCAAAACGAACCACCATCGTCGCTTTACGGCCACAATGACACACGGTTTTAATTTCGCGAAGCTCGTCTGATAACGCTAACAATTGGCGTGACCCCTCGAACAGTTCACCCAAAAAATCGGTTCTAAGGCCGTAAGCCAGTACCGGTACGGCCAGACGGTCAACCACTTCTGTCAACTGACCGACTTGCTCAGCCGTTAAAAACTGGGCTTCGTCGACCAACACACAATGAACCGGTGACTCGTCGTTCTTTACGATCACCAACTGATAAAGATCAACTGCCCCGTCAATCTCGGTGGCCTCCGCTTCAATTCCGATTCGCGAGCGCACACGGCCCTCGCCGGAGCGATTATCAATCTTCGGCTTCAACACCAACGCGTTCATCCCCCGTTCCGCATAGTTATGACGCGACTGCAAGAGCGTTGTTGTTTTTCCTGCGTTCATCGCAGAATAATAAAAATAAAGCTTGGCCATGAGGATCCTGATTTCTTCAATCTAAGGCAATTCTAGGGTATTGTTTGGTTAAACCCTACCGCTTGACCACGCCTGTATATCGGAAAAAATGACAACCACTCAACTTTCCCTTGAAGAGATTTATCTGATTGCCCTTAAAGCACTTAAAGCCGCCGGGGCTGATGAACATAATGCCAGCGCGGTGGCGGATATCGTTATGAAAGCCGAGCGCGACGGTTCTCACTCGCACGGGCTTTTTCGAATGCCGGGTTATGTGGCCTCTTTACAAAGCGGCAAAGTTAACGGTCAAGCCAATCCAGAGCTTCATGTACGCACGCCTGTCGTCCTGCATTGTGACGGCGATTTAGGTTATGCGCCCCTTGCCCATCAAAGGTCATTGGGAAAATTAGCGAAAGCTGCGACATCAAATGGCGTCGCCACCCTTTCCATCACTCGAACTCATCATTTCGCCGCCTTATGGCCCGAGACAGAAGCACTCGCCGAACAGGGCCTGGTGGCCATCACCTGTGTTTCTTATTTGCCAAATGTTGCGCCTTTTGGCTCTCATGAAAAATTATTTGGCACGAATCCAATCGCTTTCGCCTGGCCGCGACCAAACGACTCACCGGTCGTTTTTGACATGGCCACGGCAGCCATGGCAATGGGCGATGTTCAAATCGCCGCTCGGGATGGCAAAACGGTACCTGAAGGAACCGGCCTCAATGCTGATGGCAATGAAACCACTGATGCTGCTGAAATTATAAAGGGCATGCTTTTGCCGTTTGGCGGCTATAAAGGCTCACACATCGCGATGATGATCGAACTCCTAGCCGGACCGTTGGTGGGCGAGACGACGAGTTTTCGCAGTCAAAAACGGGATTCAGGAGACGGCGGGCCACCAAGAGGTGGGCAATTTATTCTCGCAATCAACCCAGAATTGCTATCAGCCGGAAACTGGCACGACGAAGGCGAGGCTTTTTTGGATCGACTTTCCGGTCTTGATGGCACTCGACTGCCGGGCAAAAGACGATATCAAAACCGGTTGAATCTCGGACCGCGCGAGATTAATACCGAGCTGCTCAAAAAAATAGGGGTGGCTGTTTAGCCACCCCTATCGCTTTTTAAAAATAGCGGATTCAGAGATTAATCCCAATCCTCCGGCCACACCACCTTGACCACATTGGTTCTTTCCTGAATGTTGTTCAGGTTAGAACCCCTGGCAATGGTTGAAACCATAAAGTAGAGCGTTTCGCCTTTGACCGGATCCCAGTCAATCGCCATCGGCGGGATTTTGACGTGATCACCCGACACCGTGCGCGCAGGTTTACAGGTATTGCCCACCGTGAACCATTCCCATGTCCCGCCGTACCACTGGCCATTTCGGAATGCGAACACCCAGGGATTGGCATTCACTGTAATGTTGTAGGCGCCTGAGGTGTGACTGATTTCAGCGCCCGGCCACTCAGTTGAAAAACTGCCGTTCAGGCAGATCACACCGCCACCAAGCTCCACGGTCATCGATTTGGTTTCCGGCCAGCCGGACACATCGGTGTGCAACCAGACGACTTTATTGAGATCAAATTCCGTAGCGCCGCCGGGGGTCACGGGTGCGGTCTCGTTCTGAGTGGTATCGGTTACCGTTGCGGTCGGGGTATTTGAACTGTCATCAATACCAACCGACGTTTCATTAGAAGAGCAGTCAAACGGCCAACACCAAAATTCTGAACAGCCTGAAAGACCGGTGACCATGGCGGTCACAAATGCGCCGCGGATTAAATGCTTTTTATATTTTTTCATTATCTGACTCCAGTCGTGGGAGGGAGATTTTTCTCGTTAAACCCAGAAATATCAAAATGCGTTCGGGTTTAACAAAGACATACGTTAAGATTTAAACATACTCTTATCCTGCAATTGCTAGATTTTATAGCATAAATGTAATTTCGCTAATCATTCGACGCAAAAGCCTAATCATTTGGAACCAATCGCATATTGCCTATCGATCAATTCCCGTGTGTTAAATTGATTTCAAATCAAAGCTTATCGTCTCATTTTTGATAAAACCTGTATTGCTCTAGAATTCACCTACCCTAGAACGCTTTAAATCACCGACAGTTTTAAAAAATTTTGCTTAAACTGTCTTTTGGGAAAATTTTCCGGAAAAAACCACACGCGGTGGCTAATCGGAATCCAATTTCGCCAACATAAAAACTAGGATTTTCATGCCAGACGTTCAACTCTCTGATCGCCAACCTGTTAAACAAGACTTCGATGTTCTAGTGATCGGTGGGGGCATTACTGGCGCTTGGACGGCATTGGATTGCAGCCTGCGCGGTCTTTCGACGATATTGGTCGAGATTGGGGATTTTGGGGGTGCGACCTCGATGCGTTCGTCTCGCCTTCTGCACGGCGGCATCCGATATCTCCAGCAGCTTGAGCTTGGCAAGGTTCGCGAGTCATCACGCGAACGTGAACTTGTGGCCCAATCGGCGCCGCATATGGTTGACTTCGTGCCTTTTATGGTGCCTACTTTTTCCGGCGTTCAAAGAGGTCGTGCTTTTTTACATGCGGGTATGCTTGCCTATCGCGCATTGACCATGGGTACGCACAGCGCTTCGAAAGACCCGGCGCTTAAGATCCCAAACGACCATCATATTTCTCGTTCTGAAATTCAACGCCATGGCATTCACTCAAAAGAGAAGATGACCGGCGGTCGAATCCTTTATGAGGCTCAGGTGCAAAGCTCGGAGCGAATGACTTTTGAGGTCATCAACCGAGCGCGAGCGGAAGGTGCGGTTGCACTCAACTATATGGCTGTACAGCGATATATAAAGACAGACGATCAGGTGGCAGGCGTTGTCGCAAAAGACCTGGTCTCCGGAAATACCCTCGAACTCAAAGCGCGAATCGTGATCAATGCAGCGGGACCCTGGTGTGACTCACTCAATGATAATGCTTCACTGCAAAAACTGAACACCGGATTTGCAAGAGGTGCGCATATCATCACGCGGTCATTGCTGGGGCCTTATGCCGTCGCACTGCCGTCAAATTTTAAAAGCGACGGGGTTGCAACCCGGGGCAACAGACACATCTTCATTATTCCCTGGCGCAATCGTTCGTTAATCGGAACCAGCTATATGGAATCATCTGAGCCGACAGAAGATCTCACGCCAACCCCTGACGAAATTCAGCAATTAATAGATACGGTAAATCAGTCGCTTCCGGAATCGAGACTCACAACAAATGATGTCATTCGGTCTTTTGCGGGCTACTATCCTCTACAGAGCGCCACAATAAAAAAGGGCATCTATCAGGGCACTGGCGAATACCGGCTTGTTGATCACCGTACAACCGATAGTGTTGAAGGTTTAATTACCGCGCTCGGCGCGAAGTTCACGACCGCCCGGCGCATCGCAGAATTGGCAACAGAACTCGCTCAAAAAAAACTGGGGCATACAACCCAAAATGGGCGCCCGACCCGATCCATTAAGTTGCTCGGATCGGAATATAAGGAATTGAATCAGTTTCGGTCGGCATGCTTAAAAAAATACGCCAATTTATGGTCGAACCCCGTGTGCCTTCACCTCATCAACTGCTATGGATCCCGTATCGATGAAATCGCTAAACTCTGTGATCAGGATCCAGCGCTCAATCGAGTTCTTTTTGACGGGGGTGACACTATTGCAGCGCAAATTGTCTGGGCCGCAAGACACGAAGTCGTCGTCCATCTGGGTGATATTCTTTTTCGTCGAACGGATCTTGGTCTATTGAATAATCTCACTATCGATGTGATCAAGGACTGCGCTGATCTCGCGGGTGAAGGACTCGGATGGGACAATCATCGACGACAAGGCGAGATCGAGTTAGTTCAAAAAGAACTCGAAAAAACAATGCCCGCCTCAAACAGCGGATAACCACCCTTGAAAGTTTTACATATCGCACCAACACCGTTTTTCTCTGACCGGGGGTGTCATATTCGGGTGCTCAGCATTATTCAGTCGATCGAAACCTTTGGCGTGGCCAATATTCTCTGCACATATCCGCTCGGTCGTGATCTACCCGATGTTGATATTCGGCGTATATCAGCCGTATCCGGGTACTCGCGGGTCGAAGCAGGCCCCCAGCCTGGAAAAATCAAAGCCGATATTAAACTTTTATTGCTTGGCTTACGCACGGCGCTCAAAGAAAGACCTGACGTCATTCATGCTCATCTCCATGAAGGTGTTGTGCTCGGATGGATAATCAAATGGCTTTTAATCTGGCGTCGTATCCCGCTTGTCGCCGACCTTCAAGGCGGACTCGTAGGGGAACTTGATGACCACGGATTTTTCTCCAAACCCGGATGGCGATCATCTGCGCTCCGGTCGCTTTTTTGGTTAGCTGAACTTTTAATCCTGAAACTCCCCGCGCATATTTTTTGTTCCTCAATTAACAGTGAGAAAATATTTTTGCAGGAATACAAAATCAGACAAGCAAAAATAACCCGTTTGGACGATCGGGTTGATCTCTCGGCTTATGATCCGGGTCGAAAGGATAAAAAGACATCGTTACCTCTTGGTTCAAGATTTATCGTGGTGTTTAGCGGCTCTCTTCTGCCCATCAAAGGTCTTGATGTTCTACAACACGTGATTTTGCAGCTCTGTCGCGCCCGAGAGGATATCGGATTTCTATTGGTCGGCTACCCGACTGACGTGATGCAGCGTTTTATAATCGAAAACAAGCTTGAATCACGCGTCGAATTGGTAGGCCGAGTCGCATTTGAATCTTTGCCAGAATATCTTTTAAGCGCTGATGTCGGTATTGAACCCAAACAATCCTCATCCGGGGAAGGCAGTGGAAAACTGCTTCATTACA
>JADHSN010000111.1 GCA_016776875.1 Gammaproteobacteria bacterium | reverse complement strand
AGGGACCTTCGAACTCTGGTTGGACTCGTATATCTAGAAAGCAGCAAATCAACTGAACAAATTGAAGGCATAAAGCGCCTAACGGGTAATCTATCCTCTGAGGCTAAGGAAGGACTCAGTCGCTTGCTACTCCGGGAAGACCTAACTAGCGATGTAAGGGCATTGGGCCAGCGAACGATAAAAGACATTGAAAAAAAATTGTTGTACTGGGGACACGCGCAGAATATCGTTTTCGGTGTCTCCCTGGGCTCTATTCTTTTACTGGCCGCAGTGGGTTTAGCGATAACGTTTGGCGTCATGGGCGTAATAAATATGGCTCATGGCGAGTTCATCATGTTGGGCGCCTACACTACCTTTGTTGTTCAGCAAATAATACCGGGAAATAGTGCTACTGCCCTTTTAGTCTCTATTCCGGCCGCATTTATGATCGCTGGAGCTGCTGGAATACTTCTTGAAAAAAGTGTAATCCGCCATCTCTATGGCAGACCTCTTGAAACTTTATTAGCGACTGTCGGAGTAAGTCTGCTGCTCCAACAGATGGTCAGATCTATTTTTGGCCCTCTAAACCAGGCGGTAACCTCACCAGAAATACTGAGTGGCTCGTTCGTCGTAAACGCAGCGTTCGCCATTACCTACAACCGGGTCTTTGTAATTATATTTGCCGCTCTAGTTATCGTAGGCTTGTGGCTTCTAATGTACCGGACGTCCTTTGGCGTCCGCTTAAGAGCGGTAACAATGAATCGTGGAATGGCAGCTTCAATGGGGATAAGAAGTCAGCGAATGGATGCGTTGGCTTTTGGTCTGGGGTCAGGGGTTGCAGGCATAGCAGGAGTAGCTATTTCGCAACTTACCAACGTCGGACCCAATTTAGGTCAAGCCTACATAGTCGACTCATTTATGGTGGTTGTTTTCGGGGGGGTAGGCAACCTATTTGGCACTGCGATCGCCGCGATTGGGCTTGGGGTTGCAACTAAGATTGTTGAGCCAATTATCGGCGCAGTTTTAGCCAAAATCGTCATCCTTATTTTTATTATTCTCTTTATTCAACGACGGCCTCGAGGTCTTTTTGCGCTCCGTGGTCGCTCGGTCGAGGAGTAGTCAAATGGATCAACTTTTCAGGAAATTAACACTCGCTTTTGTAATCGTAGTTGTTCTTTATGTTTTTATTAACAATATCTTATTTCCCGAATCCTTCGGCCTTGGATTGGACTCTTATTATCTCACCCTGATTGGAAAATACCTCTGTTTCGCTATTTTGGCCCTCGCGCTGGATGCTGTCTGGGGATACTGTGGGATTCTCTCCCTTGGACATGGTGCATTTTTTGCGCTGGGCGGCTATGCCATGGGTATGTACCTAATGAGACAAATCGGTGATCGAGGTGTTTACGGAGATCCTTTACTTCCAGACTTCATGGTTTTTCTAAACTGGACAGAACTGCCTTGGTTCTGGACTGGTTTTGATCAGCCTTGGTTCGCAGCACTAATGGTTATCATGGTCCCCGGACTTTTAGCATTCTTTTTTGGCTGGTTTGCTTTCCGCTCAAGGGTATCAGGAGTTTATCTTTCAATCATTACACAGGCTCTAACTTATGCATTGATGCTTGCGTTTTTTAGAAACGAAATGGGTTTTGGAGGGAATAACGGGTTAACAGATTTTAAGGACATCCTAGGCTATCCAATATCTGCGGAAAGTACGAGAGCTTCTTTAATGATCTTGTCAGGTTTAGCGTTGATTTTTTTCCTAATCTTCACCTCTTGGGCAATGAGAACTAAGTTTGGTCGAGTGCTACTTGCGATAAGGGATAGTGAGGATAGGGCTCGTTTTCTCGGATATCGAGTAGAGAGCTACAAGCTCTTCATTTTTGTCTTATCAGCAACGATGGCAGGAATCGCTGGCGCACTTTACGTACCGCAGATCGGTATTATTAATCCAGGAGAATTCAGCCCTTTAAATTCAATTGAGATTGTTGTCTGGGTTGCTGTTGGCGGTCGCGGATCTCTTTATGGAGCGGCGCTTGGGGCAGTCGTTGTGAATCTTGCCAAAACGTACTTCACTGGCGCCTACCCGGATGCGTGGCTATATTTCCTAGGGTCCTTGTTCGTACTGTCGACAATTTTTATGCCACGAGGCATCGTCGGAATTTTGCAAGATAGCTTACATTGGTTATTACCGCAGAAAAGCCGCTATCGAAGAAAATCATCGCCATGACTCTGGAAAATAAGAACGCGCTGTATATGGAATCAATATCCGTCTCGTTTGACGGCTTCAAAGCGCTAAACTCGCTATCGATTGCGCTGGATTCAGGCGAGTTGCGTGCAATCATCGGTCCAAACGGAGCAGGAAAATCAACAATGATGGATGTGGTGACTGGGAAGACACGACCCAGCTCCGGTGTCGCTTTGCTTTCAGGCAGATATGATCTTCTTAAACTTGATGAAGTAAAGATTGCAAACCTGGGTGTGGGACGAAAGTTTCAGAAGCCGAGTGTAATAGAGTCTTTGACGGTAAGAGAGAATCTGGAACTGGCTTTCGTTGGGAACAGATCCCCTTTAAGTTCGCTTCTGGTGAAATTGTCCTCCGAGAACCAAGACGAACTTGAAAATACTTGCGCCCGTGTAGGTCTATCCGAATCAATTAAACAGTCGGCTGGAGATTTATCCCATGGTCAGAAACAGTGGCTTGAGATTGGCATGCTTCTCTTGCAAAAACCAACATTACTGCTTGTTGATGAGCCTGCTGCTGGGATGACGGATACGGAGACGATGAGAACCGCAGACCTACTGAAAAGTCTCGCTGGCCGTCATACAGTGGTGGTTGTTGAACACGACATGGACTTTGTTGAAGCTTTAGAGTGCAGGGTAAGCGTACTGCATGAAGGAACGGTTATCGCTGAAGGTAGTCACGCTCACGTTTCTGGCGATTCACACGTGATTGAAGTCTACTTAGGTCGGTAATGCTAACCGTAAAAAATCTTGACTTGTCCTATGGAGCCAGCCAAGCACTCTATGGCATCAATTTAGAGGCCCGTTTAGGAGAAATTAGCAGCGTGCTTGGGAGAAATGGTGTAGGCAAAACCTCTCTGGCAAAAGCTCTCGTTGGGCGTAAGATGTCAGACGACGGGGAAATTCTCTGGAACGGGTTAGACATCTCCAAAGTCGGGCCGGCTGAAAGAGCTCATCTCGGGATATCATATGTACCTCAGGGTCGGGAAATATTTGCGAGACTCACAGTTCAAGAGAACCTTGAAACCGGTTTTGCGGCTTTAGCTAGGGAATTTCGTTTTATCCCACCGGAAGTTTTTGACTTATTTCCAGTCCTTAAAACAATGCTCACTCGCAGAGGAGGTGATCTCTCTGGAGGCCAGCAGCAGCAACTCGCTATCGCCCGCTCATTGGTTACCAGGCCAAAACTGTTAGTCTTGGACGAACCTACCGAGGGTATCCAGCCCTCAATCATCAAAGACATCGGAAAAGTACTGGTCTCGTTACGCGACGAGGGAGAAATTGCGATCCTTCTGGTTGAGCAATATCTAGATTTTGCATTATCAATGAGCGATCGCGTCTACGTACTAGATCGAGGCCGGGTAAAAATCGCAGGCTTGATACATGACATTGACCCACTCGAAGTCAAAAGCCATATAGCAGTCTGAGCTACTTTAAACGCCCAACTGCCGGAGCGCTTTTCGGGATTTTGCAGAGATGCCAACGGATATTGTCTACTTCCGCGGGAAACCGCCAGTTCAGATGAGAGAACGTCATGGGACCGTGAAAGTACTCGTAAATATTTAACCAAAAGGAAAAACACTAACCGGGATGAACGAACCCAGCGTTACCGCGGTGATTCTGCCATTTTCGGTTCCTGCTAAAGACGAGCCGCACTCAATACCCCAACTACCAATGGGTCAGGACTGGGGGATGGCATAGCAACCCTTGCGAAGACTCATGGCTTTACCATTACCTCAGATGAGGTCTATGCCCATCAGGACTTTTTAGGACAAGATGGTGATCTGACTGACTTTGAGTTGCAGTTAATTAGTGGGGGTCAGGGAACTGATCAAGGTTGTTAACCCCATTCATTCCAACCTCAGTAGGACAATTCAATGACCGACTTCCAATCCTTCCGTATGCGAAACAACTACAAGAACGAGGTTATTAACTAGGAACTGGATTGTTAGGACTGAGGGGGTGCTATTGAATCGACTTTGGCCCAGAGTTGATCTCGCAATTTGTTAATGTCGTGACGTTGACTGTCGAGTATCCAATCGACCAAATGTTTCGCGACGTTGGGATACACTATTGGTGAGGGCGGTGGTTTATCAAGCCAGTCTCTGATGCAGTTGGCGTTGAGACTCTCCATCACATCAGCAAGCCCCAACTGAAGCATTGCGGCGCCATTAGATAACTGCTCGGCCTGTCCCGCGAGTGGTTTGGTCAGTAGTTTTTTCCCAAAATGAAAAAGTTCACTTGGTAGTTCAAACCCCGCGCTACTGATGACGCCAACTGAAGAAAGCATATTGGAAACAAAGTGCTCTCGTGAAAACGGTCGAAGATGTAAATGGCCATCCACGTGCTCGCGATCTATATCTGTAAAAAAGAAGAACCGGTGACTGGTTATCGGTTTAAGCAGTTCGATGACACGTTCGGGTTGTTCAAAGGGCAGATAGACGAGAATCTTGTCTTCTTCGACTAGCGAGCATCCCCCGTCGGTTCCTTCTGTTTCGATGATCGGCGGCAGGATATTGCCGCCGAAGTGATGCCAGTGCAGGCCAATATTGATGTCCGTTGGTGCAAACCAGCGCAGGAGCAACGCCGCCGCGGGATTTATACCTTTTTTCGGAATTTTGTAATGGAATGCACATTGATGACTGATCCCGATAGAGGGCACTTTATTGATTTTTGCGGCCCAGGCGGAAATCGGTTCGTAGTCGCTAATAACCAGATCATAGTGGTAAAGATTCAGGTTGTGGATGTCCTTCAGGGCTCCAAAAATGTCATTGCTGGTTGCGGTCTTGAAGAATAAAAGTCGGCCATTTTTCACCGAGAAGGTTAGCCCCCGCCGATGGGCGAAATCACCAAAGCGATCTACGTTAAACAGAAGGGAACGATCCCGGCCGGATAGAAGATAGTCCACCGTGGCGCCTCTTTTTTGGAACTCATTGGCCATGACGGCGGAGCGGGTAATGTGGCCGTTACCTGTGCCCTGGACTCCATATAGGATTCGCATAACTTTTTTCTAAGGTGAGGTAAAAGAAAGTCCTAGGTTTGCTGCGAGCAATCCGAGCAGCGCGCCGGCCAGTACGTCAGTAGGAAAGTGCACAGTTAGCAATAATCGTGATAGACCGATCATGACGGCCCAACTAAAAACCCAAGTGGTAAGTGAGGGGAAAACAGCGGCTAGCAAGGTTGCCATCAAAAAGGCGGCCGCGGTGTGTCCTGAAGGAAAACTAAACTGGTCCGAGGGAACGATCCAGACATGAACCCCTACCATCGTGTCTTTGGGCCTTGGGCGGCCTACCTTTTTTTTGAGGAAGAAGTAGACGGGCAATTCGATGGAGAATGCGATCAACCCGGCTAAGAGAATTTTGGTACTACTTGCAGGCTGTGTTAGAAAAATCACAAGTGTGATGATTCCGTAGAGATGACCGTCCCCAGAATGGGAAACAAAGGTTGCAAGTCGTCGGAGCATCCACCAGGGACGGCGAGAAAATTTCGTCAGGATGGCGACATCCAACCCATGTACTTTGTCTAGGAAGATTGTGGCAGCTGAGAAACCCCGTTCCATGAGCGCGCACTTTATACACTCTCTATGTCAAGTTTATTAACAACCTATTACAGAAAGAGGACAGTCCCAGTTTCTTCAGAGCAGCAAAATTAGACACCATACGAGCGCTGCATTTGCCAACGCTGTGAGCACTGCTGCAGAGGCGATATCCTTAGCTTTTTTAGAAAAGTCGTGCCACTCGGTTCCGACCCGATCGACTGAATACTCAATCGCGGTATTCAAGAGTTCTATGATTAGGATCAACACCAAACTCCCAATCAAAAGAACTGTCTCAATCGCTGACTCTGCGACAAGTGCCGCAACGGGAGTGAGCACTATTGTGATGATGACCTCCTGTCGGAAGGCTTCTTCGCCTCGCCACGCGGAGCGGTATCCAGCGAGAGAGCAGATTAAGGCTCTTCGTACCCTTTTGAAGCCGGTGGCATTCCAGGGAGGTTGGTCTGGAGGTGACTCTTTCACAGAAAGGTTCTTGGTGACTTACCTATAAACAATGAATGTAGGCTTTTTTTGTGACAGAATGATTACGCATCGTGCAGCTCTGCGCCAATTTCTGATTTTGCCATGGAGGAACCGCTGGAACATTGCTGCCTCCAATGGAAGTGATGACGGGGTTAAGTTAAGAGACGAGGTTGCCTCATTAATGACTTCTGCTCAAATAGCAGAGGCACAAAAACTTGCCCGTGAATGTATTCGCAAGGAATACAAAGGATGTTGAGAAGGCGTACTTTTTTCTAACAACATCAGTGACATTTATTTATACCTCTTTAAACCATGATCAACCACGACGAACTCATTGACAAAAACCAATACCATCCTTGATGGTGTTAGCCGACTAAAACAAGAATGAGAACGTTCAAAAGGAACAATTGAATCAGTAACTCGTTAAAACAGATGACAAGGGTTATAAAAGCATTGTCTATCAAAAACTCCGCTGTCTTAATAGAAGCAGTTAAAGAACAGCAACAAGAGATTAACCATCTGTCTGACCGAATCGCCTTAATAGAGGGCATCCCTAAAGTGGCTAACTACTAGGAACCCCATGACTGACTTCAACTCATTCCGTACAGCAGTCCTAGAAGATGATGATCTTCAACCGCAAGTGATGTCCGTCAGCACGACAACCTCTAAACGAGTCGATATGCAATCAGGTATCAGGCCATGCTAATCAGAGTCAGAAAGGATCAAACGTTGGCGCTTGAAGAAGAAGATGATTTCAAAGG
>JADHSN010000110.1 GCA_016776875.1 Gammaproteobacteria bacterium | reverse complement strand
ATTGGTAGTCAACCCTGTTGGGTTCTAAAACGACTGCGTCCAAGGAGAGTAGACGTAATTTAGATTGTTCCGGATCTAGATGATAGTGATGCCTGAGGGATGGGCTTTACCGTTTTATTAAAGCTAAATGGGTAAACGTCGATCTCAGTCGGGCGAGTCTTCAGGACTCGGATCTTAGTAGTGCCGTTGCGAATGACAAGCCGTTGACTGTTAATTTTTGGCAGCTTGATAACGACTACAGATTCTTTGGCGTCGGTCGAGCGAGTAGTAATTTTCCAGGAATCCCCTCGCCGGTGAGGTAAGGAATATCTCGAAGCGATTCAACTTGAAAGCCGTTTTCCTGACTGCTTTTTTCAAGGAGGGCGCTCCAGCCGATATCGTGCCAGCCTTTCCCGTTCACGGTCGCGATCAAAACCCCGCCTGGCTTTAATCCCGTAAAAAGCTTGGGCAGATCGAACGGTTGTCGCGATCCGTGTGAAAATACACCGACACACAGAATGGCGTCATATATAGGATCGAGCGAGATCGAAGTCGATAGATCAGCTTCTCCTAATTGCCGGTAAACTTCTTTTTCGGCGGCCTTGAGAATCATCTCGGGCGATAAATCGAGTCCGTCAATCTGCTCATATCCGGCATCGCATAACAGTTCTCCAACCAGACCCGTACCGCATCCCATGTCCAGAATCTCGATTTGGCGAGAGGGAAAATATTCGAGTAAGCATTCGACTGCGGCTTCTGGTGCTCGATAGCCGAAATCATCGATTAGCTCACGGTCGTAAGTCGACGCCCATTGCCGATAGACTTCTCGAGATTTTTCGCTAGTGGGTTCGTGATAATTACGCGCCAACCTGGGACTGATTGTCTTTTTGGACATGGGATTTTGGTTTCTGTTAAAAATTGAGTTTAGATTCAACCTTGATATCGATTTTATCCAAGACGATAGCCAGATGTTGGGGTCTTTAATATGCTGTTAGAATACCCCGTTTGACACGATTTACTTTCGTAAATTCTCGGTGGTTCAGTATTACGCTCGATCAAAGCTCGGATCATTTCTGTTGCTAGACCTCTCGATTGAGGTTCTCGAATTTAAAGAATGCTTGGAAGGCCAATCGGAAAACTTTTTTAACTTATCTACGGAGTTGCTTGTCCCAGTGTCTGGAGAGAAATTTTTGACGATTGATGATTTTATTGCTGCGGTTGATGTCAGTAAGCAGGCATATGATGCTGACGAAAACATAGAAAACGCAAAAGCCTATATCGAAAGCCTTGAGGATCTGGTCCCTGAACTCATGAGAGCCTGGATTCAAGCCGAATCGGGCATGGATGAAACAATTACGACCCATTAATTAGTTTGAGCGATTGGACGTTATCGCGAGACGAATTTCCCGAGGTTTTTGTTGTCGCCTGAATGGTTATGGTATTTTTCACTCCCGACGTGTATAGTCGCGCCTCCTCTAAAAAAGAGGAATCACGTTTCTGACCTCCCCGATGTGCGTCGCACGTTCATTATGTCCTGGTTAGCAGCGTGCAGCGGTTTGTAATCTAAGCTGTACGACCGTTGCCTGGCTAAGCCAGATGATATTTGCCTGAATCTATATTTTTTCAGGTCTCCCTTTTTACTACTACGACGCTTAACGTCAGGAACAACTCGTGGAATTCGAACAACTTAAACTCGACCCCAGAATACTCGCCGCAATAAAGCAAACCGGCTTTCATCAAGCCACGCGCATTCAGCAAGAAGCAATCCCAATCGTTTTGTCGGGGAAGGATCTAATGGCTTCTGCCCAGACCGGCACGGGTAAGACCGCCGCTTTTGTTTTGCCTGCTCTGCAACATCTGTTGCGTCCATCAAAAATACGCGGCCAAGGGCCACGCGTATTAATTTTGACACCAACGCGAGAACTGGCAACGCAGGTCAACGAGAATATCAGGCAATTCAGTCGCGGACTGAAGATGACGTCCGGCTCTATTGTGGGCGGGGTCGCGTATGGGCCGCAGCTAAGAATGTTGAGAGGACGCCTTGATCTGTTAGTCGCCACGCCTGGCCGTTTGATGGATCACATGGAACAGGGCAAGGTCGATTTTTCCCGACTTGAGATGCTGGTGCTCGACGAAGCAGACCGAATGTTAGACATGGGATTCATCGACGCGGTAAAAGAAATCGCATCTGCGATGCCTTCAAAACGACAGACGCTTTTATTCTCTGCTACGCTTGAAGGCGCCGTGCTGAAAATTGCAAACCGCCTCTTGAAAACCCCGGAGAGTGTTTCCCTGGCCGCTAACCATGAGCGGCATAAATCAATAGAACAATGCATGCATCATGTTGATAGCAAAGCCCATAAACAAAAAGTTCTGGAACATTTGCTATCGAATGGTGAGTCTTCAAAATCTCTGATTTTCACCGCGACAAAACGTGGCGCTGATCAGTTATCAAAAATTTTGCGAGATAAGGGGCATAAGAGCGGTGCTTTACATGGTGATATGAGTCAGAACAAGCGTCGACAGACAGTGGAAAATCTACGCAAGGGTCGGCTGAATACGCTGGTGGCCACTGATGTCGCGGCGCGCGGACTTGATATTAAAGATATCAGTCATGTCATTAACTTTGACTTGCCGATGGTGGCTGAAGACTATATCCATCGAATTGGCCGCACCGGTCGTGCGGGCGCAACAGGTCAGGCGATTTCCTTGGTGGGAAGTGCCGACTGGAAAAAGTTATCCCAGATTGAAAAGCTGACCAGTCGCAAGATAAAGCGTGAAACAATCGATGGGCTTGAGCCAACGTCTTCAGAGCCGAAGAACCCTAATGGAAGAAAGCCAAATCAAAAACCGCGTCGGCGTTTTGGAAAGTCCACTAAGCCATCAACCGCTCGAAAGCCTGGCCATTGGCGAAAAGCAGAGTCAAAAGGGAAGCGGTCTAAAGTGTCACGAGTTAAAAAAGCGGCTTAGCACTAGCATTAATTAAGTGCTTAAGTACAATACGGTTCGTTTTTCAATAATAGAATAGAAATTTAATGAACAGTTTAATCAAGATAGCAATTATTGCCGTAATATTGATCGGGGCGTACTGGTATTTTTCTCCGCTTCAAAATTGCAAGAGAGCGTGGGATGAAAATGTAGCGGGCGATAAGGGTGTAGAGATCGTTTGTGGCGAACATAAATGGTAGGTTCTTTTGCCGTAGTAAGCGGGATGTGCGGGCTGTCAAAGCTCGCCTAGGGCACAGCTTTATACCGTTTTTAAAATGGCCCCTCCGGGGCCATTTTTATTGGGCACGACGAATTTTTTGAAAGCTTATGTGTGTTTTGTCCCTCGTGGAGAGTCTCGTTGGACAATCTTAGCTTATGTTCGTACGCTCATAGGCTTGGTTCTAGTCTGAAGCGGAAGATAGCTTGATCGCTGGCTGGTCGTTAGTGTGGCAATGCACACCGCCCCCGGCGGCCCATGAAGCGAGGGTATCGATTACATAAACGTCCCGGCCCGGGAAATACTGTTCCAGGCGCGCCTTAGCCGCTGAGTCGGTCTCTGGGTTATCGAAACCAACCGTGATGACGAAGCCATTACCAACTAACCAGTTTATATAGTTCGTATCGAAAGTGTTGCCGTGGTAGTCGCGCGTACCCTCAATCGGTTCGCGAATCACGGTAAACCCAGCCGCCTCAATCGTTTTGGCAGCCGCATCGAAAATGGCATGGGTGAGGTTGTTTGGAGCGGCGCATTGGGACTCACCCGTGCAGTCAACCACGACAACAGTGGTCGGATTGATGAATCGTGCGATACCGTCGATGTGGCCGTTAGTCAGATCACCTTCAGGCACGCCCTCGATAAACACCACCTTCGAGACGCCGAAATGTTTTTTCAGGTCAGTAATGGCGCGCGCCTTCGAATATCCTTGATTACGGCGGGAATCTCCGATTACGCTCCAGTTCAGGATCACGGTATCGACACCGTTGAACTCCAAATTACCGCGCTCGTGAACGATGTCGATCACTTCGACCGGCAAGTCTATCGTTTTTGCCACCTTACTTGGCACCTCGTTGTCGAGGCGAAAGGGAATGTCGGCGCCAAAGGCGCCTCCCCAGGCATTGAAGGCCCAGTTCTGTACTCGCATCTTGTTATCGTCGATAACATAGATCGGACCATTGTCCCGCATCCAGGCACTGTTGTTTTTGATCCAGTGCCAGTGGATATTCGGGTGGTCTGGGTCACCATTCTCTCGCTTGATAGACGAGCGCGCGTCGGCCAGGACCGACGGCGCGTCATATAGAATGTGAAGCGTTTCATATTGCACGATCACATTAGATAACCGGGCAAAGTTCGATTCATAGGACTTCTCCCACCTGCCTGGCCATTGCAGCCAGATCGCTTCCTGCGGCTCCCATTCAGCGGGGACTCGCTTGACCGGAATAGTTTCCCCTGCGGATGCCGTCGTGCCGACAATCACGAAGGCGATAAACAGTAAAGTAACAACATAAGAACTTGCAATGCGTGAAATCATCCAGGGTCGTTAGTCAGGACATGGTGATCGATCGTTCATCTCCAAGCTGTCTTTCAGTTAAAGGTTTTTGGGTTACCCTAACCTTGTGCTTAGCGACTAGATAAAGTCCGGCGCCTCGTACATTCCGACGGAATAATGCTGAAGCCGTCAATTACCGCAAAATAATGGCGCGCCCGGAGAGATTCGAACTCCCGACCACCTGGTTCGAAGCCAGGTACTCTATCCAGCTGAGCTACGGGCGCGTATAACTAGGTTTGAGCGTATTATTTTAATAAAAACGGACGCCTTCAAAGACTGATTAGATTCTACCTGTAACTATCCCGAAAGTGTTCGTCATTACCACCATGTTCTGGAATCGCAGACCCCTGGGATGTTGCTATACGGAGATCCATCAGTATCATAGTTCGTATTTGATGAACCCATGGCATCAGTAAACGGCGTTTCGTCCTTGTCAATCAGTGTTGGATCTGAGTCAGTCTGATCATCTAGAAACTCCCCCGCAACCTCCTCCACGAACTCCTCGAGAGAGAAGTCATCAACATAGCCAAGCCCTCGTAAGCAGTTTTGATAGGGGGAAAAGAAGAAATAAGAGAAAAAAAGTACAACTGACAGCGCAAGCCCGAGTAGAGCGCGACGAATCCAGCGATTGTTTGGCAAAAATGCAAGAACGCTTACTAAAAGAAGGGCGATAAGAAAGATGCCTAACCAAATTTTTAACATGAACGCAGGGTGCTGTAGAAATCGTCAAACTTAAATCCTAACATTTTTATTGATAGCAATCTAAAAAAATAGAAACAATCGGAACGTAACAGCCAGTGAAGAACAGGCGAAAGAGAGAAAAATATTTTAAAAAACATTATTGAGATTGATGATCGTCGTATCAAAAATGGTTTTTAATCAGATACGCAAGTCACTGATGCGCGAAACTTTCGGGAGATTGCATAAAATAATGCAACCCATGGCGATCAAAAATATAATAGTCAGAATGCAAAAAATAACATATGCTGTTTTGACATCAGCGGACTTAGGAAGGTGGTATGCCAAGAAAAACGTTAAAGCCTGAAAGCCTCGAGTTTCAACCAAGACCAAGCTATCCGTATTCTCCTGGCGCGGCAGGTGGGGGTTTTATTTTTACGGCGGGACAGGTCGCGTGGGATGAAACTGGAGAAGTGACGGCTATCGGTGATGTTGCGGCTCAAACCCGGCAGACCCTAAAAAATGTCGTCTCGGTTCTTCATGAGGGTGGGGCAACGGTTGATGACGTTTTAAAGTGCAATGTCTATTTGACCGACATGAGGGACTTTGATGCGATGAATGCAGAATTTGCCAGAGTCTTTCCAAATGACCCGCCCGCAAGAACAACGGTGGAGGCGAGATTAGCTGATGCAACGATGTTGGTGGAAATAGAAGCCATCGCCTGGGTAGAGTCAAAATAAAAATCTACATATGAAAGGGGTATAGCGGTCATCCATTTTTAGGATCATCTTTTTTTAAAAGATCGCTCAAGCCCGCTAATCCTTTATGAGTGAGTTGAGTTGATTTCCGGGACTCCGCCCCTGGAACGGCATCGACGTATCTCGCGTGCTCATTATCGTGACAATAGAGGCACAGATTCTCCCAATTGGATCCGTCCGGCGGATTATTGTCATGATCATGGTCTCTATGATGAACCGTTAGCTCATGAAGATTCGCCCGAGTGAATTCTCGACCACAACGCCCACATACCCAAGGATGAATTTTTAATGACTGGGCTCGATAGTCCCGCTCACGGGCATCACGCCCCTTAACGGCTTGGGCAATAATGGTATCGAGTTTTTTGGAATCGCTCATTTACCTTAGATGATATCGCAAGTCTTTTGATTACGGCTCTAACCTTGCAGGGTTGCTTGAGATTGGGGTGTTGATTTCTGATCAAACCGATTAAAAGCGAAGCTTCCAATTGGAAGATCTGGCGTTTGCTCAAGGATGAGTCTGGAAAGAATATGACCTGAAGCGGGAGCGATGCCAAAACCGTGTCCAGAAAAGCCGCTGGCAAGAAACAGTCCCTTCGCGTTCGGCGCCTCATCAAGAACGGGTAGTGCATCGGGGGTTAGGTCAATGGTCCCACCCCAGAAGCTGCGCATCTGAAAATGCTCGAGAGCCGGACAAATATCTAATCCCGCCTCGAGAGTGGACTGAACTTTTGAAATAGCCGGAAAGGCATATGGTTGACCATTTATTTCGGTTATCTTGCCGCTCCAAGCTTCAACTCCACTTGATAGTCGAAATCGACCATCTCTTTGTTGACGAAGTGTGACCGCACCATCAACTACACCAAGGACAGGTGCCAGAAGTGGTTCTTGTCGAGTGGTTTGAATGACGGTGGCAACTGAAATCGAAAGCGGGATTGTGAGGCCGATAGGCTCAATTAGTTCATTAATACTGACGCCACATGCTAAAAGACACTTTGGTGTTTCGATTCTTCTCTTGCTTGTTTCTAGTCCAATGAGCTGGTTGTTACTGATGAGCAGCTTTTGGACGGACTCTCCAATATGAAATGTG
>JADHSN010000109.1 GCA_016776875.1 Gammaproteobacteria bacterium | reverse complement strand
TTTGATGGTGCTCAGGACTACGATCTAATTTTGCGTCTCACCGAGTTGACTCAGAATATCGTTCATATCTCCGAGCCTCTGTATCACTGGCGACAGTCAACGCAGTCGACCAGCCTGGATACCGGCGTCAAACCAGAGGCCCATCTCAGGGGAAAAAAAGCGCTAACGGAAGCGCTGGATCGGCGGAATATTAAAGCCAAAGTCCTCATGGGGAATGCACCCCACTTTTTCCGTGTTAGACGTGAGATTGTTGGTAACCCGTCCGTCGATATTGTCATTCCGTTCCGGGATCAACCATTAATGCTGCAGCAATGTCTCGATTCATTGCTCACCCGAACTCGCTATTCGAATTTTCGTATTATTGGGGTGGATAACGGAAGTGTTGAACAGTTAACGTTGGATTTGCGTCGGCGATATGAGGAAAGCTCGAGTCAGGTCAAATTTATTGATCTGGATATACCCTTTAACTTTGCCGCGATCGTTAATTATGGGGTTGAACAATCGACCGCCGACCATATTGTGCTGTTAAATAATGATATACAGGTGATCAACTTCGATTGGCTTGAGTCGCTTTTAGAGCATTCCCAACGGCCAGAGATTGGGGCTGTTGGAGGTAAATTATATTATCCGGACGATACGATCCAGCATGCAGGTATCGTTGTCGGGATCGGGGATTATGCAGGTCATCCCCATAAGCATGAGCAAGCCGGTTTTAGCGGGTATGTGAACCGACTAAATGTTGTGCAAAATGTGTCAGCGGTGACCGGCGCAATGTTGATGTGCAAGACCGAGGTTTACAGGGAGGTCGGTGGTCTTAATGCCGAGCACTTCAAGGTTGCCTGTAACGACGTTGATTTTTGTTTAAGATTAATTGAGCAAGGATATCGGAATGTGTTTACGCCGTTTGCACAGGCTTACCACCATGAGTCTATAAGTCGCGGCTACGAAGACACGCCAGAAAAGAAAGCCAGATTCGAGCGCGAGAAAAGCTTGTTTCAAGCGCGTCACTCCGCTTATCTGACTCACGGTGATCCGTACTACAATAAAAACTTATTTTTGGATCGAGAAGATGTTGTTCCACGATCATTTGATAAGCAAGATTTTTAATTTCCTGGAAATAAAATGGACAAGGTCGATATTTCGGTTGTTTTGCCCGTATTTAACGAGCTGGAGAATATTTCTCCATTATTGACAGATTTAAATGATGCTCTTGCGGGAACTGGGAAAACGTTTGAGATTATTTTTATCGATGATGGCAGCACGGATGGATCGCTTGAAAAACTGATAGAACTGCAAGCGCTTGATCCGAATGTCGTGGTGATTGAGTTCCGGCGAAATTTTGGTCAAACCGCAGCGTTGGCCGCAGGGTTGAAGCATTCAAACGGCGAGATTGTGATTACCCTTGATGCCGACCGCCAAAATGACCCCAAAGATATTCCTATGCTTTTGAACGAGATTGATAAAGGAATGGACTTGGTTTGCGGATGGCGCCATGACCGAAAGGATGGATTGTGGCTTCGATTGCTGCCTTCCCGAATCGCAAATCGGCTTATTTCAATGACCACGGACGTGAAACTCAATGATTACGGCTGCACATTAAAAGCGATGCGTCGTGATGTTGCGAAAAATCTGCGCCTCTATGGAGAGATGCATCGCTTCATTCCGGCGATTGCCAGTTGGTATGGTGTTCGAATGAGCGAGGTCAAGGTTCGACATCATGCCCGACGTGCTGGGGAATCCAAGTATGGAATCTCACGAACATTCCGTGTTTTACTCGACCTGCTCACCGTCAAGTTTCTGATGGGCTACTCCGCTCGGCCAATCCAATTTTTTGGAAGCATTGGATTAATGAGTGGTTTTGTGGGTGTAACGATTCTGGGTTGGCTCTTTATTGAGAGGACATTCTTCGGAGTTCCGCTGGCGGACCGCCCGGCTGTGCTTGCGGGGATTGTACTCTCGCTAATCGGATTGCAGTTTGTCACGGTAGGGCTACTGGCAGAATTACAGTCGCGGACTTATCACGAGTCCCAGGATAAGCCGACTTATGAAATTCGTAATCTTTTGGGTAAGGGAGAAGGTCAATAGACAGAATGTTCAAGTCGAATCCGAAGCGGCTGTGATTGGATCCTGATCACAGGTCTAATCCGTTTTTTGCGCAGAATGCAAACGGAGTGTCTCAACTTATGAAAGATCTCTCGATTATTATTGTGAACTATAACTCGGGATCTATTTTAAAGAGCCTGGTTGAATATCTCCTCGAAACACTGACCGGCATCGAAGTCATTCTTGTTGATAATAATTCATCAGACCAAAGTGCGGATTTTGCAACGCAGCGCACCAATGTTCACCTAATCTCCCAGCTCAAAAATATTGGGTTTGGCGCGGCGGCCAACATAGGCGCGGCCGCCGCAAGTCGGCCCTTACTTCTGTTTTTAAATCCAGATTGTTTTCCAAACAGCGATGCGATTTCAGAAATGGTAAAGGTGCTTGAGTCAGACCATAATGCAGGCTTGTGTGGCGCACGACTTCTCGATTTTAATGGGAAAGAGCAGTTGGGGAGTCGTAGACGGGATCCTACGTTCCCATTAACCATCGGAAAGGCATTTCGCCGAATCACGGGAATTGATCATATTCCTTCGTTTGACTTAAATAGGGATGCTGTTCCCGATTTTCCCACACCGGTTGAGGCTGTTTCTGGCGCGTGCATGATGACGACAAAGAGAATTCATAACGATCTCGCCGGGTTTGATGAAAATTTTTTCCTACACTTTGAGGACCTGGATTATTGTCGCAGGGTTCGTCAACTGGGTTATAACGTATTATTTGTGCCCGCGGCTGGCGTTTTTCACTATCAGGGGGTTTCCGGCCAATCTTCAGGTCTTAGTGTGGGTAGGGAAAAGGTCAATAGTTTTGGCCGTTATGCATCGAAGTACGGATTGCTTCCGTTGCCGGTCATTACAGTGGTTGACAAGGTCCTTCGGAGTTTTTTGTGGCTGGCGGGTTGGTTTAGCCGGGACTTGAGGTCAACCAAACAACGGTTTTCAACATTAAAGCCGAGTCTCGCTCAAACCGCAAAGGTGCTTACGGGTAGGCAGCCCGTTGTACTGATTCTCGGGGCGCGGAGTGATGTGGGTGAGTCGTTATGTGCAAGACTGAATGCGCTAAAAATTGACAATGTTTGTATGACCCGTAGACCTGAGCGCTTCGGCTCGTACCGCCATACGGTCACCGCTTCTCCTGACTTCTTTGAACAGCACGGATCGGTTAACCATATTCGGGTTTCAGTCGTGATTTCACTTTGCCCAATCTGGGAGATTGAAAGATTTTCGGAAATTCTTGGTTCTGCCGGCCTGCGACACGCGCGCTGGTTTTGCTTGAGCTCATCTAGTGTGATCACAAAGCAATTGGAACACGCTTCGGGCCGGAAGGGGGTAGCCGAAAAATTAGCTACCGGAGAGAAGTGGGTGGCTCGCTTTCGAGATTCGCAAGTATCCTCGACGACCGTGCTGAGACCCACCTTGATCTATGGTGGCAGGCTGAATCGCAACATCAACTCTCTTAAAAAGATCGGCGCTATGCTTCCTGGCTGCCCCGATCTTTCGTTTGCAACGGGGTTACGAAATCCGGTCCATTGCGATGATATTTCAGAGTGGATCATTCGATCTATTCAAAGCGAGGACAGACTGGAAAACGCATCGGATTCGCAGCCGAAGTTAATCTTTATTCAGGGCGGTCGTCCGGTTACCTTTAATAGTATGCAAATGACTGCGATGCAGACAACAAAAGATTTCAAAAGTGTTTGGATTATCCGTAAGAGTACGTTAAGAGTTTTGATTCTCGCGGGCAGTTGGTTGCGTTTATTTAAAGAAGTCCCGCGGGATTTTGTCGAGCGCTTGGAAAAAGATTTTGTGTTCGATAACAACGGAGAGATAAAGGATTTCGCCTTTAGATTTCGAGAATTTCATCCCTAATATAATGACTCACTTTATTAACTTCCTCGAATTCTTTTTTGTCCCACTGGCATCTTTTCTTTTAACACTTATTGTTTTAAGATTTTTAATCGACAGACAATCTGTTGTCTTTTCCCGCGATATCCCTAATCTTCGAAGTCTGCACATTGTGCCCACTCCGCGCGGCGGGGGAATCATTTGCTTAATCGTGTCTTTGCTTGCCGGTTTAATGGTTGGAATTTTCGCGAGTTTCGAATGGTGGATGCTGGGCGCGGGCGCGTGTATCGCTGGACTTGGCATCGTCGGCTTTATTGACGATCACCGCGCTCTATCGGTGAGAAAAAAAATACTGGCGCAAAGCATCCTTATTGGAGTGATGATCGGACTGATCTTGGATGATCGCAGTTGGCATTTATTTGGGGAGGTTTTTGTATTTCCTGATGTATTCGTTTTTTGGCCAGTTCTGATCTTGATGATATGGCTTGTAAATCTTACCAATTTTATCGACGGTGCTGACGGCTTGCTGGGCGCACACGGTGCAATCATCACGATAACACTCGGATTGTGGTTTTACGCGCTTGATGCACATGCATTATCTCTAATCACCCTGGTTGTTTCTGGCACATTGCTAGCGTTTCTCCGCTTTAATTGGTCGCCAGCCCAGATTTTTTTTGGCGATGTGGGTAGCTTGGCCCTCGGGGGATGGCTTGCTGCCATCATGTTGATTGGGATCACTCGATTGGGATTGCCGGCGGAAGCATTTGTGATTTTGTATGGTTATATCGTTTTTGATGCCTCGTTTACACTAATTCGTAGATTAGCGGCAGGTCGTAATGTTTTTCTTGCGCATCGGGATCACTTGTATCAGCGTTTGATTGTGAAAGGCAAAAGCCATCAACAAGTCGTGCTGGTTACAGGCGGACTTCAGGTGATTCTCGTAGTGTTGGCTTCAATTAACGTGGTGCTCGAAGCGTCCGGCGTCTGGCTCTTGGTGATCGCAACTGCTATTCTCGGGCTATTCACGCTTTATGTGTGCGCTGTCGAGCGCCGCGATCGAAATGGCAATAGTTAAAAAAATGGAAAGATCGACTTTCGATTGGATCCTGTCATCGCTCAGGTATTTGATGAGTCGGTGGCCCGTATTAATCCATGATGCTATCGGAATCACGGTTGCTTGGCTCGGCGCGTACTGGTTTCGATTTAATCTTGATTCGATTCCCGGCATTTTCTTAGATCAGGCGATAGCAATGCTTCCAGTTGTCATCGGAGCGCATCTCGTTTTCTTTGTTTTTTTTGGCATTCATCGTGGCGCCTGGAGATTCACCTCGACCTACGACCTATGGGTTGTCATCAAGGCCGTAGGCGTTGGGACACTTGTGTCTGCCGCGGTTATTTTTCTTTTAACGGACTTGATTGCGGTTCCCCGATCTGTTTTTCCGTTGCACGGCCTCTTTCTCGTTGGTTTTTTAGCCGGTGGCCGGATCACGTATCGGCTTTTCAGGGATCGTCAACTCCAGAGAGGAGAGGGGAAGAGGGTGATGATTGTCGGCGCAGGTGCTGCTGGCGACATGCTTTTAAAAGATATCAAAAGAAGTGTTGATATCGACTATCACGTCGCTGGTTTTATCGACGATGACTCATCGAAAAAAGGTCGGGAAATTCAGGGGGTTCGAATTCTGGGGGAGTGCGCGACGATCCCTCAATTGTCCAAACTGTTGCACATCGAGCTCATCCTGATTGCGATTCCGAGCGCATCCGCTGAAGAAATGCGCAGGCTTGTGAGTCTTTGTGGCGAGGCCAGAGTGCCATTTCGAACCTTGCCGAAGGTGCAAGATATTCTCGATGGCGGCGCTTCCAGCTCCGATTTACGAACCGTAGAACTGGATGATCTCTTGGGTAGGGCGCCCGTGGACCTAAATTGGGAAAAAATGTTTGAGATGATTAAGGATAAAAAAGTCCTTATAACAGGCGGCGCAGGGTCGATTGGTAGCGAACTTTGCCGCCAGGTTGCACGCCTTGAGCCAAAAGAGGTCATTCTCGTTGAGCAAAATGAATTCAACCTTTATTCGCTCGGACTTGAGCTTAAGGAGCGTTTTCCAGAGGTCTCATTTAGTCAGCTGTTGGGAGATATTTGCGACGAGAAAGCAATCAACGATATCTTCGTGAACCATCGACCACAAATAGTCTTTCATGCGGCGGCGTACAAGCATGTACCGATGCTGCAGAACCAGATCAGGGAAACGATGCGTAACAACACGTTGGGTACGCTCTCAGTGGCAAACGCTGCGATCGCGGCGGGGGTCGAGAAGTTTGTCTTGATTTCAACAGACAAGGCAGTTAACCCGAGTAGTATGATGGGGGTGAGCAAACGCCTCGCCGAGATTGTGGGTCAACTTCGCAATGACACCGAAAAAACCAAATTTATAACGGTACGATTTGGTAACGTTCTCGGCTCTGCCGGGAGCGTGGTGCCCCTGTTTGAGCGGCAGATTCGGCAAGGCGGACCGGTGACGGTCACCGATCCCTCCATGACACGTTACTTTATGACCGTTTCGGAAGCTTGCCAGTTAATTCTTCAAGCGTGCGTAATGGGTGCCGGCGGTGAAATATTTGTCTTGAATATGGGCGAGCCAGTCAAGATTGATTATCTTGCCCGCCAAATGATTCGCCTCGCGGGTAAAGTCCCAGATGACGAGGTCGAGGTGAGATATACGGGATTACGCCCGGGCGAAAAATTATCAGAAGAATTATTCCATCCAGATGAGAGTCTCGCCCCGACAGACTATGAAAAGATTCTGCTCGCTCAGGCACGACCTAATACACCGGATGAATTTTGGAAGCTCTTAGAGAGATTAGCTTCGAGTATTGAGGCATGTGATCATGAAACTGTTCGGGAGATCTCTCTTGAACTTGTGCCCGAGTACCAATCTATCTCGGGATCGCCGGATCTAGATGCGTCTAACGCCGCGGCCTAGCATCGTACCGTTACTTTTCTTCTAACGCGTAAACAACGACTCCGAACGAAGGATTATCAAAATAAAGGGGTTCCCCAAGCATCAGCGGTAGCGACTGCCAAATTTGCATACCCGGACGGTTTT
>JADHSN010000108.1 GCA_016776875.1 Gammaproteobacteria bacterium | reverse complement strand
AACCGCGAGCCGAGCCTGTGAAAGATTTTGACTCAAATTATCTTTCTCGCTCAGAAAGGCATTTCGCTGCCGCTCAAGTTCGCCACTCTCGTCTTCTGCAATCGCAAAATGACGTCGCGCATCACTAAGATCAGCCCCGGTCTTGCTCAATTCAGAAAGTAATTCGTCAGTCTCTAATTGCATTTGTTGACGACGCGCTTCAATCTGATCGAATCGAGCCTGCTTGTCTGAAAGAGTTTGTCTTAGCGCTTGAAAGGCTTCCCTAACCTTTAATGTCTCGACCTGAAACAACTCCTGTTGCGTTTCAAGCGTCTTGAGGTCATTCCTGAACTGGTCGACTTCACGCTCATGTTCAGCCACTTGTCGCACTTTTTCAGGCACCTCATTCTGAAGTCGCGTCATCTCCTCCTCGCGCTGCAACAAGCCCTCCGAAGCACCTGTCTCGCCGGCCACTTGAGCCCAGTTCTTCCCGATCAAAACCCCGGAGCGGGTCACAATGCTTTCAGACGGGGTTAACTCAGAACGACGTGCCAGCGCCTCTTCTAGAGTTTCCGCGGTATAAATACCGTGCAGAAACGGTAAAAGATCATACCGATCGCATTCAATGTGAGACAAAAGTTCGCCAACTTCGGCGACACGGCGATCAGAACTTGATTCGATCAGAAATAAACTTTGTGCGGGCAGATCAGATTCGTCCACGAGCGAACCCTTGAGGTCGCTGACGCCAAGCCCCGTTACGCGTTGACCCAGGACTGCATCCGCTGCCCGCTCCCATCCACTATTGACCCGAACTTCGCTTGCCAAGACAGAAGCATGTGCTAAACCTCTACGCTCCAGCCAGTGTTCATAATCCTCATTTCGATCTCGCGAATCAGTCTGAAGATCCAATAATGACTGTAGACGGCTGCGCGCTGCGACCATAACCTGTCGATCCTGGTCGAGTATCTGAGCCTTGGATTCAAGATTTTCTCGTTGGGAACTAATCTTTCGAATCGCCTCGTCTAAGCGCGCTTCGGACGCCTTCAGCTCAAGACTTTTTGCCTCAGAATCCGCTCGGGCCTTCTCAATCTCCAGCGTTTCTTCTTCCTGCAATAACGAGCTGACTTCCTCGTCCAGTCGCGCAAGTCGCTCCTGAGCCTTCGCGTCAACAGCCTCGAGCTGTTCAATTCGTGTTTTTTGAACTTCTTGATCCTTGAAAGGCGTGCTGACTCGTTGGGAAAAATCGCCCCAGCGCTGCTGCCAATTCTCAAATTTCTCTTCCCAGTCGCTTTGATCCCTAATGGCGCGATCAAGAATCTCACTTTGCCGCATGCGCTCCGGCGTCAAGCGGGAGACCTCGTTTTCTAGCTCCGATATCTTTTGTTCATCGTGGAGATGCTCAGACCCCAATTCACCAATGGTAATCTCGAGCCGCTCAAACTCCGCGCGCTGTTGTTCGCCCGTTTCTTTCGCATGCTCAATCGCCTGCTCAACCGAAGCCACCTCTGCTCCCGCCGCATAAAAAGCAGCTTGAAGATCATTCACCCGCTGTTGCGCACTCAACTCATCAGATCGAAGTGCTTCTATCTGACTTTCAAGAGTCCGCTGTTGAACGAGATACCCTTCCACCACGGTTTGTGCGCGCGATGTATCCCCAGACTGTTTTTCTACTAGTTTTTTTTGATTGAGATATCTCAGGGCCATTAACTGTCCATTCGTCTCTCTTTCTTCCTCTTTCAGCTTCGTATATCGGCGAGCGGCCTGGGACTGTCTCTGCAACCTTCGAAGCTGTAAATCAAGCTCTTTTCGAATGTCATTTACCCGGTCCAGGTTCTCGTGGGTGTGGCGCATTCGGGTCTCTGTTTCGCGCCTTCGATCCTTGTAGTGAGAAATGCCCGCGGCCTCCTCGACAAAATTTCTCAGATCTTCAGGTCTTGCTTCAACAATACGACTCACCATGCCTTGCTCAATGATGGAGTAGGATCGATGCCCTAACCCCGTGCCACGAAACAGGTCTGTAATGTCTCGGCGCCGACACGACGCCTTATTCAGCGAATATTCTGAAGTGCCGTCTCGAGATAACGTGCGTCTCACTGAGATCTCGCTGAATCGGGCATAGGCCTGCGCACTTTTCCCATCTGTATTATCAAACACGAGCTCAACCGAAGCCTTACCTACAGGTTTGCGCGCTTCTGAACCATTAAAGATTACATCAGCCATGCTATCCCCGCGAAGTTTACGGGCTGAACTCTCGCCCATAACCCACCGAACAGCATCGATTACATTAGATTTTCCACAGCCATTGGGACCAATGATCCCGGTCAAGTCAGCCGGAATCGTGATTGTCGTGGAATCAACAAAAGACTTAAATCCTGAAACGTTAATTTTTTTTAGGCGCATTAAGAAGAAATTAGCAACAAGTGAACGAGCTGAAAGTCGGCGTTCCCTGCGCTTTTTTTCCCGATCCTGAAGATAGAAACAAGAAAAAAACCATGAATGAGGAAGCCGTTTAAACTGATAGGGATTATATCGGAACTGGCGCGGTTGTAGGCCCTCTAAAAAGGCTAACTACGATTAAACAGGAGCCGTCGCCCGAATCGATTCGCGCTGAGCGAACTGTTCGAACCACTCAGCTAAGCGTTCGTGATGGCGGCGCCACTCCAGATCCGCAAAGCGAAAATCGAGGTAGCCCAGCGCACAGGCTACACTGATTGTTCCAATGTCCGACGTTTGATTCAAGGTTGGATATCGTTCTTCAAGCCAATTTAAGCTCCGAGTAATTGCGGCGAGCTGACGATCTGACCATTCACCCCAACGACGATCTTTGGGTCGACGAGAATTTTCGATAAACCCCAAAACCGCGGCATCCATCATTCCATCTGCGAGAGACTGAAATTGGTTGGCCGTTATCCGGCCTTCAGCATCAATCGGGAACATTTTCGGCCCGGCATGCAGATTGTCCAGAAACTCACAAATGACCGAAGAATCAAATATTTCAACCCCTTGCGCGGAAATCAAAGTGGGCACTTTTCCAATTGGATTTTGAGCCGGAAGATCCGATTGCGGATCCCAGGGATTAGTCGGCACATGTTCAACCCGATCAGATAATCCTGTTTCGATTAGCACAATGCTCACCTTTCGAACAAAAGGTGAAGTTGCGGAATAAAGTAGTTTCATTTTCATTAGTCTATGCATGATTAGGGGTTTAGCTCACCCGTTGCACTGAGACCGGTAAACTGGTAGATTGCGCCGCCTCAAAAAAGTTTCTAGATTGTCACCCAGAATCCCCATATCGAGTTTAACCCAATGCCAGCAGCAAAGAAAAAGGTCGTCGAAGAGCTCATTCATGGCGTGAAGCCCCATAAGCCCAAACGGGGCGAGCCCTATATGGGCGATATCCAATCGGCTCATTTTCGCGAGATTCTTAACGCCTGGAAAAAAGAGCTTCTCGACGATATCAATAAGACCATGTCGGTGATGCAGGATGAAAACATCAATCTTCCTGATCCAAATGACAGAGCGACTCTGGAGACCGATCGATCACTCGAGCTTCGCACCCGTGATCGCGAAAGAAAACTTGTCAAAAAAATCAATGACTCACTCGTCGATCTTGATAAAGGAGATTACGGTTATTGTGAAGATTGCGGAGTCGACATTGGAATCAAACGACTTGAGGCCCGGCCCACCGCTTCTCTTTGCATTGACTGTAAGTCCCTAAGCGAGATACGCGAAAAGCAAAATGCCTGAAAGCTGCCCTTTAATTATCCATCTATAGCGCCCCACGACTCTCATGGTCTTAGGTCAGGAAACCAGTAAAATATCCAGCGCCGTCCTGCCTTAAACATCGAGTAACACACCATGTATCAACTGATTATCCGAAATGCGCAGATTGCCAATCCCGATGGCAGTTCTTTTGAAAGCGATTTAGCGTGCAACCACGGCCGCATTGAGAAGATTGCCCCAGAAATTTCAACAGACGCGGTAGAGCAGATCGATGCAAAAGGGCAACTACTTCTGCCCGGCGTTATCGATCCGCAGGTGCATTTTCGAGAACCAGGGGGTGATGAACGCGAAAATCTTGCGTCAGGATCCAGAGCTGCTGTGCGTGGGGGTGTCACTAGTTTTCTTGAGATGCCTAACTGCAAACCTCCAACAACCGATCAAGAGCAGCTGTCCTGGAAAATCGATCGGGCATCTAAGACGAGCGTTGCAAATTTTGGATTCTTTATCGGCGCAACCAGCGGAAATCTGCGCTCACTTAACGACGCACAGCCAGCATGTGGCATAAAGATCTTTATGGGGTCGAGCACGGGTGATCTTCTGGTTGATGATGAAAAGCATCTGGATCAAATCTTTGGTAACGGAAGTCGTCTGATAGCCGTCCACGCAGAAGATGAGACTCGGATTCAAGATCGAACAAAATCCCTTTTGGATGGCAATGAAAATCCTGACTGTTCGATTCACTCCATCATTCGAGATCCCCAGACCGCACTGATCGCGACCGAGCGAGCCCTATCGCTCAGCAAGAAATATGAAAGGCGACTTCACGTTCTTCATCTATCAACTGCCGAAGAAGTTAAAAAACTTCGGCAGGACAAGCCTGATTGGGTCTCATGCGAAGTCATCCCCAATCACCTTTTCCTGAACACTGATGATTATCAAACGCTCGGCTCCCGGGTGCAGATGAATCCCCCTATTCGAGATCCGGAGAACACTCCAGAACTTTGGGCGGGGTTACACGACGGCACTATCGACATCATTGCGACTGATCATGCGCCCCATCTATTGAGCGACAAGGGCAAGCCTTACCCATATTCACCTTCGGGAATGCCAGGGGTCGAAACGTCTCTCCCTCTGATGCTAACAGCGATGCAGGAAGGTAAATGCGATCTTGCTCAAATCCAAAAATGGATGTGTTCCGGGCCAGCGGCTCTTTACGGAATTCCAAATAAAGGGGTTATTCGTGAAGGTTTCGATGCTGATTTAACGCTTGTTAATTTAGACGTCAGCAAGGTGGTGAGCGATGAAGAAGTGTTCAGCAAAGTTAAATGGAGTCCTTTTTCTGGAAGAGCGCTTACCGGATGGCCTATTTACACCATCGTAGGGGGGAACATCGTTTTTGATAACGGCATTGTTCGCGACAACGTTTACGGAAAAGCGCTTACTTACGCTTCGCAATAGTCGCGAACTAGAATAAATTTTAGGATTTTTCGCCAAGCATCCGGCGATCAGCAAATGCCTGATTCAGTGTATTGGCATCCATATATTCAAGTTCACCACCTGCCGGCACACCACGGGCGAGTCGAGAAATCTTCACCGGTTTATCCTCAAGGAGGTCATACAAATAGTCCGCGGTCGCCTGACCTTCGACCGTTAAGTTTGTGCCCAAGATAACCTCAGCTACGTCATCTTTAGTCACCACCCCGAGCAACCGGTCAAACCCTAACTGCTCAGGACCCACGCCATCGAGTGGGGATAGATGTCCCATCAATACAAAATAGTATCCAGTGTAAGCTCCTGCTTGCTCTATCGTATCTAGATCTGCAGGCGTTTCAACCACGCATAAAATTGAACGATCTCTCTTGCCCGAACTGCAAATCCCGCAAAATTCCTCTTCGCTGAAGTTATTGCAACGCGCGCAATGATTAACACTGGAGATTGCCGCGTTTAAAGCTTCCGCGATTACCTTTCCGCCCTCCCGGTCACGCTCTAAAAGATGGAACGCCATCCGTCCAGCTGTCCGAGGTCCGACCCCGGGAAGCCGCCTCAGCGCATCTTTTAGGTTTTCAATCGCTTGATCACTAGCCATTGAGGCCCGACAGGTTGAGGCCCGGGATATCAATGCCCGAGGTCAGCCCCCCCATTTTTTCCTGAGTTACTTTTTCGACTCGTCGAACAGCGTCATTCATCGCAGCTGCAATTAAATCTTCCAAAACTGCCTTATCGTCCGTCAAAAGCGTATCGTCAATCTGAACTCGGCGAACGTCATGACGACCGGTCATCACAACTTCAACCAATCCTCCCCCTGCTGATCCAACCACCTCCATGGCGGCAAGAGTCTCCTGTGCGGACTTGAGCTTCTCCTGCATTTCCTGCGCTTGCCGCATGATGTTGCCTAACGGTCCTTTCATTAACTTTTCCTCTCTAGATTTCCAGACTTTACAGATTCAGGAATAACAGTGGCATTAAAAACTGACACCAAGTCTTGCACAGTAGGGTCTTCGATCAATGTTTTGTAAGCTCGATCTTTGTCTTCCTGTGCCTGCCGTGCGTGTACAGCCGCTGGCGTCTCTGCGGTCACCTCTTCCTTCTCAACAATATTAATTTTGACGGAATCAGCGCAGTATTTGCTCAGCAACTGTGTCAGCGCTTGCTGACGCGAATCGGTGAGCAAACCCGATAACCTTTGCTCGATGGCCAGGAAAAGGGTACTGTTTGCGGAATCATATCTTTCAGGGGCAATATTCATCGCTAACTCTTTAGTGACGCCGGTCACGCCTGACTGACCTACAAAATCAGTCCAAGCAGCGGCGTCACATAGATTTGAGGCCACATGTCCGGTATCTTTGAGCATCATTGATGCCTTCGGATCGACCTTTTCCTCGATCGCATCATCACTCACGTGCGGTATCGGTTTGGGCGCCCGTGTCTCACTCGCTCGCTTGATCGTTTTTGGATTCGCCGCCTTTTCTTTGATTGGACCCGTATCTTCTGTCACTCGCTTTGATGAGTCATTATTGACCTGAAATGCGAGCATCCTCAATAGCACCATCTCAAAACCAGAACCCGGATCCGGTGCAAAGCGCAAATCTTTTTTACCCATTAAACCAATTTGATAAAAAAGCTGAACGTCCTGTTTTGAAAAAATTTCTGCCAGAAATTGCACGAGTTCAGTGTCCGCCTGCTTAACCTTGACCGCTTCGGGTACGACCTGATAAAGCGACACGTGATGGAGTGTCATGAGAATCTCATCGAGGGCATTAAGGTAATCAATCGCTCGCTCGTTCATCTGCGAAACGGTCTCCATCAAAACAACACCATCGCCCCGTGCAAGCGATCGCAGAATGGTACCCACATGATGGGTTTCAATCATACCGAGCATGTCGCGGACATCCTGCCCCTTAACCGTTCCTTTGCCAAAAGCAATG
>JADHSN010000107.1 GCA_016776875.1 Gammaproteobacteria bacterium | reverse complement strand
CGTTGCTTTCTAGCTTGACTCGTCGCGAGAGCAGTTTTTACGGGTTTTCATAGGCTTATATTTTTAGAGGCGTCTGATGGAGACAATTTTTAACGGGCTCAATGGGTGTTCTAGCCGGCAATCGGGCAGGTATGGGTTACATAGATTGCCGAAAGGAGGCTTAAAAAGTGGATCACTCAGGAGAAACATGTTCGATTAAACAATTATTTATCTATACAATATCGTCCACTTTAGAAGATAGCGACGGCGGTTAGCTGAACATATGATGCGCGACCATATCATTTTGATGGATACCACCTTAAGGGACGGCGAGCAGACTCAGGGCGTTTCTTTTGCGCCGGATGAAAAAGTAAGCATTGCGCGAGCACTTTTGCAGACGTTAAAAGTGGACCGGATTGAGGTCGCCTCGGCTGGGGTATCTCACGGTGAAAAAGAGGCGGTCACCCGCATTCACGACTGGGCATCGTCAAATGACTTTCTCGAGCGAGTTGAGGTTCTGGGATTTACAGATCACACACGCAGTGTGGATTGGTTGGTCAGTACCGGCGGAAGGGTGCTGAATTTGCTGACGAAAGGCAGCGAAAAACATTGCACTGAACAACTGCGAAAAACGCTTGATCAACATCTCGAAGATATCGATCGAACTGTGAAGTATGCTTTGGATCAAGGGCTGCTCCTTAATGTTTATTTGGAGGATTGGTCGAACGGCTATCGTGATAGTCGAGACTATGTCTACAAAATGGTTGAGGCTCTCTCGAAAATGAGTGTTCGGCATATTATGTTGCCGGATACGTTAGGCGTGATGAGTCCGTCTGAAGTTTCGGTCGCACTCGGTGATATGTGCTCACGGTTCGATGAAAGTGATTTCGATTTCCACCCGCACAATGATTACGGGCTCGCGACCGCAAATGCAATGGCAGCTGTCGAGTCGGGTGCGGCCGCAATCCATGCGACACTGAATTGTTTGGGGGAGCGTGCGGGTAACGTGTCATTGGCAGAAGTTTCCGTTGTTTTGCGCGACAAACTTAAGGTCAAAGTTTCGGTTGATGAAACGAAAATCCATGATTTGAGCGAAATGGTGGAAAACTTTTCCGGCAAGCGCGTGGCGGCAAATGCGCCAATTATTGGGACGGACGTTTTCACCCAAACAAGTGGAATTCATGCCGATGGCGATCAGAAGGGTCGCCTCTATCAAACAGATTTAAGTCCAGATCGGTTTGATCGCCAGCATAGCTACGCACTCGGGAAAATGAGTGGAAAGGCTTCCCTCCTGAGAAATCTGGAAGAGCTTGGAATTGAGCTCTCAGAGGAGAATCAGGCGAAGGTGCTTAAGAGAATCATTGAAATCGCGGATACAAAAGCCACGATTACGAGAGAGGATCTTCCATTTATCATCGCGGACATTCTGGAAAGTGGTGATTATCAGCATGTGGAACTACTGAACTGCTCCATCACCAGTGGTTATGAGATTGAGTCAACAGCAAGCGTGCGCGTGCGCGTGGGCGACACGATCCATAAAGCCTCAGATTCAGGAAACGGGGGCTTTGATGCGTTTATTAAAGCGATGGGAAGGATTCTTAAGCCAGATGGGTTTGAGTTTCCGGCGTTAACTGATTTTGAAATTCGGATTCCCAAGGGTGGGCATACCAGTGCGTTAACCGAATGTTTTATCTCCTGGGACGATAACGGTCGGCGATTCAAAACTCGCGGTGTTCATGCCAACCAAGTGTTCGCGGGCGTTAATGCCGCGATGCGTATGCTGAATGTAAAGATGCGTGATCAGGATGGAGCGGCGAGTGAATCTCAACCGCTTCAGCAGCCTGAATAGTGCTTACCCCGCGACCGGCATCTTTGCGAGAGCTTCTACGACCCGATCACCGAACTCACTTGTGCTGATCTGTTTTTCTGCATCACCCCGACGCGCCAGATCTGGAGTCGTATAGCCATCGCTGAACACCCCCTGCATTGCGGACCATAGGTTTGCTGATTCGCTCTCCATGTTGAAGCTCATTTCAAGCATCATCGCAACAGAACCCAGCATCGAATAGGGATTAGCGATCCCTTTACCGGCAATATCCGGGGCTGAACCATGTGAGGGCTCGTAATATGACTTATCAGGTCCAACACAGGCTGAGGGCATCAAACCCAGGGAGCCCAGAATCCCACCGCACTGGTCACTGAGGATATCCCCGAACATGTTTTCCATGACCATCACGTCGAAGCGGGTTGGATTCAGCACAAGATAGGTCGCCGCCGCATCGACAAGCACGTGTTCAACGCTGACTTCAGGAAAGTCCCGATGCACTTCGTCGAGGACTTCGTTCCATAACACGCTGGATTTAAGCACATTGCTTTTATGTACGTTCGTTAAAGACTTCTTACGCCGCATGGCCAGCTTAAAGGCAACTTCAAGGACCTGACGGATTTGATCTTCGTCGTATTCAAGCATTTCATGCACATAACGTCGGCCGCGCTCGTTTACGCCAGCTGTCTTCTGGCCAAAATAGAGTCCACCCACGAGTTCACGGATAATCACAAGATCAATTCCGTCTCCAATAATTTCGGGTCGAAGCGGCGAAAAATGGGCGAGACTCGGCGGCAACGTTACCGGGCGAAAGTTGGCATAAGTCTGATATCTTCGTCGCATCGGTAATAGACCGCCGCGTTCGGGTTGCTCGTCAATTGGAATTTGTTTTGACTCTTCATGGCTAAGACCGATTGTGCCTTTTAAAATTGCGTCGGCCGAATCGCAAACTGCGATTGTTTCATCGGGAAAAGACTTGCCTGTCTCAAACCAGGCGCAAGCGCCAAAAAGCGCAGGCTGCAGGTCAAAGGAGGCTTCGTTCCGTTCCTCAATAAGTTTTAACACTTTCACAGCTTCAGCCATGATTTCTGAACCTATACCGTCTCCGGCCAGTAGAGCAATTTTATGAGTTGTCATATTCGTTGGGAAATAAATTAAGAACCTGAAGATATGGTTTCGCAGGCGTCACCGATACCATTGTCATTGGCATCGATTTGCGAAGGATTAAAAAAACCAAAACAATTGTCCAATGCATCCAAGATGCCATCGTCATCAAGATCGTCGCAGATCAGAACATCATCATCCGGTTCGATAGATGGAGCGACTGTCGGTGTGGTGCCATATGAAATCGAGAAAGCGAAAGCTGTCGCTAGACCAGCTCCCACTTTTAAAAGACGAGTATACCGACGTTTAAAAGTTACCACGGCAGTTGTTTTCCGGAGTAATCGTAAAATTTTCCGCTTTGCGCCTTTCCGGCTTTGTCCAATATCGCTTTCAAACCCGTGGCGCTTGTCTCGACATCAATCAAGCCATTGGGGCCGCCCATGTCTGTTTGCACCCAGCCGGGATGAAGTGCAACGACCGAGATGTCTAGATCTGACAAGTCATTAGCGAGGCTGACACTCACAGCGTTAAGCGCTGCCTTACTCGAGCGATAACTGTAACTCCCTCCAGACTGGTTGTCGCCCATGCTACCCATCTTGCTCGAAATCATTCCGACAACGCTGGAGTTGGCGTTTGCAAGGTTCGACTTCAATGCACGAGTGACCAAAAAAGGCGCAATCGAATTCACTCGAAATTCCTCAATCCAGATATCCGGATTTAGCGAGCTAAAGTCTTCATGTTTTGAATGAAACAAACCCGCGTTATTAATCAGCAGATCAATCGACGTGCCTTCGAGTGAACCAGCGACATTCTGAATGTTGCTCTCATCTGTCACATCAAGCATGACTATTTTCAGGTTATCGGGGTAGCGTTCGGTCAGTCGGGAGAGACCTTCAGTCGAGGGATCACGCGCTGACGCAAAGACTTTTTCCCCTGCTACAAGGTATTGACGAGTCAGTTCGAGACCAATGCCCCGGTTAGCGCCAGTAATGAAAACATTCTTTGTCATTATTTTTTCTTCTATAGTTCAAATTTAAGGTTTGATAAAAAGAACAAGTTGAAACTCAAGAGCGTCCAGGCAGGTTCTCCGGATGAGCGGTGGCGACGACTTATTGTTGAGCGGCGCGGTGGTCTCTCACGCGCTCCCATGCTTTTCGAATCTCCTGAGTTTTTTCGTTCGCAAGCTTGATCATTTCTTCAGGCATACCTTTAGCGACCAGTTTGTCGGGATGATGTTGATTCATGAGGCGTCGATAAGCCTTTTTGATCTCATCATCGCTCGCGCGCTCCGTCACGCCTAGTATTTTATACGCCTCAGAGACAGGTTGTGCTTTTTGAGCACGCCCGCCCGCATTTGACGCCCCGCTTACAAAATGAATCAGTTGCTCAATTTCACCGGATTCAAATCCAAGCGAGGTTCCGACGTGCCGCAGTACTCGGCTCTCGGCAGGGTCGATTCGGCCGTCAGCCATTGCGGCCTGGATTTGGATTTCCAAAAACATTCGCATCAGGGTAGTTTGTCTATGGCATTCTGTTTTGAACTGCGCCAAAACGGAATCTAGTGGAAAGTCCGGCGCCTTTCCTTTCTCAAAGAGCTCGATCGCAACTTTTTTCTGATCGTCACTGAGACGCATTTGGTTCATCAGGCTTTGGGCGGCCTGAATTTCATGAGCAGACACTCTTCCGTCAGCTTTCGCGATATGCCCCATGACAGAAAAGGTTGCTGTAAAAAATGCGGCCTGTGTCTGCTCAAGTTTCGCGCTAATGGAGCGAAATCCACCCCTTTTTAATCCGCTATCAAACTGATGACCAATCGTGCTGCCTAACAGTGCACCAAGGGGGCCGCCCATCATGAAGCCCAGCGTACCGCCGATTACTTTCCCCCACCATGCCATGTTAAAGATCTCCTGAAAGCAAACTCGTAAATGTTAAAGCGCTCATAATGCGCGCGATTTGTCGTTCAAATGTATGAGTGAAAGATGTTAGCGCAGGGTCACGAGTTCTTCTGCCGCGGTCGGGTGAATCGCGACCGTATTATCAAAGTCAGCCTTGGTCGCACCCATTTTGACAGCGACTGCGAAGCCCTGGATTATTTCATCTGCTGCGCGTCCAACAACGTGACAACCAATCACTTTTTCATCTTGACCCGCAACAATAAGTTTTACCGTTGTAGGCACTCGTTTTTTGGTGACGGAATAATACATATCAGTAAATCGACTTTGATAGACCTTAATATTTTCGTCCCCGAATTTAGTTCTCGCCTCTTCTTCACTCAGTCCGACTGTGCCAATGGGGGGGTGCGAAAATATAACCGTTGGGATTGATTCATAGTCGAGTTTGGCATCCGGTTGATCGCCAAAAAGTCGATCGGACAGGCGTCGGGCTGCGGCAATGGCGACGGGCGTCAGGGCGGCTCGGCCGGTCACATCGCCAACTGCATAAATATTGGAAATAGCGGTCTGTTGCCATTCGTCAGTGAGAATAAATCCTGCTGGATCAGTGGTAAGGCCTGTCGCTTCAAGGTTGATCGCATCTGTAGCAGGCGTTCGTCCGGTCGCAAGGATGACGCAGTCGAAACCGCTATGATGGGTACCGCTTTCATCATAAAACGATAACGCGCCAGTCGCTTCTTGCTTCAGTCCTTGTAACTGCACCCAAGTCAGAATTTTAACGCCGTCTGATTGCATCTCGTCGGTCACGGCTTCGCGAAGGGTATGGTCAAAACCACGCAGCAGAATGTCTTTTCGAAGCAGCATCGTGACGCTTGATCCCAACGACTGTAAAACGCCTGCCAATTCGGTTGCGATGTAGCCAGCGCCAATAATTAGCGGGTTTTGAGGTTGGGACTCGAGCTCAAAAAAGCCATCACTGGTGATTGCAAGATCGGCACCCGGTACATTTAGCGTGGCTGGCCGTCCACCGGTTGCGATAAGTACATGATCAGCTGTCAGCACCTGGTCGCCAACCCGTACGCTATTAACGGACTCAAAAACTGCCCATCCACGATAGGTGTCGACATTTGATGACTCGAGGTTGCGAGCATAGATCCCATTAAGGCGTTCAATAAAAGCATCTCTGGCCGTTTTAAAGCGCGCCCAGTTGAATATGGGCGGTGCTAATGGAAAGCCATAATCTTCGGCAATTGTGAGCCCATCCGCAAAGTGCGCGGCGTTCCACATCATCTTTTTTGGCACACAGCCTACATTAACGCAGGTGCCACCCATTCGCTGGTTTTCAATGAGCGCGACGCGAGCGCCATATTCAGCGGCGCGACGGGCACCGGCAATGCCGCCGCTTCCGCCGCCGATGACAAGAAGGTCATAATGGTTGCTCATAACCGGATTTTAGCCCCAGAATTGAGAATCTCGTTACAAGCCCTGCAAAAAAAAGCCCCGGCGTTATGACCGGGGCAAGAAGAGAAGTTATCAACTTACGTTGGAGGAAAACCAACGAAAAAGATTAGATCATCCCTGTGTATAAAAGTTGTGAGGGTAAATTCAATCACGTTCTGCTAATTTTTTCTCGTTCAATTCACTCTAATCAGAGGTTCCATTGAGTAAACTTTTGAATACTAATCAGGACAACTTATGACTGGACATCCGACTTTACCCAATCCGCTTCTGGATCTTTCAGGATTGCCGCGATTTGCGGAGATTGATGCGGCGCAGATTGAACCGGCGCTGGATCAGACCCTTGCCAGATGTCGACAAAAAATTACCGAAATTGAGTCGGCGTGTGACCATCCGACGTGGGATTCGGTTGCGGCCGAGATTCAGGACATCGAGGAGCATTTGGAGCGGGTCTGGGCGCCGGTTTCCCATCTTAATGCGGTGTCAGATAGCGAGGCATTTCGCGCGGCGGTTGAGGTCTGTTTGCCAAAGTTAAGCGACTTCAGCACGGAATTGGGACAAAACCTAGCGCTTTTTAACGGTTATAAAAAACTATGCCGGTCTGCCGAGTTTGAGTTGCTGTCAGAAGCCCGAAAAAAAGTGGTCAAGAATGCAATACGTGACTTCCGTCTTTCGGGCGCAGAACTTCAAGATGATGCCCGAGATCGATTTCGTGAGATCAGCAGCGAGTTATCGAGTCTCTCAAATAAATTTGATCAAAATCTTCTGGATGCGACCGATCAATGGGTCTTGGATATTACAGATCAAGCTGATCTGAGCGGGCTCCCTCAAAGTGCGGTAGATCTTGCATGCGAGAATGCAAAGAATGCCTCGATCGAGGGATGGCGTTTCAC
>JADHSN010000008.1 GCA_016776875.1 Gammaproteobacteria bacterium | reverse complement strand
ATTGCCTAGATGGTTGGAACTTTTACTAAATCTTGAGGGTCGAATTATACTTAAAAAATATTTTTTTGGGCGTCGCATCGCCTAACTTTTTGACAATATGAGGTCTAAGGGCGCGATCATGAAAACCTCAGGCAAAATAGAGTTGGGGCGAAGAAGGGCGGTTTGGGAGCTCCCAGCAGAGCTTGCTAATCTCCACCACAAGGTGTCAACCGGTTCTAGCTGCTTTTTGAAACTGGCGCCGAGACCCTCCAAGCACTGGGATGCTCGGCGGGCCGCGGAAATGGCGGTAGGGGCTGGGTTTACGCTGGATAAACCTTGTTTTTTTAGATCCCAAATTGCCTTTTTGAGTGTCACAAAAATTGAAAGCCTGCCAGATAGTGTCGGTCCAGGAATGCAGACGTTGATGGTAGGACTCAATCCGAGCCCGTACTCATCGGCAAGTCGGGTGCCTTATGGAAGGCCAGGAAATCGATTTTGGCCTGCGGCGCATCGGGCCGGCCTGATCTCAAAGGATCAGGATATTCATCATGCACTCGTTCATCACGGAATAGGTTTTACAGACCTCGTACGCCGGACGACTCGACGCGCTGAGGAGATCGATCCATCCGAGTTCCGCAGTGGTTTCGAGCGGGTCAAAAGCTTGATTGAATGGTTAAAACCTAAGGTGGCCTGCTTCGTCGGTCTTTCAGGGTGGCGAATTGTTAGCAACCCCAAAGCCAAAGCTGGAATCCAGCCGGCGTCAATCGGATTAACTACAGTTTATGTAATGCCGCATCCGAGTGGTTTGAATGCCCATGCAAGCTTGAAAGACCTTATTGGGCATTTCTCAAAGGTCAGGGAACTGAACGCATGATGAGGCGTTAAAATTGCGTTCCCAAAATTCAACTGGGGTTTAAAATGATCGGCATTAAAACCTACAAGGCAAAACTTCTCCTAACGTTGACCTCTCCTGACGGTCATGAATTCGACCAGGGAGTGGAACTCGTGATTGATGCCGACAGTAAAGAAGATGCCGAAAGAATAGTGAAAGATCTTGATGCCTCGGTGAAGTTGGATAGTATTGCGATTACGTCGATTCATCATGTGGGCACTAGAACGCGGGCAGCATTGAAGAAGTCTCATTAAATACCTCGGGACCAAGGCTGACTATGTTTATACAATCACAATCAACTCGGAAAATAATGTCGCGCGTATTGACCGGGAGTTTGTTATTTTTTTCTATGCTGATCTCGGGTTGTGCTGGATCTAAATCCTGTAACTGTGAGACCCCAAGAGTCTGTTGCAGAGGGTTAGTGCCTGAGTGTGCAGCGTGTGAAATGGGTGTGGATTTGGAGGAATGGTTTAACCGGACATGCCCTAACGGGGAAAAGGATGCACACTACGGTGGTTGGGATGAAATTAATCAAAAATCAATTTGGATTTGCGACAATAGCGAACGCCAGAAAATCGAGATTAGTGATTGATGAATGTGTTATGAGCATTTAGCATTTTCGCCCGTTCCAGCGATTCAGCACGGTAAGGCTGACGGCTTTCAATGGTAATGAGCGGCAGCTGGCGGGGAGCCTTTTACACCGGCTGAACGCTCGCCGGAATAATGAAAATTTTTGAAGCGCAACAAGTCTTTTGGTGATCGATTGAATAACGCTTGCGGTAAAGAATAATTTCTGGGTTCTTGATTGGGTTTTCAGAACAAATTGTTCATTACTGCTAATCTTGGACGACTTTTGACCGACAGCTAATTCCTCGCAGTCATACTTGAGTGCACTCAAGTTTTGCCAGTGTCTCGGACTTTGTTCTCCATCCAGAATTCCAAGGGCGTTTTGATAAAGAATATAGTCAGCAAGTTGAAGATTAAAAATCTTGAGTCGAAATTCCTCAGACGAGACAAGGTCGTTATCTAAAACGGGATGAGAACGGTTTTGGGCAGAACGCGGTGGAATAATTTGAACGTGATTATTTCCCCGATTCTCTGAAATGACGGCTTTGATAAAAGGATCAAGACCGGATTCAACGCTGAACCCATCTAATTCGAGCAAGCGTGCATAGCATTGGGCCGAAAACAAATTAAAGTCATCGGCACGTAATCGCCCACTATTCATAAGGGAGAGAGATCGGCATTGATTGTTCAGGAATGACCCAAAATACCGATCTAATACATTGGGAACATTCTGTGGGCGATTTAATGCCTCAAGGCAGATGTGCATAAGAATACGGAATTGGTAAAGGGGCATTCGCGCTAGGGACAAGTAGGAGCCACATAATGTCTCCGCTTGCCAGTTGATTTGTGAAATGAGTTGATTGACCGGGTTGCGAAGCAGGACAAAATATCTCGTATTTTCCTCGGCAGGGAAGATATGGGTGAGCGTGTCGTAACGGACATGACCGGAGATCCATGTGGACCGGTTCGATAATTGATGCCTGATTTTGGCGTGTTGAATGCCGTCGGAAGAATCAATAAATCGCTGGATATGATCGATAACCGTTAGGTCGTTTGCACGCAGACAATTATTAAAGAAAGTGCCGGCGGTTCGCGGAATATGAATAAGAATGTTGTGGCCGACGATGTCTTCATGCGCGACCGGTCTGGGGTGAAAAATGTGGGACTTCTGCATAAATATCGGACCAAGAACCCTGCTGTATTAAATCAGCAATATTTTGGATATCGTAAGCGCATGATGACTCCGAAAAGGTTCCGAGTCTCGCTAAAAGTGAGTTTAACTGGCCGCTAGGAAATCTATCGCAGCTTGCGCGCCACCTCTTTTGTGCGGAATTTGGGCAAGTTTTAATCCCATCTCAACTCCGCCTAGCGTGCCGATGAGAGATAGTTCATTCAAATCACCGAGGTGCCCGATTCGAAACACTTTCCCTGACAATTGACCGAGACCGTTGCCTAACGACATATTGAAGTTGTCTAATATTATCTTTCTAAGTTGATCTGCGTCATGGCCATCCGGGACGAGGACGGCCGTCAGAGAGTTACTGTACCTATCTGCGTTTTGACAGAGGATCTCAAGCCCCCATGCCCGAACCGCGCATCGAGCAGCTTCGGCCAACCGCAGATGACGCGAGAACACATTCTCTAACCCTTCTTCAAGAAGCATATCGAGCGCTGTCTTTAGGCCATAAAGTAGGTTGGTCGACGGGGTGTAAGGAAACTGCCCCTCCTTGTTAGACGCCAGGATGTCATCCCAGTCCCAATAGGCGTTAGGAAGCGTCGATTGCTTTGACGCTTGAAGCGCTTTAGCGCTAATGGCATTGAAGCTTAAGCCGGGGGGCAGCATTAAGCCTTTTTGAGATCCGGCAACGGTGACATCGACACCCCATTCGTCATGACGGTAATCGAGCGAGGCGAGAGAGGAGATAGTATCCACCATGAGCAGTGCAGGATGGTTGGTCTGGTTGATTACTGCTCGGATCGCTTTGATATCTGAAACCACGCCGGTTGATGTTTCGTTATGCACAACACAGACCGCTTTAATAAGATGATCGCCATCTTTTTCGAGGCGGGTTTTAATTGCATTCGGATCAGCCCCCTGTCGCCAGTCCGTGGGAATAATTTCTGCGTTAAGTTGAATTTTGTTTGCAAGACGGCCCCATCCTTTTGCAAAATGACCTGTTTCGCACATCAGGATCTTATCTGCCGGAGAAAGACAATTTACAAGCGCGGCCTCCCATGCGCCAGTTCCGGAGGCTGGAAAAATAATAACGGGACTCTGTGTTTGGAATACCCGAGGCAGTTTGTCAAGAATATCGAGAGTCAGCGCAGCAAATTCAGGCCCACGATGGTCGATTGTTGGCGCGTTAATTGCGCGTAGAATCGAATCTGGGACATTTGTCGGTCCGGGGATTTGGAGAAAGTGACGTCCGCTCATTGCCGTGCGATTGGTAAACATATTGAAGCGTTCATTGTATCCTTCCTAGCGTTAAAGAAAATACAAATTACTAAGGTATATCAAGGAAAACCTCTTGGCAGCGAATCCAAAATTTGAAGCGTTTAGCCAATCTGAATTTGCGCAGCGGTTACGGTCGGGACTCGAGGGAGAGGTCTATTTCGATTCGTTTTCAAGGGGGCGATATTCCACAGATGCTTCGATTTACCAAATCGCGCCCATCGGCGTTGTTATTCCACGAAGTTGGCAGGATGTGGTTTATGCGTTACAAATTGCGAAAGAAGCCGGAGTGCCGGTTCTGCCCCGCGGGGCCGGAACCTCTCAATGCGGTCAGACGGTCGCAGAGGCTCTGGTTATTGATAACACCGCTTATCTGAGTCGGTTGATTGAAATTGATCGGGAGAATCAAACGGTCATCGTCGAGCCCGGGATGGTGCTCGATCATTTAAATCGTGCGCTTGCCAAAGAAGGTCTTATGTTTCCGGTGGATGTATCAACAGGCAGTCGCGCAACGATCGGCGGGATGACCGGTAATAATAGTTGCGGCGCTCGTTCGATTCGTTATGGCACCATGCGCGATAATGTGCGCGCACTGGAGGCAATTTTAATTGACGGTAGCCGACACCACTTTGGCCCGTCGTCTCGTGATAATGAATCCAACCGATTTAATCGACAACTATTCGATATCGGCGATAAATATGCTGAGGAGGCAGCGCGGCGCTTTCCAGATGTGCAGCGTCGGGTAGGGGGATACAATATTGACGCCCTTGCTCGAACGTCGAACGGCATCAACAATCTAGCCCATCTTCTGGTTGGCTCTGAGGGCACGCTTGCTTACTCCGAGCGTATTCAACTTCACCTAGCTAACATTCCGGTTCATAAAGTGCTCGGGGTTTGTCATTTTCCGACTTTTTATGCCGCGATGGATTCGGCTCAACATATTGTCAAATTAGGTCCGAGTGCCGTCGAGCTGGTCGATCGCACCATGATTGAGTTGGCGCGTGACATACCCATGTTTCGGGATGTAATTGGTCAGATCGTTGTTGGCCAGCCTGACGCTTTATTGCTCGTCGAGTTCTCGGGCGATGATCTTGACACTCAGTTGCAAGGCTTGAAGCAATTGCAAGAACTGATGAGTGATCTTGGGTTTTCGGGTGGTGTCACCGAAGCACTTAATCCAGGATTTCAAAAAGAGATCTGGGAGGTGCGTAAATCAGGTCTGAATATCATGATGTCGATGAGAGGTGATGGCAAGCCGGTATCTTTCATCGAAGATTGCGCTGTGCGGCTTGAAGATCTTGCAGAGTACACCCGAAGGTTGACCGAGATCTTTTCAAAATACGAAACCTCTGGAACCTGGTATGCGCATGCATCTGTAGGCTGCTTACACGTTCGACCAATTCTGAATGTAAAGCGGGATATCGACGTTATTAAAATGCGAGCGATTGCCGAGGAAGCATTTGAGATGGTGCGTGAATATAAGGGATCGCATTCTGGTGAACATGGAGATGGACTGGTTCGCTCGGAGTTTCATGAAGCAATGTTCGGTAAAAAGATGATCGCCGCCTTTACCGAGGTCAAAAATCTGTTTGATCCGAGCGGCCTTCTTAATCCCGGGAAAATCGTAAGACCCTCAAAGATGGATGATCGAAGTCTGTTTCGCTATAAGCCAGGTTACAAGACACAACGTCTGAAAAACGGGCTCGACTGGTCAGCCTGGAGTGGTTTTGGGGGAGCGGTTGAGATGTGCAATAACAATGGAGCCTGTCGAAAATTTGATTCAGCTGTGATGTGTCCGTCTTATCGAATAACGCGGGAAGAGAAGCATTTAACGCGAGGTCGTGCGAACAGTTTGCGTCTTGCTATCTCCGGTCAGCTTGGCGCATCCGGTTTTACAGATCCCGAACTTTACGACTCAATGAAACTTTGCGTTGGATGTAAAGGATGTAAGCGCGAGTGTCCAACGGGTGTGGATATGGCGAAGATGAAAATCGAATTTTTACATCACTACCACCAACGTCATAACCGTTCGTTACGAGACCATCTCATATCAAGCCTGCCAAAGTACGCGCCGGCCCTCAGTCGATTTTCTACCTTAGCGAATAGTTTCGGGACTAGCCCGCTTGCGAGAGTTCTCGCTGATAAAATTTTGGGTATAAGCGCCAAACGATCGTTGCCGATTTGGCACAAAACCTCAAGACAGGGGCAGGAGCTCTGCGTTGGGTCAGGCGATTTAGGCGAGGTGGTGCTTTTCGCAGATACCTTTAATCGCTATTTTGAGCCTGATAACTTGAGCGCAGCTATTCAGGTCCTAACGGCTGCAGGCTTTAAAGTGCATCAACCTGTTGCAGTCGACGGCGAGGCTCGGCCTTTATGCTGCGGGCGAACTTATCTTTCGACCGGCATGGTTGATAAAGCTCGGGCAGAAGCAAATCGGACGATAGAAGCCTTGAAGCCTTACCTGCAAAGGAAAATTCCAATTCTTGGGCTGGAGCCTTCATGTCTTTTCACTTTCAAAGATGAATTTCTAAGTCTCATCGACGATGATTCAGCGCCTGTTTTGGCTAAAAGCGCAATGCTTTTAGAGGAATTTTTGGCGGGGGACGGATTGCAAGGCTTCTCAAGGCTCAAGTTTCAGCGTACGCAAGAAAGGGTAGCTTGGGTCCATGGCCATTGCCATCAAAAAGCGTTTAGCAGTATGGACGCCGTCGAGCAAATACTTCAGCAGGTCCCGGACCTGACGACCAAAATGATCTCTTCTGGATGTTGCGGTATGGCCGGAGCCTTTGGATATCAATCGGAGACCCATGACGCCTCGATGGCGATGGCGCAACTTGACCTGGTCCCGGCGCTTGAAGCGGTGGATCGGGATGATTGGCTTCTCGCTGATGGTTTCAGCTGTCGCCATCAAATCAGTGATGTGACCCACAAATCGCCTCGTCATGTTGCGCAATTTCTCGCACGATCGCTTCAGTGAGTTTGTTTCTTATAAAAAGAGTATATGAATGACGTTTGCTGACTGGTTTATTGTCGGCTGGTGCGGCGTCGCCCTGTTTTTTGGTGGACTCATCAAAGGGGCGTTGGGGGTAGGGACGCCCTTGCTTACGGTGCCCTTAATGGCTTTAGTGTTACCACCACAGATGGCCGTTGTCCTGATGGCGGTGCCCGTGGTTGTTGCGAATGTTTGGCAAGCTTTTAAAGCAGAACAAATTCGGTCAGCGGTTTCACGTTTTTGGCCGCCTTTTCTGACGATTTTAATTGGCACCTATTTTGGCGTTGCAATTCTTGCTGATATTGATGATCGATCTCTTTTTATTATCGTTGGGGTGATTGTAATATCAGCGGCATTTTTTCAAGGCTCCTCATTTAAGTTTCATTTGACACCGGCGTCTGAAAAGCCGGCGGGGTTTATATTTGGAGCTGCGAGCGGCCTGATCGGAGGCCTTTCCTCTTTATTTGGGCCGATGCTTATTATTTATCTGCTATCGATCCCTCATCTTGGAAAAGAGCGGTTTGTTGCGTCGATAAGCTTTTTATATATCGCCTGCGTTGTGCCTTGGGCGGTAATGCTGGTGCTTTTTGGTGTTCTTGATCAGAGAATGGCACTTTTATCCACATTGTCGGTGGTTCCGGTCATGGTAGGTCTGGTCAGTGGGGAAAGGCTCAGGAAGCGAATGAGTGACGAGCGCTTTCAGCGGCTTATTCTTCTTATATTGCTGATATCCGGATTTACGATGCTTTGGCGGGCGTTTTCGGGGTAGGCAGGCGGAATGCTTTGACACCTATAAGGGGGTGGGATACCATTTTTTCTGATCTCAATAAAAAATCTGAATTAACAAAGAGGAGGAGGAGATATGGGAAGTAATAAGTTTCTGATGACAGCAGGGTCAATGTTGGCGGCCACGATCTTTTCTGCGAGTAGTGCCTACGCAGCTTGCGCAACTGATGGACTGCCGGGCACCATGGCAAAACCGGGTGGTTTTCCAGAGCGGTCGCTTGCCATGATTGTCCCTTACGGACCTGCCGGTGGTTCAGGACAGGTTGCACAGGCAATGGCCCAAGCGGTAACTGAATTAACGGGAGTGTCGATCAATCGAGATCATAAGCCGGGCGGCTCCGGCACAGTGGGCATGACGGCTTACTTAGCGATGCCAACGGATGGATACACTGTTTTAGAGCATATTGATGATGCATCTAGCGCGCATGCGCTTGATTCAGGTCGTCCGAATCCCGCAGAGGATCTGATTCCGCTCGTGATCTCTCAGATTACATTTTCCCAGATCTATATCCGCACCAACGAAGATCGCTTCACCGATTGGGATTCGTTTGTAAACTGGGTGAAAGCTCAGGATGGAAAAGCAACGATTGCTAACGTTTCAAAAGAGGGCTCGATGGAGCGCATCAATATGAAGTACCTCACTGATGCGACCGGAATGAAAATTCAGCAGATTTCATTTGATAAAGGCGCCCCACGGTATGGCGCGTTGGCAGGTGGACAGGTTGATGCATTGTTTGAGCAGCCAGGCGATGTCCGAAAATTCCTAGATTCGGGAACTTTCCGCCCAATCCTTACGCTTTTGCACTCTCGACCGGGCGTTTTTGCTGATGTGCCCAGCTTGAAAGATGCGGGCTTTGATTTTGAACCCTTGCTACGTTTTAGAGGATTTTACGTTCATAAAGATGCCCCGGCAGACCGCGTGGAGTGGTTGCAATGGGCATTCCAGAAAGGTTTCTGTGAGCCGAGTTATCAAGCCTTCAATGAGAAGAAGTTCATGAATCTTATTGAAAGCTACAGGGATACCGCTGGCGCGAAGGAACTGATTACAGGGACGATTGCCCAATATCGTCAGGTCTATAAAGAACTTGGCTTAGAAGTTAAGTAGATCTACGGTTGATCATCGGTTTTGGAGAGTGGGCCGGGTGCAGGTCTCTGCATCCGGCCGTTTTCTGTATCGTTAAAAATCTTTAAGCGACGAATAAAGATGGGAAAACTGCGCCCGGTACATTTTTTTGAGGCAGCTTTTTGGCTGTTGCTCTCGTCGTTTCTTTATGTCGAATCATTTGATTTCGATCGCAGTATCGAGATTTATAAATTTGGCGCTACCGCATGGCCTCGGACGCTTATTTTATTAATGGCCTTTGCCGCGCTTGGCCAGCTTTTATTTCAATACTATGCAGGTGATAGTCCGACAGGCTCACTGGGTGCAGCAACCGACGATGGCGCGCAAGAGGCCGCGCGGAAAGCGGGACACTCCTCGGTATCATGGTACGCATCTACTTTTCTGCTGTTAGCGATTCCATTTTTGTATATGCGTGCGCCGGACCTTGTTGGATTAATGACGACGCTGGATAAGCAGGGAGTTCATCTGGTTAAGGGTGTGACTGCCCCAATTTTGTTGGTTGCCTATCTAGTGTTAATGCGGGGCAATCATGTTGGGGCAATCCTTGCCTTGCCCATCTTTTTTGCCGCGCTACTCGAAGATATGGGTTTTTATGCAATGGCGCCTCTTTTTATAATCGGCGTGACCCTATTAATGGGGGAGAGACGTTTGCAATGGATCGCTTTAACCATCGCGCTTATTATGGGGGCCTTGCTCCTGACGTTCGTCAGTCTGCTTTATGTCGGACTGCCAACCGGAAACTTGAGCCCTTTTTATGAATTTAGCAATCAACTGATTATTCTGCTTCAGTAGGGCGGGACACAGGACAGTCATGGACGCTTACGCAAATTTTATTAATGGCACGATCACGTTGTTTAGTGATCCGATGGGGATTTTAATCTTCTTCGGTGGCGTGGTTGGGGGCATGCTCTTTGGCGCGATCCCGGGGGTAAGCATGCTGACGCTTGCTGCAATTTTGTTACCGTTTACTGCCCATTTATCCGCAGAGCACGGCATTATGCTGTTCTCCGTTATTTACTGTACTGGGGTTTATGGCGGAGCCATAACCGCTATTTTGTTTAATATCCCAGGGGCGCCTGAAAACGCGCCAACCGCCTTCGATGGCTATGCGATGACCAAAAATGGCGAGGCGGGCCGAGCCGTTGGCGCGGCGGTAATGTGTTCGGCTATCGGCGGCACCGTGGCAGCTGTAATAATGATGCTGGCCACCGCGCCAATTGCGAATTGGGCAATTTCGGCGTTTGGCCCGCCCGAGATTTTCGCACTCGTTTTTTTCGGTCTCGCGGTCGCAGCAACCGTGGGGGCCAAGACGCTTTGGAAAGGTTGGCTTTCCATTCTGGTTGGACTGCTGATTGCGGTTGTCGGGATGGATCCCGTTGGAGGGATTGAGCGTTATGACTTCAGCATGCCCTATTTGCTCGCGGGCATTCACTTTATTCCCACCATTCTTGGATTCTTCGCGGTTTCGGAAATATTTATTCAAGCTGAAAAAAAGGCAACAGGCTCATTTATCGCGCCAAAAATCAGCGTTGATTTTCCGAGTGTCGCAGAACTGATTGCCCACAAAGTCGCTGTTATTCGTTCGATTGTTATCGGGTTCTTCTGCGGCGTGTTGCCGGGGATCGGGGCTACGCTTGCGGCCTTTATGGGGTATAACGAAGCTGTCCGGTGGTCAAAGGATAAGAGTCAATTCGGCAAAGGTAAGCTTGAGGGTGTGATCTCATCAGAGACTGCAAACAATGCTGCAACCGGGGCCGCGATGATTCCACTACTGGCGTTGGGTCTTCCAGGTGGTGCGCTGACCGCAATGATGGTGGGCGTGTTCCAAATGCATGATATGGAACCCGGACCGCTTGTCTTTCTAAATAGCCCCGATTTGGTTTGGGTCGTATTTGCAGCGATGTTTTTTGCTAATTTATCGATTCTGCTCGTTGGATATCTTGAAACGAAAACTATAATTAATCTGCTTCGTATTCCTTTCCAGTTCCTCGCGCCATTAATTCTTTTGCTCGCAACGGTCGGCGCATACGCGGTTCGCGGCCTTGTGATCGATGTACTGGTCATGTTTATTGCAGGTGCGGCAGGATTTTTTCTCCGCCGGTCAGGGTATTCACTCGCAGGGATCGTCCTTGGGCTAATTCTTGGCAAAATTGGCGAACAAACTTTTGCCCAAGCGATGCAGATGCTGCATTTTGAATGGCTCGGTTTCCTGGACCGGCCGATCGCCTCTGCACTAATCGCTGCCGCTTTTTTAACAATTCTGAGCAGTATTTATAGTGCTTTCTTTAAAAAGCACGCCCAATAAATAACAATTCTGATCAATAGGAAGACGCTTTTCGGCGGCGAGCACCGGGTTGGACTGGAAGCGTCAACCGCCACCTTGAATTCGTATTGAGTGACCCCATCGCGAGATTTCCCAAATTCATGAATCGCAGCGAAAAGGGATTTTTTGCGAATACTTAACTGGCTTGGAGTGATTGTCCAAAGAAAAATGCTCGATACCTTCACGCGACAATTTATAAAAACATCAGGTGCAGACATTTTGGTTCGTTCTGCAGGAGTGGGGGAGCCACTTGTTTTGCTTCACGGCTATCCCCAGACGAGCGTCATGTGGCATCGGGTCGCTAATCAACTGGCCAGAAATTTTTTTGTAGTCTGTCCAGATCTCCGCGGGTACGGGGACAGTAGTAAGCCAGATGGCGGTTTGAGTCATGAAAAGTATTCAAAGCGCGCGATGGCCCAGGATATTATTGAAGTCATGCAGAATTTGGGGTTTAACGAATTTTTTGTTGCCGGCCATGACCGGGGCGGGCGAGTCGCACATCGACTTTCCCTGGATCATCCGGATAGCATCAAAAAGATCTGCGTTATGGACATTGTGCCGACGGTTTATATGTTCGATCATACAGACCAGAATTTTGCGACCGGCTATTACCACTGGTTTTTTTTGATTCAGGGGAAAGATCTACCGGAGAGAATGATCGGCGCAAATCCAGAATATTATCTACGAATGAAACTAGGGCAATGGAGCGGAGCAGAGGCGATATTCGATCCGCAAGCGATCAGCGAATATGTGCGATGCTTTAGTGATCCGCGCACAATTCACGCAACCTGCGAAGATTATCGCGCGGCCGCAGGCATTGACCTTGATCATGATCGAGCTGACCAGGGCGAAAAAATTAAGTGTCCGTTGTTGGCGTTATGGGGTGATCAGGGGTTTATTCAAAAGAATTTTGATGTGCTTCAGGTTTGGAAAGAATATGCCGCAACCGTGTCTGGTGAGGCGCTAAATTGCGGCCATTTTCTTCCGGAGGAGCGGCCAGATGAGGTGATTGATCGCTTGACTCGTTTTTTTGTCTAGCAATTGGCGTTATTGAGGCTGCCGTCGGGCATGGTGGTCTCACAAAAAATGGCTTCATCCAGATTGCGGGATTCGGAGATGACCGCGTCGAGGAGCGTTGCACCGCGCAAGTCTGCGCCCGATAGATTTGCCCAGATAAAGTTCGCTTGGGAGAGGTTGCTATATCGAAGATCGGCTTGTCTCAGATTAGTCCTCATGAAGTTAACATCCTGCAGGTTAGCGCCAGATAAGTCGGCACGCTCTAAACGTTTATAGCTAAGCTCTGTATTGGAGAGGTCACAGTTTTGACAAGCGTTAGTCGTTGCAAGCATCATTCGCTCCTGGAGTTTGGGAACTGATACATCCCATTGATGAGCAGAAACTCCCGTTAAAGTTAATGATGAGATAATAAAAAAGCTCGCAATCAGAATGCGCATCGTTAGTCTCCTAGACACATTGGTTCAAAAAACTATATCAAAAATCACCTGTTTTTCAAGAGAGAGAATATGGAAATATCGCTAACGCCCATGGAATTTGCGCGACGGGCAAGAAGACTTTACTCAGAATCTGAGGCAGTCGTGGATGGGGAGCTTAGATTGACCTACGGGCAATTCTTTGAGCGGTGCGATCGATGGTCAAAAGCGTTGCAAGGTATGGGGGTTCAGAAAGGAGATCGGGTTGCATACATTGCGCCCAACACGCATTCCCATCTTGAGGCTTACTACGCGGTGCCTCAGATTGGAGCCGTTCTTGTGCCGATCAATTATCGCCTTAAGTCGGATGAATTTGAGTACATCCTCAATCACTGCGGTGCAAAAGTGCTTTGTGTGCATCCTGATTTTTATGACGCAATAGATAGTATTCGCGGTCAAATAAAAACAGTCGAGGCATTTATAGGTCTCGAAGACGCGCTGCCAGACTGGATAGACTACGAGGCGCAGATTCATCAACATGACGCCTCATTTGAGCCTGTAGAGATTGATGAACTGGATCTGATTACGATCAACTACACCAGTGGAACCACGGCCCGACCTAAAGGCGTGATGATTACGCACCGTAATGCCTATATCAATATCATGGGAACCCTGGCGCATCATCACCTCACGCCGCAAGACCGTTACCTGTGGACACTTCCAATGTTTCATGCGAACGGCTGGACGTTTACCTGGATAAACACAGCTCGAGGAATGACCCATGTTTGTCTTCGCAAAGTTGAGCCTGCTGTCATTTATGATCTCATTATCAGGGAAGAAATAACCATGTTTTGTGCGGCGCCAACGGTGCTTATTGGGATCGCGAACGCGCCGGAAGAGATTCGCAGAACCGCTCCGCGAGGTGTCCGTCTTTTTACCGCTGGCGCACCACCGGCCGCTGCGACTATTGAGTTGGTTGAAAAGGATCTCGGATGGGAATTAACCCACGTTTATGGATTAACAGAAACTGCCCCCTTGATAACCGTATGTGAGCCTCGCGACGCGCACGCCAAACTCTCGATCGAGGAGCGCTCAAAAGTAAAAGCCCGACAAGGGGTTGAACTGGTCAGTTCGGGTGAAGTTCGAGTAGTCGATGAGAATGGCGATGAAGTTTCTGCGGATGGCAAGACTTTAGGGGAGATTACAGTTAGAGGAAATGTGGTGATGGCGGGTTACTACAATGACATAAATGCGACTGAAGCAGCGATTCGTGACGGCTGGTTTTTTTCGGGTGACGCGGCAGTTGTGCATCCCGATGGATATATTGAGATACGGGATCGCTTTAAGGACGTGATCATCAGTGGCGGGGAAAATATTTCTTCGGTTGAGCTTGAGGGGTGTTTGCTGACTCACCCTGCCGTACAAGAAGTGGCAGTGGTGGGAATGCCGCACGAGAAATGGGGCGAAAGTCCGCATGCTTTCGTGGTGCTCAAGGAGGGTATTGAGGCGACCGAGGAGAGTCTAAAATTTCATGTGCGTGACCGGCTTGCGCACTTCAAGACGCCACAGATGATCAGTTTTGTTGAAGATTTGCCGAAAACAGCAACGGGAAAAGTGCAAAAATATGTGTTGAGAAAAAGTGCGCCGGGTATTGTTCGCCAGTAGGTAATATAGCTGTGAGCGGACTCAGCTTTAATTCAACCACTGACCCTCAGGTGCGGAGTCAATTTCTTTTCCAGCCACCCACCGCCCCTGAAACTGGAAGCCTTCTTCTTCCATTTGCGCAAAAAAATTTTTCGGATCATTGCCTTCAATATGGGCTTGATGGGCATCCGCGCTAATGAAAATTTGTGTGTAGAGAAATACGTTGGGGTTATCAGTTACACGAGAAACAAAAAACTGCTTCATTCCAGGCTGATTCTCAAGACAAGCATATCGATATTCATTGATCAATTGCTCGATACGCTCAAGATCTCCCTCAACGACAGCGGTAACGTGAACGATATAAGTCATGCGCCAGTCCAGAGTTCAGTGCTTAAATAACGCTCGCCTGTATCTGCAAGAATGGCGAGAAGTTGCTTATCTTTTGCTTCTTTCTGTTTTGCATATTCGAGCATCCCCACGATGGCCGCCCCACAAGATATGCCACAAAAAATACCTTCTTCCTCGGCGAGTCTGCGAGTGATGCCGATTGCATCATCCGCATTAACTGGAATGATCGAATCGTACGCATTTTGATTAAGCGTGTCCGGAATAAAGCTGGGCGTGGTTCCCATGATGCGGTGTTTCCGTCCTATCCCCTGGGAGAGCATTGGGGATTCATCAGGCTCTGTCACGATAATCTGAATATCTGGAATCGCCGAACGCAGAATTGGCGAGATTCCGCTCACCGTTCCGCCAGTTCCGGTTGTACAAATAACCGCGCCAAGATCGACTCCAAAATCTTCAAGAATTTCTGTCGCGGTGGTTTTATGAGATAGCGGGTTTGCGGGATTAAAATGCTGACCGACAAAGAAGTAACCATGCTCTTTCTCAAGGCGCCTGGCCTCTTCAATCGCCCCAACGGTCCCCTTTTCTGCCGGCGTGAGCACAAGCGTCGCGCCATAGGCCAGAAGAATCGATTTGCGTTCTTCACTCATATCTGCCGACATTACAAAGACAGCCGGATAGCCTTTGACCGCGGCGACCATCGCCAGTCCGATGCCGGTATTGCCAGACGTTGGCTCAATAATAGTGTCACCCGGCTTTAAGACGCCTCGAGCTTCAGCATCTTCAATCATGTTCAGGGCGGGCCGGTCTTTAACCGAGCCGCCCGGGTTGAAACTCTCGAGCTTTACCCAAAGAGAGCGTGCAAAACCAGGATCAAAATGATTCAGTTTCACAACAGGCGTCTGACCAATAACGCTTAGGATATTTTCATGCTTCATACAAATATTTTACCGTCTAAGCTTGTGACGCGCGACGAGATTTACTAACGATCAGTGATTAATAAATTGATGGTAAGTAATGTTAATAGGGGAGACTGATCTTAACGCAACTGATGCTCGATAGAAGTGCGGCGCTTCTAAGTGATAAAGACGAGACTGACCCAGGTCCGCCGGATTCCATGTGGTCGTGAGCAGTTTTGCAGGGGAGGTCGGATCGACGTTTACCGTAAACTGATCCAACGGCAAAGATAGGCCATCGCCGTGTAGTTTGATATAAGCTTCTTTTTGGGTCCAACAACAAAAGAAAGCCTCGGCTTGGGCATCGACTGGCAGAGCGCTTAGGCTTTTAAACTCCGCGGGCGCAAAGAACCGTTTGGCAATATCAATCCATCCATTATGAGCAGGCGGACGCATGAATTCCAGATCAATACCGAGCGGTATTGAATCGTTGATTCCAAAATATGCCCAGTCTTTCGCATGCGATAAATTAAATTCGATAGTGTTGCGAGCTAAATACGGTTTGCCTTTTTCGCCGTATTCAAATTCGATCAGGGTTGGGCTAGTGTCCAGTTGTTCTGCAAGCAAAACTTTCATCGCCCCGCGACAAATCACAAAACGATTTCGATCCCGATCAAATAGAAAACGATTGGCGCGAGCCAGTTCATCTTGATTGAGATATGTTTTATAACGGTCTAGTTGATCTTCAACTTTTGACAGTTGAATTTTCCAGACGTTGAGTTCTACAGGAGAGCGAGTCATCGGTCGATGATTAGATTAGAGCTAAGTCGGGCGTGTGTTCGATTTGGAAAACACGATAAGACTCACGCCGGCTAATATCGTAACGCCGCCTAGCAGAACTTCTAAAGAGGGTCTTTCACCGAGGAGCAACACTGAAAAGAGGACAGTGAATACGGGAAGCACTAATAAAACGGGCATGACATGTGACACAGGGTTTCGGGCAAGCACCGTAAACCAGATGCCGTATCCGACCACTGTCATTATTAATCCGAGATAGACAACACTCGCCCAGCCAACCCATGAGGCATTCATTAGTGCATCGACTTGCCCGGTTTCAAAAATCATCGACCCGATTAACATCTGAGGCGCTGCGATAACGCCAATCCAGGCAATGCCGGTCAAGCCATCGATCTGTGAACTGATCCGTTTATACATGATTTGTCCAATTGCCCATACTAAAGCGCCACTCGCGGTGAGGAGAATGCCTTCTAACTGACCACTGAGGCTCGGTTTTCCCGCAATAAGCGCAATGCCGATAAATGAAACTGTCATTCCGATAATTCTTAGCAACCCGGGACGCTCCCTAAAAACAATGACCGCCAAGAGCACACTAAAAGGCACTTCTAGTTGAACAATAATTCCCCCGAGGGAGGCGTCGATCATTGATAGGCCAGTAAAAGTGAGGCCGTATTGGACGGTTGACCCCACTAGAGAGATCCAGAATAGGTCTTTCAGGCAGTGTCGAGGAATCGGAACAAACCAGACTAAAATAAGGCCTGCAATAAAAAATCGCATGCTCATCAGTAATAAGGGTGGAAACTCATCGAGAGCCGCTTTAGCGACAGTGAATCCCAGGGCCCAAGTGAGGGGGACCAGTAGCGCCAAAAGGAGTTCTCGAGTTTTCATAATTTATGTTGGGCCAACAATAGCTAATCCGCGGATGATGGACTGATTTGGAAAATCAATTGGCAAGAGGCTTGTGTTGAAGTAGTCTTTCGAGGATTAAAGTAATGAGAATATTTTGATGAAAACGTCAGATACGGCTGCAGTGCTTCTTTTGCTTCTAGGCCTTCCGATGAGCGGCATTATCCCAGTTCTGGGGCAATCTGGGGCAAACTCCGAGCCGCTCTGGATTAATTTTTCAGGTGATCAGGACCAGACTGGATTCCAATCGGTAGCGGCGTTTTCGCAAGGGAGTCAGTTTTTTCTGTCTGGTTTGGCTGGGTCTAATGCAGGAATGAGTGGCTTTTTCGGTAATACGGACGGACTTTCGAATCTATCCAATACATTTTCTTTTAACGCCCGGGATGCCCGGCTTTTTCACTCCGATTATTCGAAATCTGCTCATTACTCAGGTGCCACCTTTCAGTTTTCCCAGGGACAGGATGCTCATTTTTCAGTCGGCGTGGCGCAGATAGAGGCCAGCGGTGTGGAGGATCGAATCAATTGGTTTGCGGGCGCGCAAACGACACATTCGCACGTTCAGATCTTTCGAGTGGAGGTTGCTGAGAACAGTGCTGCACACGCGGTCGGCGCTGGCTTTACATTATCGGGGATTGATTTTAACGCCCGATACCTTCGTGCGGATGATGGGACAGGCTCGGGATTAGTTAAATGGCAAATGCCAATAAACCGAGCGCATCGAGTTGCTTTGGAATTCCAGAGTGGTTCGAGCGAGCGGTTTCGAGACGGAAACTATCAGCGGGTTTTGTTTTCCTACAGCGGAAGCTTTAATCGTCCAGATGAGATGTGGGGTACAGAAGGGGGGTCATCTGGATTGGGCACGATGAGCACTGCAATCCTCGCGGCTTCCGCTGTGGGTGTTGCTTTAGTCGCATCTTCGGGTAGTGATAAGGCCGATACGCAAATTCGGTTTACTAAGCAACACGACGCGGCGAAAGATGTATTGAATAAAATCAATCCAACATCGGTGTCCCAGAATTTGGAATACGGGGGTTGGGTTTACCAGAATGCGGACGCAACATTTAGCGCCACTGAGCCAATAAAGGGAACACTAGATAGCGTGAACATTGGATCACCAGATGATGTGCCCAATGGATATGCAACGGCCTCGTATCATACTCATGCCGCCTATGACCCTCGTTATGACAGCGAGAACTTCTCTCAGGTCGACATTGCAGTGGACAACGCTTGGCGAGTGGACGGCTATTTGGCCACACCGATGGGCTACTTCAAGTATCACAACTACCTGACGGGCGTGATCACAACCTTGGGTCAGGTCGCGAATTGAGAGCGCGGATGGAATTAAATCGAGAGATCCAGTGAATTAAATGCAGGCTTACTCGTGACTCAACAGATCAATGCAGATGCAGTCGTGATTGGAGCAGGCGTGATCGGCGCGGCGACAGCCTATGAGCTTTCAAAACGGGGGCGAAATGTTATCTGTGTCGACAAGCTCCCGTCAGCAGGCTATGGATCGACATCCAGTTCATGCGCAATCATCCGGGTTCATTACTCCACGGTCGCGGGCACTGCATTTGCGTACGATGGATTTTTTGATTGGCTTCATTGGTCGGAATATTTAGATCGCGGTGAATCAAAAGGGGGGAGGTTAGCGAAATTTTGCCAAACGGGATGTTTGGTGATGAAAACAGAATCTAACAATTACCTCAAGAATGTGGTCGCTAACGCAAAGGAATTGGTCATTCCTTTTGAAGATTGGACGCCGAAAGACATACTGAAGCGATTACCTAATTATGATCTTCGATGTTTCGCTCCAGCAAAAACGGTCGATGATCCGCATTTTGGTGAGGCGACTTCGGGCGAGGTGAGCGGTGCGGCTTTTTTCCCGACTGCGGGTTTTATATCAGATCCGCAGTTAGCGACTCAAAACATAAAGGACGCCGCTAAAAATACGGGGTGCGAATTTATATTTAATCGTCGAGTTATAAAAATACCTTCTGAAAATGGACGGGTCAAAGGCGTCGTACTGGATGATGGGACTGAGATCTCAGCGCCTGTTGTAGTGAACGTAGGCGGACCTCATTCCTCGGAGTTGAATAAATTAGCGGGTACGGATGTCGACATGCGCATCACAACCCGGGCGCTCCGGCAGGAGGTCGCTCATGTCCCCGCCCCAGCCGGCCTCGATTTCGAAAAAGCAGGCTTAGTCGTCTCTGACAGTGATATCGGAGTCTATTGTAGGCCCGAGCAAGGGAATTTTGTTTTGATTGGAAGCGAAGATCCGCCATGTGATTCCCATCAGTGGGTCGACAACGCTGACAGGTTTGATCGAAATTTTTCAGATCAGGCAATGACGCAAGCGCTCCGATTGGCGCAACGGATGCGTGGTTTAGAGTTTCCGTCACGCACGCGCGGCGTGGTCGACCTTTATGATGTTACCGAAGATTGGATGCCCATCTATGATCGATCGGTAATAGACGGGTTTTACATGGCATGTGGGAGCAGTGGCAATCAGTTCAAGAACGCGCCGGCAGCGGGAAGATTGATGGCAGGGTTAATCGAATACTGCGAAGCAGGTAATGATCACGATACGAACCCATTTCAGTTTTCGCTAGAACATATCGATTACAGCCTGGATACGGGAGAGATGTCTCGGCTACGCCGCATAAATCCGGACAGTAGTTTTTCGGTCTTGGGTTAGATCACCTCTGATCCAAATTGCTCAGCGGTCTCGAGAAGTAATTCCCAGATCGACCGTGCAAATCCTCTTGGGATGAACAGCTCAAATCCGAGCTCACTGCGCCAAAGCGTTATTCCGACATGATGAATACCGCTAGACGCCACGGCGTTTTGGGGGAAACTGTGATCTCGAAGGTCGAGCGGGAGAAGCCGGCTTAAGCAGGTCTGGGCTTCCGGACCCGATACCCGGATCTGCGTCCGCGAGTGCGATAGGTCAAGGACGACCCCGTCAGTTTGATTGAAAACGGGTGGCGCCTCTGCTAATAGCCAAAACTTTAGAGGTTCCACTTGAAAGGCAACGCCTTTTGGTCTTGCGAGTGCTCGCCCAGGGGATAATCGATTTGAGTTCATGCCGTCGGTGATTGCCAAATGGATCGATTCCATCGTGTCTGGCCATCCGGCAATTTGCCAAAGGTTAAGATCGGGAATCTCTTGTAGTTTCACGCCGGGCTCTCCAGGTCGACCATGGAGTCCGGTTGGGTAATAGGCCGCAAGCGCGGAGCAACGATTAGCCATACATGCGGTCTCCGGATGGATCAAACATATGTGGGGAGACAATTTCGACAGGTGTATTTCCTTTTCGAAGCGGGTCGGCACAAACGACGTCGCGGTCAGCCCAATTCGAATGCCCCCCTTCGATAAATCCGAGGCCAATCCAATGGCCGAGGGCAGGAGAGTGAGTGACTGCGGTTACCCAGCCGTTCCCATAACCCGAGACGTTGTCGCTTTGGCAGAGAATCGATCCCGCGTTAAAGATTTCTCTCCGGTCTTTTGGGAATATCCCAACAAGGCGAGGACGGTCGTTTTTTAAGAGTTCAGGACGATTCTTAAGGACGCTGCCAATATAAGATTTTTTGTCTGAGGCCATTCGACCTAATCCGGCATCTTCAATGGTCACGCGACCGTCTAGTTCGGCTCCAGTGACATGGCCTTTTTCGATACGAAGGGCACCCAGCGCTTCGAGCCCATAAAGACAGCCCGCGCGGACTCTTGCAGCGCTCCAAATCATGTCCATTGCCGCTGGACCATAGTCAGATGGTATATAAATTTCAAAGGCCCGTTCGCCCGAAAAACTGATTCGGGCAATCCTTGCGGGAATGTTACCTTTGAGCGTTGTTTCAATGACGCCCATGAAAGGCAGGGCCGGGTCGGTAACCTTACGAGGGTCTGCGGCACACTCGGTGATCACTTCACGGGATTGTGGCCCTGCTACAGCAATACCGGCCCATTGCTCTGAGACCGAGGTTAGGTGTACACGAAGATTCTGCCAACGAGTTTGTAAAAGTTCTTCAAGAAACGTCATCACCTTCGCCGCGTGAGCGGTCGTGGTCGTCATGAAGTAGTCGTTCTCACCAAGGCGCCAGGTGGTTCCGTCATCCATGACAAATCCATCGTCTCTTAGCATAATGCCGTAACGCGCTTTGCCGACGGCGAGTTTTGCAAACGGGTTGGTATAGACTCGGTTTAAGAATTCAGTTGCGTCTGGTCCTTGAACCGCAATTTTTCCGAGCGACGTCACGTCGCACACCCCAACAGTTCTGCGGACGGTTTCAGTTTCACGAACATAAGCTTCGCCGATCCCTTCACCCGGTTGGGCGAAGTACCAGGGACGGTGCCATAACCCCGCCATCGTCATTGTGCCGCCCGCATTTAAATTCCAATCGTGCAATGGCGTTCTACGCAATGGTCGAAAATGGGACCCTACATTGCGCCCCTTAAGTGCGCCGATACTAATTGGGGTATAGGGGGGTCGAAATGTGGTGGTGCCGACTTCGGGAATTTCTTTTCCAAGCGCTTCCGCCATGAGCGCAAGCCCGATTACATTTCCCATTTTACCCTGATCAGTTGCCATACCCAGCGTGGTGTATCGTTTTAGATGCTCGACTGACACAAATCCTTCTTGATGTGCGAGTCGGATATCGTCGGCAGTGACGTCGTGCTGGGGGTCCACAAAAGACTTGTGTTGGTGTCCGGGTACCGAAATTTCATACAGCCCCTCAATGGGGGTTTCCCATCCTCCGGATTGATTGGGTGTTTGAGATCGCTGGCCATGCAGATGGGTCACCGCGTGAGCTGCTGCCTGCTCGCCAGATTGAACACATTCGGCGTGATCCCAAATGCCAGCCGCACTGCCGGCCATTGCGATAGGTTCATGATGCTCAGGTGCGATAAAGCACGCGTTGACGCTGTCCCATACCGGCTTTAGCCCTCGGTGCGATAAAAGATTAACGACCGGCGACCAGCCGCCTGAAACCAAAAGAAGGTCGCATGCCATTTGATTTTTGGCACTCCATCCGACAGAAGATTTTTCTGCAAGGTCAATTGAATAAACGCCCTTGGATCCTTTTGCGTTCAGGATTGACATGCCGTGCTGCACATCGACGCCGGCTGATTGCGCGCCTGCTTGTGATGAGTTCAAGACTTGCTCGCGAGAATCGAGCAGTGTCACTCGGGCTCCGGCATTCGAGAGGCTCGATGCTGTTAGATAAGCTGAGTCGTTATTAGTAGCGATGACGATATTCTCGCCCGCGAGTATCCCATATCGACTAAGATAAATTTTTGCGGCGTTTGCGGTCATGATCCCCGGTCGATCATTGTTGCCGAACGCAAGATGACGCTCGAGGGCGCCCGATGCAATAATCGTGAATCTCGACCGCATCGTCCAGAATCGCTGTCTCGGCATCCATCGCGGTGGCGTTGAAAGATGATCGGTGACGCGCTCGAGCAAGCCCGCAACACCACCGTCATATAAGCCGAAGGCAGTCGTATTTTCCATTAATCGTACGCCGGCATTGCGAAGCGCCGCTAACTCTTGTGGGAGCGTGTCAGTTTCCTCGGCTCGGGACAGACTTTCGCCTCCTAGTGCGAAGTCTTGTTCAGCAAGGACCACATCACAGCCGGATTGCGCCGCGGAGAGTGCGGCGGAACGTCCTGCCGGGCCACTGCCAACAACTAGGATATCGCAATAGCCATTTGCATGCTCGTAGGCGTCGGGATCAGCTTTTCGGGATGCCGTTCCCATGCCGGCTGCCTTCCGAATTATTTTTTCGTACCACATCCATGCGCCGGTTCCCTCGCCCCACTCAAATGGCGGCAGGCCCATAAAAGTTTTGTAATAAAAACCTGCGCTAAAGAACCGGCCAAAGAGGGTATTAACGGCTCCAAAGTCGTTTCGAACACTGGGCCAGGCATTTTGTCCTTTTGCAACTAGGCCGTCGTAAAGCGCCTGCGAGGTCGCTTTCACATTTGCGTCTCTTCGTGCTCCCGTGCCAATAGTCACGATTGCGCCTGATTCTTCGACGCCCGCAGACATAAGTCCACGTGGCCGGTGATACTTGAAGCTACGACCGAGAATGGTTTCACCACTTGCGAGTAAAGCAGACGCGAGACTATCCCCTTCATAACCCGTCAGCTGTTTGCCGTCCCACTCAAACGCTAATGGTTTGTTGCGATTAATTTGCCCGCCGGTGGCTAGCCTACGCGTATTCATTGGTCAGGTTCGATCATGAGAGACGGATTGAGCGCTTGCGCGATTCCGTCGTGGGCGGGTCGAACAGACAGGATGTCGTGCGTCCGTGTGTTGCGTTCCACAACAATCCACATTCGACAACCTAATGTATGCTGCCAAGTTTCGAATTGGACCCCATCGATATTTTCTCTTTGGAATACGGCATCATGCCACGCCTCTTGAGAGCCATCCAGCGGTGGATATTCAACCGAGGCATCGCTGCCATAGCTGAACTCGCTATGATCACGAAGACCGCAAAAGGGGCATTGTATTCTCAGCATCAGATTATTCAGCCATGAAGTTTTGGATCGGGTCCCGCGCCGCGCTCATCGATATTAATTCCTCGGGAAAATCTATCGAGCGTGAAGTTTTGTATTACCGGATCGGGTCGGTCATTCGCGATGAGGTCTGCGAAGAACCATCCGGATGCGGGACTTGCTTTGAAGCCGCCATAGTTCCATCCTGCATTGAGATAAAGATTGCTGATTGGCGTTTTACAGATGAATGCAGACCCATCCATTGACATATCCATTACGCCTGACCAGTGGCGAAGCAGGCGAACACGACCAAGACAGGGTAGGACTGATGTCGCGCATTCCGCCACATCCTGAACAATAGGAAGGTTGCCGCGCTGAGCATACGACTTATACCAGTCCAGATCGCCGCCAAAAACCATTCCGCCCTTGTCAGATTGGGAGATATAAAAATGAGCGCCACCCACCCCAAACACAACCACATGATCAAGGAGGGGTTTGAGAGGTTCTGAGACAAATGCTTGAAGCTTGTGAGACTCTATGGGCAGCTGGCCCAGATCTGTCATTCGCCAGAGTCTGGAGGTATTGCCCGCGACCGCGAAGCCCACTTTTTTGGCCTTGATAAGACCTCGGGTTGTTTCGACACCGGTGATTTTCCCACTGTCCCGATGAACGGCAATCACTTCTCGATTCTGCAGAATATCAACACCATACTGGTCTGCACCCCGTGCGTAACCCCACGCAACCGCATCATGACGAGCCGTACCTGCCCGGGGTTGAACCATCGCACCGGTAATTGGGAAGCGAGCATCAGCATCAAAATTGAGGTGTGGGATGTTCCGCCTGAGGGTGGGCAGATCCCATAACTCGCCGTCGGTACCTGTTAATCGCATCGTGTTATACCGGCGCGCAGCGGCATCTCTTGCCGCAGGGCTGTGCAACAGGCTGACATGAGCGCGCTGACTGAACATTACGTTGTAATTTAGATCGTGACTCAGATTTTCCCAGAGCTTGAGTGAGTGCTCATAGAATTCCCGATTTCCGGGCATCATATAATTTGATCTGACAATTGTGGTGTTTCGTCCTCCGTTACCTCCGCCCAACCAACCTTTTTCCACGACTGCGATATTCGTAACACCGTGGTTTTTTGCGAGGTAGTATGCAGTTGCGAGACCGTGGAGGCCTGCGCCAACAATGATGACGTCATATTCCTTTTTAGGCTCGGGGTCTCGCCAGGCACGCGTCCATCCTTTCTGGCCATTCATGCCATTTACGAACACTTTCCACGCAGAATAGGGCTTCATTTAAGAGTCAATCTTTAAAGTCGTTTTCATCTCGTCAGGCGACGAATTGTAATGGGGTTCATGAATAGGGGATGAACAAAAACAATAAAACCAAAGTCGATGTTCAGGCGCCATAATACGCGATTGTAGTCGATATCTAACGATAATCTGAAGTGAAAAATTAACAAGATTTAAAGGCGATTCCTCTAATGAAACCCCTAATATGAGTATTCCCAGAAACCCCCCTCCCGCAGCGCTGGCGTGGTCCGTGTGGGGGCTGGGTGCCGGTTTATTTTTGCTAGGATTTTTTCATCGGGTCGCGCCCGCTGTTTTGCATCGGGAACTGAGTGTCGATTTTGGGTTAAACGCAACATCCTTAGGCAGTTTATCGGCGCTTTATTTTTATTCTTATGTGGCGATGCAGATTCCGACCGGCCTGATTGCGGATCGCGTTGGACCGCGTCGTCTGCTGATAGGCGGAATAATTATCAGCACGCTGGGCGCGATACTTTTCGCACTCGCACCATCTTTATTCTGGGCAGGCCTTGGAAGGTTTTTAATCGGGGGCTCGGTAGCGGTAGGTTTTGTTTGCACGCTTAAGCTCGCGACACACTGGTTGCCGACAGAGAAATTCTCGCTTGCGGCTGGCCTGTTGCTGGTTGCCGGAATGATGGGTGCCGTTTTCGCTGGTGTGCCACTGCATCTCGCCAGTGACGCGGTTGGCTGGCGCGTTGTAACGCTGGTGGTTTCTGCGATTGGGCTTTTTCTTGCATTGGTCGTTTGGTTTATTGTGAGGGATGATCCCACCGAAAAGGGCTTTGCGCCCTATGTCGAACAGGATCGTTCAACATCCCGCAGGGCGAGCGAGCTGCAAAATTTGAAGTCTGTGTTCGCGTATCGCAATACATGGTTCTTGGCGCTCGCGCCCGGCGGTATTGTGGGCTCAGTTCTTGCATTCTCTGGACTCTGGGGTATGCCGTTTTTAACAGACGTCTACCAGTTGCCAGCAAAAATAGCCGCTATGCTATGTTCCGGGATTATGTTGTCCTGGGCTTTTAGCGGCCCCCTTTTTGGACTTTTCTCCGAAAAATTGAAAAACAGGCGTATCCTCTATCTGAGCGGGGCGCTTCTCGCGCTCGGGTGCTGGTCTGTAGTTATTCTGATCCCTGAATTGCCTTTAGGAGTACTGGTCGTTTCTTTATTAGGCGCAGGATTTTTTTCGGGCGGGATGATCCTGGGGTTTACCCAGGCTAAAGAATCGGTGCCGATCAGTCTTTCCGGGACGGTATCGGGCGTGGTGAACATGGGGGTGATGTGTGGACCGATGATCTTGCAACCGCTCATCGGCTGGTTGCTGGACAGGTTATGGCAAGGCGGATTTGACGCGAGCGGGCTACGAACGTATGGATATGAGAGTTATCGACTTGGATTCTCGTTGATGTTGATCTGGTTGATTATTTCAGTGATTAGTATCTCACTTTCGAAAGAGACCCATGGACGCCAGTTTTCAGAACGATATGATACCGGCTTAAACAAACTGAATTAAGTTATGCAACACCAGTCAGAACTAAAGACAGAGTTTGAAGCATTTTTGCAATCCCACCCAGACTGCGAATATGTTGATGTGCTCCTCCCGGATTTATGCAACATCATCCGCGGAAAGCGGATCAGTCGTGATCAATTCGATAAGCTCTACACTGAGGGTTTGCAAATCCCCAGCTCGATCTACCTGTTGGATGTGAACGGAAACTGTACCGACGCGGGGGGTCGAGGATTCTCTGATGGAGACCCTGACGTCCAGATTTGGCCGGTCTTAGGGTCGCTCAAACTGACGCCATGGGTCGGACCAGGAGCCGCTCAGGTGATGGGATGCCTTTATGAGCTTGACGGCTCTCCCTGCGAAGTAGATCCACGGCACGTTCTAAAAAAAGTGGTCGAGCGGTTTCATGCATCCGGCCTCAACCCTGTAGTTGCGCTTGAATTGGAGTTTTATTTACTGGATGCATCAAGCGCCGAGACGAATCAACCGTCTCCCCCGGTGCTACCGGAGACCGGTCGACAGGCAACTGCAACACAGGTTTATAGCCTCGCTGATCTGGATGGTTTTACGGGATTTCTGAGCGAAGTTGAGACGATCTGTCGAATTCAGGATATTCCGGTCGGGGCCACAACCGCTGAGTACGCAGTCGGCCAATACGAGATTAATTTGAATCATGTTGATGATCCGCTGAAGGCTGCTGATGATGCAATTCTTTTGCAGCGCGTTGTAAAAGGGATCGCGAGAAAGCATGGTGCAGTCGCCAGTTTTATGGCAAAACCCTATCCCGACGGTGCAGGCAATGGACTTCATGTTCACGTGAGCGTACTTGACGGGGACGGTAAAAATATCTTCAATGATGGATCAGAAAAGGGCAACGATAAGCTTAGGCATGCGGTTGCAGGAGCCCTTGAATTATTGCCAGAGTCGATGGCTATTTTCGCGCCGAACGTGAATTCATTTCGTCGTTTTGCGCCGAATCTCTATGTGCCGACGGCAGCTACCTGGGGATACAACAACCGTTCGGTTGCTTTACGGGTTCCCGCCGGTTCGCCCGAATCGAAGCGTATTGAGCATCGGGTTGCAGGAGCCGATGCTAATCCATATCTGGCATTAGCAGCCGTGCTCGCCGGTGTTCATCATGGATTGATTAATGAAGCTACGCCGCCAGAGCCGCGAGCGGATAATGCGGGCGCTGAACTTGATCCTCAAATGCCATTTACCTGGCAAGCTGCTTTGGATCAATTTGCCCAGGGCGACTCGCTGTCGGACTATCTAGGAGAGTCGTATTCCCGCCTCTATAAAGAATGCAAACAAACGGAATTGGATGCATTCTCCCGAGAGTTCACGCCGCTTGAATATCAATGGTATCTCTCTCCAGAATAATTTTGGTTAGCAGGTTAAAAAATCGTCAATATCAAGATGCTCGATCCGATGAAGATGATTAGCGTGTAGCTGATGTTCCAGGCAAAGCACTGAAAAGCGGTGATACCGTATCGCCCTTGCATCGCCAGATTTAATCCAGAAATGGGTCCTCCGGTCGATCCGACGGACCACGTGATCAAAAATATCAGCGCGAGCATGAGGGGGTCTGGATCAAGCGGCAGCAGAATCGCCGAAGCGGCGACAATGCTCACAATCGCATGAACGCCAACAAACGCTAGAAGCAGGAGAACGCCCATCACAATTACCGCAATAGCAGGGGTGAACGCCTCAATGCCAAAAGTAAGCGGCGCCTGTCCAATGAAGACCGTGATTCCTGTTGCCATGACGCCGGTGCTGAAAAAGAGGGCTAGCTCGCCATAGATATCAGGCAGTCTGTTCTGGCTGAATTCTTGGATGGTTTTCAACGCAGGAAGCAGATGTCGTTGAGTGATAAGCACGACGGTTGTGATGCCGACTGATAATGCCGACACAAGCACGAGGACCGATAGGTGGGGCAGGATGTTATGCGCGATAAGAACGCAAACAACCATCAATGAGGGAACCCACAATGCGCGAAAATTTACCGGATATCCTTTGAATAAATCCAAGTTGCCGCTTTTTCTGAAGCGGTGTTCCGCCCAGGTAATCGTAAGGCCCAGCACGGTAATGGGAATAGATAGCGGAAGTAAATGAGTCCATTTTGAGCCGGGGGCATAAAGCAGACAGGTTCCCATTGCTGCGAAAAACGGGGACCAGAGTGCAGCGAGCGCAAACCCTCGTTGAATCGAGGTCGCAGTTGTTCGATCAAGGCGTCCATTTTTTTTTAGCGCATCCCCGAAGATAATAAATGCAGATATATTGATTACTGACGCAAAAAGGTGAACACCGCCAATCGTTTGCCAAAATGCTTTGGTTCCCGTTTGAATGACCTCAGGCGTCTCAAGACGGGTATCTGTAATTAATCTCAGAAAGCTTACGGCTGAGAGCAGGCTTATTAATAAATGATTCTGGGTGATGAATTTTTGAACGGGGATTTCTCGATAGCCATTTATCCAGGCGAGCCCTAACCCGATGAAGCCCACACTAAAAAATATTCCGCATTGAATGTGCTGAATACGACTCATTCGTGGCCATAAAAGAATAAACGCGACCAACGCGCTAATTCCTGATATCCAGAGGAAATCCTGAAGTCCAGATGCCCCAAGTACAGATGAAAAAATCATAACGAGGATCAAGACGCCGGCAACTTGCTGTTGGGGGGAATTTCGCGAGACTTGATTCATGGTGGCTGGTATGACAGGGGTTGTTAATTGAAATTTAAAGACTACGACAGCAAAAGTATTCGGTTATCGCGGTGTGTATCGATCAATTAAAATGAAATGTTACGATTAAAAAAAATAGCCGGGATAAATCACCCAAGGTGCGCGAGAAAAATATGATAATCCCTGATCTTAAAGTACATTCAAAAAAGAACACTATCAAAATGGAGCGATAACGTGCCAGACAGTTCGGATTATCCCGCTATTCTCAGGATCGAAACATTTAGTCAGGAGTACGTGTCCTTTGTGCGGATGACTGCTGAGGACGGGAGTTTTGGCTGGGGCCAGGTTGCGCCTTACAATGCTGACATCAGCGCTCAGGTACTTCACCGCCAGGTGGCGCCTTGGGCGCTTGGACAGTCCGCGGACGGAATCCAAAGTCTTGTTGACGATATCCCTCGGAAAGAACATAAATTTCCAGGTTCGTATCTTCGTCGTGCACTAGGTGGTCTTGAGACGGCGCTTTGGGACCGAAAAGGCCGTGCTGAAGAAAAAAGTGTATGTGAGTTGCTCGGCGGCACGCCTGGAGATCTTAGGGTTTATGCTTCTAGCATGCGCCGTGACATAACACCTGACGATGAGGCGCTGAGATTTAAAAAGCTTCAAGAGGAGCTAGGTTACGATGCTTTTAAATTTCGGGTGGGTGCGGAGTGTGGGCGCGACGTTGATGAATGGCCGGGCCGTACTGAGGCGATTGTCCCCCAAATAAGGCGCACACTTGGCGATCATGTATCTCTTCTTGTGGATGCCAACAGTGGCTTTAGTCCTCAACGCGCGATCGAGGTTGGACACATGCTGGAAGACAGCAGGGTTGAGCACTTTGAAGAACCCTGTCCCTACTGGGAACTCGAGCAAACCCGTGAAGTGACTCAAGCGCTTACGCTCGCAGTAACAGGCGGCGAGCAGGATTGCGAACTCCCCACTTGGAGTCGAATGATTTCAATGGGGGCGGTGAATATTGTGCAACCCGATGTCTGTTATGTCGGTGGAATGTTGCGGGCAATGCAGGTCGCGGAGATGGCGGCCGCAAAAAATATACCTTGCACGCCCCACTGTGCAAATCTTTCAATGGTCACCTTATTTACGATGCATTTTCTGAGAGCCATTCCTAATGCCGGAAAGTATTTGGAATTTTCAATTGAAGGTGCTGATTATTATCCGTGGCAAGAAGGGCTTTTTGTAGAATCCCCGTACGAGATTGATGCGGGTCGCATTACCGTTAGCGATGCACCCGGATGGGGCGTTGACATCAATCCTGATTGGCTCTCAAACGCAAACTATCAGGTGAGCGAATGACCCTGCGGCAGATGACTTTTTGAAATAAAGCGAGATTGTGAATGCCAATTTCTTCAGATGATATTTTTTCGCACGATTTTAAGGATCGACCTTCTGGTGGGATCGCTCGCCG
>JADHSN010000106.1 GCA_016776875.1 Gammaproteobacteria bacterium | reverse complement strand
TAGGGTAGTTTGCTGACCGCAACCCGGTTATCCGAGCCACTCTTGTGTGATACGACCATGTTGGCCTGACAGCCACTGTAACGCAATAAGGGTCATGCTATTGCAAATCGAACCGTTTTGCAGGGCTGACAAGGCATCCGCTAGAGGCCACACTGTCGCGCAAATATCCTCATGTTCTGTCTCCAGACCATGAATCCCGCCAAGACCGGTCGAATCGACTCGCCCGCAAAATAAACTCACGAACTCTGTGCAGGCGCCAGGCGTCGAAAAATAATGAGCAATCGGCTCCAATTGAAATATTTTGCAGCCTGCCTCTTCCCGCGCCTCGCGACACACTACTTCTTCAACGGTCTCACCCTCCTCAACGATTCCGGCAACACACTCAAGCAACCAGGGTTGAGGCCAGCCGGCGGCCCAGGCACCAATACGAAATTGTTCGATAAGAATTACTTCTTGACGAATGGGGTCAAAAGGAATGACGGCCCCAACGGACCCTCGATCCATAACTTCTCGACAAAGAATAGGCGTTTGATTGCCGTCGTACTTTTCGTGACTGACTTGGTAGCGACGAATCTCTAGATAACCATCACTGATTTTTTTGTCGCTTTCAGTTGTGACGGCCGTCGGTTTTCTAGTTTTTTGATCGTTTGAAGTCATTGTAGATGCTCGAGCTTAACAATTTAGTCTGGAAGCGCCGGAGCCCAGAATTTTTTCCATACAGCTTGCAATCGCGAGTAATGACTCGTCATGATTATGTTTTGCCATGAGCTGTAGGCCGACGGGCATGCCGGCGTTGTCCAAGCCTATAGGAATTGTGATTGCACAAAGGCTTAGGTAGTTGGCGCCACATGTATTTCGGAGCATACCTAGATTTTTGGGTCGGTAAGTTTCGATTGTTTGAACATCTGAAACCTTCGGCGGGGTGATCGCTACGGTTGGGCTCACAATAACCTGACAATCCTCAAATCGGGCGTTTGCCGTTCGACTGAGACTGCGAAGTTCTCGTCTGCGTCGAAGATACTCAGACGCACTTATCGATCCACCTTCTTTAATCCGTGAAGACACCAATGGGTCAAGGGTATCCCGGGAACCAGGTGCAGTTGCTTCAAGCATTTCATCTATCTCAGCTGCAGCAACGCTGCCAATCTTTAGAAGCTCGATTGCTGGCGTGACCTCAGGCAGTGTTGCTTCGATCGCCCGAACTCCTGCCTGAGACAACTCATTAATGGCGTTATCAACAGTCTCACAAATACCAGGGTCACATCCCTCCCATAACGACCGCTCACCGATACCGATGACAAAATCAGACGGCTGACATTGCGCGACTTGACGAGCAAGTCTGGGGCCAAAGCTTCGTTGATGAGGGTCAATAGCCGAGAAGGCGACCACAGCATCCTCGACTGTTCGGGTTAGGATCCCGGTTGTGTCTAGTGTCGGACTTAACGGAAAAACGCCGGTGACGGGCCAGCGTCCATAACTTGTTTTTAAGCCCACGTTCCCGGTCACGCTTGCGGGAATTCGGACAGAGCCGGCAGTGTCAGAGCCGAGTGCAACGAGAGCTGAGCCCTCGCACAGACTTACGCCTGCGCCACTACTCGACCCGCCAGGTGCGCGATGATGATGCTTATCCCACGGATTCTGGGGCGTGCCCCAGTGACTGTTAATGCCTACTCCACCAAAGGCAAATTCGACAGTGTGTGTTTTTCCCGTAAAAACTGCATGCTGTTGGCGTAAGGCTTTTATCAGATCGCCTTCGCTTTGCCACGGACTTGGCATTGGCGTGGGGGAGCCGGCATAAGTCTGGGTGCCGTCAACGCCGTAAAGATCTTTAACGGAGATAGGGATGCCCTGTAGGGTGCCAGAATCTTTAGCTTGGGCTAATGCATTATCAGCCGCTTGGGCCTGGATAATCGCCTTTTCAGGTGTCCACTCTCGATAGGCACTCAGTTCCGGTCTTAAGTTATTAATGCAATCTTGTACCAACTCGACCGAAGTGAGAGAGCCATCGCGTAACGCGCGATTAATTTTTGAGAGAGACCATTTTGAAGGTTGACTGTTCATATATTTAGCACCGGGTGGCGTACGACTTTCAGAGTCTATGCGATTTCAGTCAAAATCTAACACGTGGGCTGGATGATCAATATGAGACGCAAACATCAGCAGATCTTTGCTGCGAATTGTTGTGGTTCGGGTATTGATTAATGGATGAACATAGAGATTTTCGGTTTTCACAAGGTTACTGTCGATAATAAATTTAACGGCACAACCGCGATCGTTTATCAGGGCAAGTGGAGAGACTGAGCCGGGACGGACGCCTAGATATTCCATTAACCGCTGCTCGGATCCAAACGAAAACCTTCCGGCCGAAAGCCCTCGAGCGAGCGCTTTTAAGTCAACCTTTTGATCTTCATGACAACTAACCAACCACATCTGACCCTTTTTATTTTTTAGAAAAAGATTTTTAAGATCGCCTTGTCCCTGTGGTGTTGCTCGAAGGGATTTACTGTCACTAACGGAGAACATAGGGGGGTGGTCGATGGTCGTACAATCAATACCGAGTCCGGTAAGCTTCTCCAGTATTTGATTGGAGCTCATTGGTGTTGAGCCATCGATTAAGCGATTTGCTTCAATTTGAGTTTGGTTCATAGGAAGTTTCGCAGAAGACCCCGTTATAATGGGGAGATAGAGACTCGCATTAAGCGCCAATTCTGCCACACCGAAGACTGATTTCACTTATGCCTGCACCTACTCGACGAAAACAAAAGCGGAAAACGCCGACACGGTCTAAATCGACTCCAGAGAAGATATTGAGACCCATTGAGTCAGTGGCGATCTCCGAATTTACAGAGCGCTCCTACCTTAATTATTCAATGTACGTGGTGCTGGATCGTGCGTTACCGAGCTTGGCGGATGGACTTAAGCCCGTGCAGCGTCGGATTGTTTATGCCATGTCGGAGCTCGGTCTCGCGGCAAGCTCAAAGTATAAAAAGTCGGCCAGGACCGTCGGAGACGTGCTTGGAAAATTCCACCCCCACGGAGATTCAGCATGTTACGAGGCCATGGTGTTAATGGCGCAACCCTTCAGTTTCCGCTATCCACTGGTAGATGGACAGGGCAACTGGGGGTCTCAAGATGATCCAAAATCCTTTGCCGCAATGCGATACACGGAGGCGCGACTCTCCGGATTTGCCGAGATGCTGCTTTCAGAACTGGGTCAGGGGACTGTTGAATGGGGACTTAATTTCGACGGTACCCTGCGTGAACCCCGCCTCCTGCCCGCCCGCTTGCCCAATGTTTTACTGAATGGGAGTTCAGGAATTGCGGTAGGAATGGCAACTGATATACCGCCGCACAACCTACGTGAGGTCGTCAGTGCGTGTATTCGACTGCTTGATCATTCAAGGACGAGTCTTGATGATTTGTGCGACCATGTGAAAGGTCCAGATTTCCCAACCGGCGGGGAAATCGTAACGCCGCAGGCGGAAATTCGTGATATCTATCGGACGGGCTATGGCTCAATCCGTCAACGTGCCGTTTGGGTAGATGAAAACGGCGATATTGCAATCACAGCGTTGCCGTATCAAGTCTCTGGTGAGCGGGTGATCGAACAAATCGCGAATCAGATGAATGCCAAAAAGTTGCCTATGGTGGGAGACATCCGTGACGAGTCAGATCACGAAAATCCGATTCGAATTGTGATCGAGCCTCGCTCAAATCGCGTTGATCGCGCTGTGTTGATGACCCACCTATTTGCAACCACTTCGCTAGAGCAAACCTATCGGGTCAACATGAATATGATTGGTCTTGATGGACGCCCTAAAGTCTTTGATCTCCGCGAAGCGCTAAAACAGTGGCTGGAATTCCGTCTTGAAACCGTTAAGCGCCGGCTATCGTATCGTTTGGATCGAGTTGTTAAACGACTGCATATTTTAGATGGACTACTCATTGCCTTTTTAAATATCGATGAAATTATAAAAATTATTCGCAAAGAGGATGAACCAAAGCGTGTTCTGGTAAAGCGTTTTAAATTGAGTGAGACTCAAGCGGAGGCAATTCTTGAGCTTAAGCTGCGCCACCTTGCCAGACTTGAAGAGATCAAGATTACGGGAGAGCAACAGGCATTATCTCGAGAGAAAGCCGAGTTGCAAAAAATACTGAAGTCTCGCGACCGATTAAAAACAGTCGTTAAAAAAGAACTCACGGCAGATGCAGAGGAATTTGGTGATGACCGACGCTCTCCTTTAGTTGAGCGAGAGGCGGCTCAAGCCCTGAGTGAGAGCGCTCTAATTCCCTCAGAGCCCATCACGGTTGTGCTCTCTAAAAAAGGGTGGATTCGAGCCGCCAAGGGTCTGGAGGTTGATCCGCGTGAACTCGCTTATCGAGGAGATGACGGCTATCTACACTCCGGCCCCGGGAGAACCAATCAACCTTTGCTCTGCCTAGATTCGACGGGTCGTGTCTATGGGCTTCGTTCTCATGAACTGCCATCCGCGCGAAGCTTGGGCGAGCCTGTGGGTAAAACGCTTAAGCCGCCGCCAGGGGCCACTTTCGCTGGTGTGATGATCGGTGAGCATTCGAGCCAGTTTTTGCTTGCGTCCGATTCCGGTTATGGATTTGTGGCAACACTTGAAGATTTGCTGACTCGAAACAAATCGGGTAAGGCCGCGCTTACTGTTCGAGCAGGAGGCGTGTTGCCACCCCAACGCATTTTTGAATATGAAGATGACTGGGTGGCGGCAATTACGGATACCGGTAGGCTTTTGATATTTGCGTTGGCAGAGTTACCTCAACTTAACAGGGGCAAGGGCGTGAAGTTAATTAACATCCCGGCAGCACGTCACAAAGCGGGCGATGAAAAATTACAAAGCGTTGCGGTTTTTCGAGAGGGAGACTCTCTTCGGCTTTTCGCGGGTAAGCAACATATGAGACTCAAGCCGAAAGATATCGACACATTTGTCGGAACACGCGCGCAACGTGGAAGAGCACTGCCCCGCGGATATAAGCGAGCCACGGGGGTTGAGACAATACTCGCTTGATCTTGATATTGAAATAACGATCGAAGGCAATTTTTTATCGTCAGCAAAAAGGTCTTTAGCGCGAGGATCCGGGGCTGATGACACCCAAATCAGGATTATTCCGACTTCGGATTCGCGCTTAGAAAGGGAGCGTTAATCCCGGTCTAAGGGCAAGGATCCGCTGTCGGTAAAGCGCCATAATATTTTCTAACGCAGTTTCGGTGTCCGCCTCAAAACGGAAAACGACAGTTGGCGTTGTGTTGGAGGCTCGAGCCAGACCAAATCCATCTTCGAAGTCAACACGCAACCCATCAATTGCGCAAATATTCCCTCCAGGGAATGCTCCCGTATCAACAAGCTCCGCGATGAGTTGATAATGCTCACCCTCATTCATTTCGAGTTTCAACTCTGGCGTGTTAACGGTGTCCGGTATTTTGGCAAATAATTCGCTTGCGGAGTCTTTTCCCTGAGAGACTATTTCGCATAAACGAGCAGCGGCATAGAGGGCATCGTCAAATCCATACCAACGCTCTTTAAAAAAAAGATGGCCGCTCATTTCGCCACCCATTGCGGCTTGAGTCTCCCGCAGTTTTGCCTTAATAAAAGAATGACCGGTTTTCCACATGGTGGCCTTACCTCCGGCGTTTTCGATCGCCTGAGGAAGTAGTCTCGTACATTTCACATCGTAAATAATTTCTGCCCCTGGATTTCGAGAGATAATGTCTTGGGCAAACAAGATCATTTGTCGATCTGGCCAAATCACTTGACCGACATCTGTGATGACGCCAAGTCGATCCCCATCGCCGTCAAATGCCAGACCGAGGTCCGCGTCATACTCATCAACGGCGCAGATGAGGTCCGCCATATTTTCAAGTACGCTAGGATCCGGGTGATGATTCGGGAAATTGCCATCGACTTCGGTAAAAAGCTCAATCACTTCACAACCGAGTTCACGTAATAGTTGAGGCGCAAGTACACCGGCAACTCCGTTGCCGCAGTCTGTAACCACTCGAAGGGGGCGCGCTAATTTGATATCGTCAACCACTCGATTCCGATAAGTCGGCACAATATCAAAAGAAGAGCCGGTACCAACGCCGTGCAGAAAATTTTGAGTCTCAATTCGCCGGCGTAAGTCCTGAATGCGATCAGCCGCAAGTGTGTGTGTGCCCACCATAATCTTCAGGCCATTGTAGTTTGGCGGATTATGGCTTCCTGTAACTGATACCGAAGAGCCGGCTTGAAGTTCATAGGTTGCAAAATAGGTGAGAGGCGTGGGCACCATCCCGATATCGACAGTATTGCAACCGGTGTCATGAATACCCTGCCTCAGAGCGTTTGAGATGCTAGGGCCTGAAAGCCGGCCATCTCGGCCGATCACCACTGAGGAATCCCCAGCAGTGAGCGCTTCGCTACCGACTGCCCGACCGATTTGCTTCACAATTTCGGTTGTCAACGAAACGTCTACGATGCCTCGGATGTCGTAGGCTTTGAAGATTTCAGGATTAGAAATAACCATAATAGGGTGAAGTTTAACTTTTAGAGTAGTCAAAAGGGTAGCGACTGTTTATTGGCTTCACTTCTGATTTTTCAAAAGAAGTTATATTTTCATCAGAAAAATTAAATGAAATTGGGGACTAAGGAGAGAGTATGGCGTCAAATCTAATCGACATGGACCTAGAAGCGGTCCGGAAAATGGATGCTCATGTCGTGCATCCATGGGAATCTTTCGGTGACACGTCGACTAATAAAACGATTATTGGCGCGGGGCATGGAGCATACGTTTACGATGCAGAAGGTAATCGTCTACTAGATGGCCCGGGAGGGATGTGGTGCGTTAATGCGGGACACGGCTGCAAAGAGATCGTCACCGCTATGAATGAGCAAGCGATGAGGCTCTCTTATACGAGTCCATGGAGTCATCCTACCGAACCGGCAGCCCGACTTGCTGAGCGCTTGGCCTCTGTCGCGCCGGGTGATCTTAATAATGTTTTTTACGCGACGGGCGGATCAACCGCCGTGGACTCTGCGCTACGATTTGTCATGTTTTATAACAATGTTCTTGGTCGAGATCAGAAAAAACACATCATCTCGCGCGAAGATGCCTATCACGGAAGCACGTTTTTATCAGCGGCGGTATCAGGAAAATCTCGAGATAAGAATTGGCTCGATACCCGCCTTGATACGGTGCACTTCATTT
>JADHSN010000105.1 GCA_016776875.1 Gammaproteobacteria bacterium | reverse complement strand
TTTGATGCTTCAGGAATCTCTTGATGCTTTCGATGCGAGAAATATTGATAGCGCTTGTGAAGTGATTAGAACGGCAGAATCACTAGACGGGGAATTTAGATCTGCGTTGCGCCGATTAATGACTTTTGTTCTTGAGGACGCAAGGACAATTGGCCAATTTGTCGATGTCGTGCTTGCCATTAGAGCGCTAGAGAGAATTGGCGGGCATGCGAAGAATATTTCAGGTTACGTGGTTTATTTAGTGACGGGCCGCGATGTTCGCCATGAAGACCTTGCAGCGATTGAGCGTGATTTAAAGATAACCGATTCCACATCGTGACGTTTAGATATGGCGGCCAGAAAATTATTTGAAATCGAAGACGATCTTGGTGTGGCAACTATTTTCTGGCATCAGGTACTGCGTCAGATTGCAACGCTTGCCGATTTATCAGAGCGAGTGGGGAACCGTCTGAGATTGTTAATGGCAAATTAGCGATTACGCTCTGAGGAACTTGGATGTTGGCTTGTTTTTAAAAGCCAGGCCATCAAAAAAGTTGCGAGGATGGCGCCGATGATTTGGGCGCCAATAAACGCTGGGGCGCTCAGGGGTGAAATGCCGCTAAAGGAGTCGGTCAGGCTTCGCGCGATGGTGACTGCAGGATTGGCAAAAGACGTGGAGGCGGCAAACCAGTAAGCTGCGGTAATGAATAGCGCGACTGCAGTTGGCACTGCATTGGGTTGCCAACGAATTGTCCCGATAATGGTCGCCACCAGTCCAAAGGTGGCGATTCCTTCGGAGAGCCATTGACCACCACCTGATCGTATCTGCGCTGAAACTTGAATGGGGGATTCGCTGAACATCAGGTGAGCAATAACCGTCCCGAAGATGCCCCCAGCTACCTGAGCCGCGATATAAACCAGTGAATGGGACCCCGAGATCTTCCTTTGGATGAAAAAAGAAATCGTGACTGCCGGATTCAGGTGGGCGCCGGAGATCGGGCCTAGCATTGTGATCAGTACAAACAGAATAGCACCCGTTGGGATGGTGTTTCCCAGTAGCGCGAGCGCCACGTTACCGCCTGAAAGGTTTTCAGCCATGATCCCGGATCCAACGACTGTCGCCACAAGCAAACCGGTGCCCAGTCCTTCTGAAACGGCTCGACGATCGATCGAGAATTGAATTGTCATTATCGTTGTTAGGGGGTCACAGAATAAAAGCGGGAGAACGTAACTATCATCATATCGTTAGTCAGAACGGATAGACTCATTTTAACGGTCTTAATAGGTTGCGTACGATTTTCGGGTTTCAAGAAGTATTTTTATCTGGCTAGCGCTCAATTGTTCGAAAAATACTCTGGAGAGAAACAGCGGAATCGCAAGCGATGATCTTTTTATCTATCAGGTAGATTAAAGAGGCAAAAATCGAGCGACTGGCGGCCCCGATGAGTCGGGGATCAATCTGGGGATAAAGCGGTTTGACCATTTCTGAAATAGACAGCGGTTCTATTTTGAGCAGGGCGACGATATCCTTTATTCGTTTAAGTCGATGCGCGATTAACGATTTAACAAATATTTTCGGATCGCCAATGGGAGGGCCGTGGGTTGGCCAGTAGCAGTGATCGGAGCGAGTCAGCAGTTTTTCCAGACTGTTAATGTAATCTGACATATTCCCGTACGGTGGAATCACAACACTGGTGGACCAACCCATGACGTGGTCACCCGTAAATAAATCACCCGTCTTGGGGAGTGCAAAACACATATGGTTGCTCGTGTGGCCTGGCGTGTGAACGCATTCGATTTCCGCTAGGCCTGCCCTGATGGTGTCACCCTCTTTAACTTTCACATCAGGCGTAAAACTGACGTCTACCCCTTCTTCACCAGAGTCACCATCAATACTCTGATGCGTTCCGTGTGGGCCGAATCCATAGGTGGGCGCATCGGTGAATTTTTGTAGTAAGCGTGCGCCGGGAGAGTGATCCATGTGACAGTGGGTGACAAGAATCCGGGTAATGGTTTCCCCCTGGAGACTTTCGACAAGCATATTGATATGAGTTGAATCTGCAGGGCCTGGATCAATTACAGCAACATCGCCCTCGCCAATTACGTACGTTCCTGTCCCGTGAAACGTGAATGCACTCGGATTGCGTGCGGTCAATCTTCTAATGCCCGGGCCAACTTCTTCAAGAACGCCATACTCAAAATCGTGGTGCGTCAGAAAAGAAGGATGCGCCATTATCTGACTGACGTATGTAACAACCAGAGCTGCGCGTTCGGATCAAATTCCTCAAGAGGCGAAAACCTCTCCTTATAGGACATCTTGCTGCAGTCTGAAATCCAATAACCAAGATACAGATAATCATGGCCGGCCGACAAGGCAAGGTCGATCTGTCGAAGAATAGCAAGCGTGCCAAGACTCCGGTGATCTTCGGCAGGCTCGAAGAATGTATAAACTGCCGATAGACCGTCAACGACACGATCGAGTACCGATACTGCAAGCAGTCGATCTCCATCGCGAAGTTCCATCATAAAAGAGTCGATTTCAGAGCTGGTCATAAACTGTTGATATTTGACCGGATCGGAATCATCCATGCCGTCCCCTCGGTGGCGGGCGGATTGATAGGCGCGATAGAGTGAGAAATGCTCCTCTTTGAACTGGAGCGGGGCGAGTAGCAGAGAAATATTATCGTTTCTGTTGATGATTCGTCGAAAAGATCGACGCAACTCAAAATCTTTTACTCGAATTCGAACTGATCGGCAGCGTGAGCATGATGGACAATGAGGACGATAATAAAGAGTGCCGTTACGCCTGAAACCATTATGGATCAGAGTGTCATAAAGATGATTCGTAACCTGGAACTTGGGATCAATCAGAAGATTGGCAGCCGTTTCTCTCGGGATGTACGGGCATCGATGGTTAGTCGACTGGTAGAGGTCGGGTTCGGAACGAACTTTGGTCATAACAGCTCTGAACCTGCTTTTGAGTGCGTCCAGTGATGTGGCGCCACAGGCACCTGGATTGCTCTCTCAAGCATTTTTGAAAATTGATTGCGAGGAATGCACTTTGCGCCGAGTGAGTCGAGATGCGATGAGCGTACTTGGCAATCAATAAAATGATATTCCCAGTTCGTGAGCAGCGTCGAGAGTCCCACTAACGCTGTTTTAGAGGAATCGGTCACACGAGCAAACATACTTTCGCCAAAAAATGCTTTGCCAATAGAGATTCCGTACAAACCGCCCACCAGCTTACCGTTTTGCCAGGTTTCCACGCTGTGGGCGTGACCCCGGCTATGAAGGGCGGTATACGCGTCGCGCATTTCCGTTGTGATCCAGGTTCCTTTTTGCTGCTTTCGATCCTTGGCGCATTCTTTGACCACATCGACGAATGCTCGATCAGTTGTTATCCTGAAACCACGATTTCTGATATTTTTTTTCAAGCTCCGACTGATTCGGATTTGGGAAGGCAATAGAACTGCTCGTGGGTTTGGAGACCACCATAATATCGGTTGATTTCCGCTGAACCACGGAAAGATGCCTCTTCGATAAGCGCTCAGGATACGATCAGGACACAGATCGCCTCCAATTGCCAGCAGGCCCTCTGGCGAGGCGGCGTCAAGCGGCGGGAAGTCATAGTCAATTGGTGAGTGAGACATTGTCTCGTCATTTTAGCATTGGCAATCGGCCTATTCCGTCTGCTTGAATGGAGAGTGCGACTCCAGCATTTGAGTATATTCCGCCAGATGATCCTGCTCGTTAAAGGTGAACTGCTTTACAGCCTCATGGAAACCCGGGTTCACCAACCAGTGCGCAGACAACGTCTTTTGTGGTGTAAGGCCCCGGCTCAGTTTGTGTTCGCCCTGAGCGCCCGCTTCAAACCTGAGCAGTTGATGTGCAATGCAATATTCAATTGGCGTGTAATAACAGACTTCAAAATGTAGATCGGTCACATGCTCTAACGCTCCCCAGTATCGACCATACAATGTATTTTTGCCCCGGAGAAAAAATCCACACGCGAGGTCTTTATTATCTTTCGATGCCACGAGCATTTGGACCGAGGTTGGTAACGCTTGAATTAGATTTTCAAAGAAAGACGATGTCAGATAGGCATAGGAGCCATGTTCCCTAATCGTATTTTGATAACACGCGTATAGCAGATTCTTATGCTGAGTCGTAATATCCGGCCCGTCGACCCAGGTCAGTTGAATACCTTGATCCTTAACGCGTCTTCTTTCACGAATGATATTTTTTCGTTTTTTAGATGAAAGGGCGCTCAGGAAATCATTAAAATCCTGATACCCGGGGTTATGCCAATGAAACTGTCGACCTTCTCGGGAGACGAAATTATTCGCAGTCAGAGCGTCGAGGTCGTTTGTGTTACAAAAAATACAGTGTACAGACGAGACTTTGAGTTTTTCAGCAATTGTGGGAAGCGCGCCTGCGATGTGCGAGCGAATTGCCGCACTATCATGATCAGGATGGCTGATGATTCGGGCGCCAGAAACGGGTGTGAACGGAACAGCAATCAGCAGTTTGGGGTAGTACGACATTCCCGCCCGCTCATAAGCGTTCGCCCAAGCCCAGTCAAAAACAAATTCACCGTACGAATGATTTTTAAGATAGCACGGCGCGCCGCCTATCAATTGACCATCGATGCTTGCCGCAATATGACAGGGCGCCCACCCGGTTTCGCTGATGCAACTGCCACTGTCTTCCAACGCCCGGAGAAATTCATATTGCAGGCTGGGATCATCTTCAGGCACCATCATGTTCCACTGGCGCTGGTCAAGAGCGGTTATCGAAGGATTTGTTGTTAAGATGACCCGCTCAGCCTTATGATTAGACTGTTCTTTATTAGTCATCTTTAAATCGACATCTTTACTTCCAATATCCAATGAATCCTCTCTCTATTGCGGTTGCCCAGCCCAATTTTACCGTTGGCGATGTCAAGAAAAATCTGGCCAAGATCACGGATTACGTGGATCGTGCCAAAAAAGAATTAGGGTGCAGGGCGATCGTTTTTCCGGAGCTATCTCTGACCGGGTATCCACCTGAGGATCTTCTACTCAGGACGGACTTTTTAGAACAGGTTGACGATGCGCTGCTCGAATTAATGGCGAGAATAGACGATATCCATGTCATTGTGGGGCATCCACTGCGCGATAACAATCAGTTGTTTAATGCGGCATCAGTCATTTACCGGGGCAAGTCGATTGCCTCTTACCGAAAAAGAGAGCTACCGAATTTTGGCGTTTTTGATGAAAAACGTTATTTCAGTGCAGGGCATACACCTTGCGTCGTTGATATTGATAACTGCAAAGTCGGTTTAACTATTTGTGAAGACATTTGGCATCGCCAGCCCGCCGCGGACAGTGTCGACGCTGGCGCGCAGTTGATTGTTAACCTGAACGCGTCTCCCTTTAATATTGATAAAGCACGTGAGCGCGAGGCCCAGGTTGTTTCGGAGCGTGCACGGGAGGTCGATGTGCCCATTGTTTATGTCAACCTCGTTGGTGGACAGGACGAACTGGTGTTTGATGGTGGATCGTTTGTTGTTAACTCGAAGGGTCAAACGATAAGCCGGGGGCATTTTTTTCAAGAGGACTTGTTTTGTGTGGGGATTAACGACTCACCCGATGACAATCGTGCAAGACAAGTCTCATTGCTTTCAAACGAGGAGAGTGTTTATCAGGCACTTTGTTTGGGTGTAAAAGATTACGTCCACAAAAATGGATTTTCTGGCGCTGTTCTCGGACTGTCGGGGGGTATCGATTCGGCCCTGACCTTAGCGATTGCGGCAGATGCTCTTGGAAGTGAAAACGTAGAGGCTGTCTTAATGCCGTCTCAGTTTACGAGAGCGATGAGCATTGAGGATGCACAAGCGCAAGCACGCTCTTTGGGTGTTGCATATGAATTGATTTCTATCGAACATCTGGTCGAATCCTATCGCCTTGCGCTCGATCCGCTATTTGCAGGACTTCCAAAAGATACAACTGAAGAAAATCTTCAGTCAAGAATTCGCGGCAATCTATTGATGGCGATTTCCAACAAAACGGGCAAGATTGTTCTGACGACGGGCAATAAAAGCGAGATGGCGGTCGGATATGCGACTTTGTATGGAGACATGGCAGGTGGATTTGCGGTGATCAAGGATGTGCCCAAAACCGTTGTGTTTGCGCTCGCACGATATCGTAATCAGCAAAGTGCGGTGATTCCCGAGCGGGTGATTACTCGGCCCCCGTCGGCGGAGCTGGCGCCCGATCAGGCGGATACTGATAGCCTTCCACCATACGAGATTCTCGACCCCATTCTTGAAGATTTCATCGAGAATGACTTGTCGCCCGCTGAAATTGCGTCAAAAGGTTTTGATCGCGGAACCGTTGACCAAATTGTCCGAATGGTCGTTCGTAATGAGCATAAGCGCCGACAAGCGCCTCCCGGTGTCAGGGTTACGCGTAGAGCCTTTGGTCGAGATCGACGATATCCGATTACGTCAGGATTTAGTTGAGATAACGACTCTCGGGAAAGTTCAGTTCGAGCACTCGAGACGTGTCGTCATAAAGTTCGACAAGACCCATTCGTTTATACGCGAGCATCATTACGCCAAGAGCGTCCTCGACGGATGATGAATTCTGGTAAGTCTCCAGAATAAACCGCGCTCGGTTGACCGCAGCGACGTCGGCACCCATCGCATAGTAATACTGCGCGACTTCAGCCTCATGTGCAGCAAGTACGTTGATAATATAGATTAGGCGCTTGCGCGCTTCCGGAGCGTAACGACTGTCTGGAAAGCGTGAAATCAGTGACTGATAAACCGAGAACGCCTCTTGAACGGGCTGGATGTCATTGTTAGCAGGATTGACACCCGAAATGACATCAAGCCATCCGTCTGGCGGCTCGAAAAGCGATAAGCCTTTGAGATAATATGCATAGTCCACATTGGGATGTGTTGGATGCATTCGAATAAATTGATCTGCACTTGATGCGGCCAAGGCAGGCTCGCTATTTTTAAAATAAGCGTAGGCGATATCCAATTGGGCTTGTTCGGCGTATCGTCCATAAGGGAATCTGCCGAGCATCTGACGGTAGGTCGCAATGGCGCCCGACCAGGCGCTGTCGGCCATTTGTGCTTGACCCTCATTCATGAAGTCCTCGACGGTCCAATTAGCGGTTTCGTCAGCGACTTCCAGAATGGAGCATCCAGAGCCAATTAAAATGATTATGGCGGCAAAACACCCTTTTGAAAGAGCGCCAAGATGATAATGTAAAAGTCTTGAGATCATTTCGCCCTATTATACTTTTGAAAACCATTCGAAAAAGATCGCAATTGTGACTACC
>JADHSN010000007.1 GCA_016776875.1 Gammaproteobacteria bacterium | reverse complement strand
GATGTGCTCACCGTTTTCAATGGCGGGTGCCTCGACCCCGGCAAGTAATGTCGGTACGATGGCCATCGTCACCGCTGAGGCGTTAATGGCGATCGCTTTTGCACAACTGGTCCGGCCCGGCGCGCCCATGCTGTTCGGCGTGCCTGCCATGACGGTTGCACTCAATTCGGGTGCGCCGGTTCACGGCAGTCCCGACTCAGCACTCGTTCAGTTTCTCGCTGGTCAAATGGCTCGTCGATACGGCGTACCCCACCGCGCGATCGCAAACTGCGCGACTTCAAAATCGGCGGACATGCAGGCCGGCTTTGATTCGATGTGGGGACTTTTCCCCTCGTTTTTATGTGGTGCCCACTGGATTACCATGGGCGGCGGCATGATGGAGGGCACACTCGGCGTCGGCTATGCCAAAACGGTTCTTGATTTTGAGCAACTGGATGCGTTTTATCATTTCTGCCAAGGTCCTCAATTCGAAGATATGGACGATGTGTTCGAAACCATCCGGGGCGTTGGTCCGGGAGGACACTTTTTGGGGACTGCACATACACGCCGCTCTAATCTTTTTATCTTTCCTTCTCAAAACAACACTACTTTTGAGCAATGGGAGGTCGAGGGCTGTAAATCAAGCGAACAGGTCGGTATTGAAAAAGCAAGAACTTGGCTGGATCGCTATGAACCGCCGGAAATGGATTCGTCCCTAAAAGAGGGTCTGGATGATTTTGTTAATGAGCGAGAGTCCGCAATACCAAAGACCCTGGAATAGACAAAACGCCCGCCCCGCCTTAGTGACAAGCTTTATTAAGCGCTTTCAATCGCCAGTAGTTATAGGGCAGTGGGGTGATAAACCCTGCAAGCAACATCACCGGTATGACCCACCAGGTCAGAAACGCGCCGCCGGTCAACAATACATCTACCGTATTCATGGCGATCTCCATTGAGATCATTGAAATAAGCGACATGCCAACAGCAGTACGAAATGCGAGAGCCAGTGCCATCTGTCTTGACAGAATGACGGTCTCAAGCGCGATCGACGTGAGGATGCCATTGACAATCGCCAGCGACATTATTGCCCAAACCGGCCAGCCTATCCCCGAGACCTGAAAGAAAAAAATTGTTCCAAAATCTCCGATCGAGCAACCCAAAAGACACCACAGCGTATTCTTGGAAGCACGCTTCCAAGTGGGCATGCATCTCCAATGAAATTGGTTAGTGTTCTCCGTTAAGCTCATTTGATAGGTGGCGCACCGCCCAAGAATTGGTTTTCCGAATTATATCGACAAGGCGCCTCTTGCATCTCAAGGTGCAAGCCTTGTCCGTCCCAAGGATGCGCCAATGCGAGTGACTCATTGAATTCAATTCCTAACCCCGGCGCGGTAGGCACATCAATATAACCCGCGTCCCAGCGAATCGTGTCCCCGATAAGCTGTCGGTGGAATTCGCCGCCCGTTTGTATGGTCTCGACCATCAACAGATTAGGGATATTTGCGGCCAATTGAATATTGGCAGCCCATTCCACCGGGCCCGCGTACAGATGCGGCGCGACCTGGGCATTAAACGGCTCAGCGATTGCCGCGATTTTTTTGGTCTCAAGAATACCGCCTGACCGGCCTAGGGCAGGCTGTAAGATTGATACGCCGCCTGTGCGCAATAATGCAGAAAATTCGGCTTTTGTCGTTAAGCGTTCACCCGTTGCAATCGGGATTCGACATTGGCGGGCAATTTTTTCAAACTCAAGAAAATTATCAGGCGGGCATGGCTCTTCGAACCACAGGGGATCAAACGGTTCGAGCTGACGCGCCAGTCGGATGGCGCCTGATGTTGTAAACTGACCATGCGTTCCGAATAACAGGTCAGCACGATCCCCCACCGCATCGCGGATACGCTTACAAAACAACACCGATTGGGAGATGTCACTAAGCGAGGGTTGATGACCGCCTCTCAAGGTGTAGGGTCCCGCCGGATCAAACTTTAATGCCGTGAATCCCTGCTCTACCATTTGGCTTGCACTCTCCACTGCCAGATCAACACTGTTCCAGAACGCATTAATATCATGATGGGGCAAGGGATAAAGATAACTGTAGGCGCGCACTCGCTCATTCATCAAGCCGCCGATAAGCGCATAGATCGGTCGATCATGCGCTTTGCCAAGAATATCCCAGCACGCGATCTCCAGGCCCGAAAACGCGCCCATGACTGTCAAATCAGGTCTTTGTGTAAAGCCAGAGGAATACGCACGACGAAACATTAATTCAATATTTTCTGGGTTTTCTCCAAGCATATGTCGGGAGAACACATCATTAATCACCGCCCGCATCGCATCGGGACCCACCGACGCTGAATAGACTTCGCCAAAGCCCGTTATGCCGTTGTCGGTCGTCAGTTTGACAAAAATAAAGTATCGACCACCCCAACCCGGTGGCGGGTTTCCGACAACAAATATCTCGAGGTCGGTAAGTTTCATGTGGCTATTCTCCGTAACATCATTTGAGCAGACCGTTCATTACTCTCAAGGCGTCGGCATAATTTTAAGCAGCTTGCCATTTTTTGCATCCGTCAACACATAAAGCGCATCGTCGGGCCCAACCCGAACATCACGAATACGTCCGTATTGCTGGCTTAACAATTTTTCTTCGGTCACCACCACACCATTTTTAAGTTCCAACCGCACTAACTCCTGAAACTTCAATGATCCTATGAACAAACTGTTCCGCCACGCAGGAAATTTTGTACCATGATAAAACGTCATGCCGGACGGGGCGATGGACGGCGTCCAATAATGAACCGGTTGCTGCATGCCCGCTTGATGTGTTCCCTGCCCCACCGCTTTAGGCAAAAAATACTCTTTCCCATAGCTAATAACGGGCCATCCATAATTTGCCCCTTTAATCATCCGATTTAGTTCGTCTCCACCGCGCGGACCATGTTCATGCATCCAGATTTCACCCGTCACCGAATTCAAGGTCAGTCCCTGCGGATTACGATTTCCAAAGGTATAAATCTCCGGCAGGGCACCAGGTCGATTAATGAAGGGATTGTCTTCAGGGATCCTACCATCAGGCAAGATGCGGATCACCGAACCTGGATGGGACCCTAGATCTTGTGCTTGTGGTCGTACGCCTCGATCCCCCAAGGTCGCATAAAGAAAGCCATCAGCAAACAACAATCGGCTGCCAAAATGCCGACCCGATTGATGCTTTGGTGCTGCGCTAAATATCACCTGAACATCATCGAGGGCATTATCCCGATAATGACCACAAGCGATATTAGTCCCTCGTCCGTTTTCGCCTGCTGCAGAGTAAGAAAAACAAACTCGTCGGTTAATCCTGAAACGAGGGTCAAGCGCAATATCCAGTAATCCCCCCTGGTCATTTTCAGCCGAAATTTCCGGCAGGCCCTTGATAGGCTGCCTCACCAGTTCTCCAGCTTTAACGAGACGAAGGGCCCCGTCGCGCTCTGTGATCAGAATTTCATGCTCTGAAACAAACGCCATCGCCCACGGATGGTTGAGACCCGCCGTTACCGTCTCCACCGTAAATGCGCCATGCACTCCCTGAAACACCCGGCGCTCAGATGCACCTGCCACGATTGACCCGAAACACATGCTCACAGCAAAGATCAGAATGCACAAGCGAGACACCAGCTTCCAATCGGGTCGTCGTTCAAACCGGATAGACATTTTTTTAGTAATGGTTATTCAAAAATCGAGGGGTTCTATATAATCAGAGGTCGAAATTTTTAGCAATCTCTTGGGGAAGATCATGATAGAAAGTCGCGCCGCTGTAGCCGTCAAAGCCGGTCAGCAACTCAGTATTGAAACGGTAAAAGTTGATGGACCTCGAAAAGGTGAGGTGCTCGTCGAAATCAAAGCAACGGGTATTTGCCATACCGACGCATTCACTCTGTCTGGCGATGATCCCGAGGGACTGTTTCCCGCTATTTTGGGCCATGAAGGCGCTGGCATTGTGGTGGAGGTTGGTGAAGGCGTCACATCGCTTCGACCAGGTGATCATGTCATCCCGCTCTATACGCCCGAATGTCGCACCTGTGATTACTGTACCTCTGGCAAAACCAATCTCTGCCAGGCCATTCGTGAAACGCAAGGACGCGGTCTCATGCCGGATGAGAGTAGTCGATTTTCATTAGGATCTGATCGCCTGTTTCATTACATGGGCACGTCGACATTCTCCAACTACACGGTCGTTCCGGAAATTGCACTTGCTAAAATTCGAGAAGACGCGCCCTTCGACAAGGTCTGTTATATCGGTTGTGGTGTGACGACTGGAATTGGCGCTGTTATTAATACGGCCCAAGTTGAACCCGGTGCAAATGTCGTGGTCTTTGGACTCGGCGGCATCGGACTGAATGTGATTCAAGGTGCGCGATTGGTCGGTGCCGATAAAATCGTGGGCGTGGACCTTAATCCTGAGCGAGAAGCGCTGGGTCGAAAATTCGGTATGACTCACTTTGTAAATCCCAGCGAAGTCGACGGCGATTTGGTGCCCTATCTTGTTGACCTGACCGGTGGTGGTGCGGATTACAGCTTTGAATGTATTGGTAACGTCAACGTGATGCGGCAAGCGCTCGAATGCTGCCATAAAGGCTGGGGCACGAGCATCATCATTGGAGTTGCTCCGGCGGGCGCAGAAATCTCCACACGCCCATTTCAGTTGGTGACAGGACGCAACTGGAGAGGAACCGCTTTTGGCGGAGCCAAGGGTCGCACGGATGTGCCCAAGATTGTCGACTGGTATATGGATGGCAAAATCAATATCGACGATCTCATTACCCATACGATGCCGCTTGAGGAAATTAACACTGCGTTTGATCTCATGCATGAAGGTAAGTCAATCCGCAGCGTTGTCACTTTTTAAGTATTCATTTATGGAACGTTTACAGGAAATGCACGCATTTGGCGGGCGACAGCAAGTCTATCGGCACCAAAGCGAGAGCACAAAATGCGAGATGGAATTTGCGATTTTTGATCCTGATCCCGCAGACACGGAACCGAAGCCCGCTTTACTTTATCTTTCGGGGCTGACCTGTACTTGGGCCAACGTCGCCGAAAAAGCCGGCGCGCAACGATATGCATCAGAACACGGACTTATCCTCGTCATGCCGGACACCTCTCCTCGCGGTCTTCAACTGCCGGGGGAAGACGATGATTATGATTTTGGTTCAGGTGCGGGCTTTTATATTAATGCCACTCGTTCGCCCTGGGATCAAAACTATAAGATGTTTGATTACGTCACTGAAGAGCTTCCCAAATTAATGACGCAGGTGCTTGGATGTGATTCAAAGCGTTTGGGCATAACCGGCCATTCGATGGGGGGTCACGGCGCACTCATCAGCGCGCTCAAGCGTCCCGATGTTTTTCGGTCATGTTCTGCATTTGCGCCAATCAGTAATCCCATCAATTGCCCGTGGGGTCAGAAAGCATTTACCGGGTATCTCGGTCCTGACCAGGCCCTCTGGCAGGAGTGGGATGCTTGTGAGCTCGCCACCTCTTCGAAATTTTCAGGTCCTATCCTTGTTGATCAGGGCGAGGCTGATAATTTTCTTGAGGAACAACTAAAGCCTGACGCACTAGCGACCGCCTTCAAAAAGGCCGGCCTTAGCCTGATCGTCCGCAAACAGCCAAACTACGATCATAGCTATTACTTTATTAGTTCATTTATCGGCGAGCATGTTGCCCATCATGCGCGGGAACTTCGTTGACCGTAATCTTCGTTTGATCGGCATAACTGTGGCAGCCACGCCTTGAAACGCGTTGTTCTCCTCGGTGGCGCTTTCACGCTCGCGGGATCGTTTCTTTTTTCAATGCAAGACGCGCTAGTGAAATGGCTTTCCGATGATTTTTCGCTATTTCAATTGCTGCTGATACGAAGTGTCGTAATGGTTCCCGTGTTTGCCCTTATTTGCGTCAGCAGATGGGGCGCTGCCGGGCTAGTCACCCAAAAGCCCGGCGCGCATTTATTACGTGCGCTGTTCAATCTGACGGCGTTTCTCAGTTATTACTACGCGATCACCCGGATGCCACTGGTTGATGCAATATCAATCGCTTCTGCTTACCCAATTATCCTGGCTGTTTTATCCGGCATGATCCTCTCAGAGGCGCCTAATGGTCGACAGATTCTCGCGGTCATTGCGGGTTTTATTGGTGTTCTTTTTATTATCCAGCCGACAGGTGCTGATGTGGACTGGATCGGCGCATGCGCGGCAATTTTTGGATGCATCAGTTTTGCCGGACTCGGCCTTTACACGCGACATCTTTCAAAAACCGAATCCTCAGAACTCATGTTGCTCACTGGCGCACTTTCTATTTTAATTGTCAGCCTGATCAGTGCGCCTTGGACCTGGATAACGCCAGACCTGAATAATCTTTTGCTGATGCTGGGGCTGTCTGTTGTTGCGTTACTCGGTCAATACGCCATCACGAACGGCTTTCGCTATGCCCCGGTTTATCTCGTGGGCGCACTGGAATACACAACGCTCGTCTGGGCCGCGCTATGGGGTTTCTTATTTTTTATGGAGATTCCCGCGACCCATGTATTGATAGGCGCCGGGATTGTCGTATTAAGTGGTCTCGCCGTTGTACTGGCCGAGCGCCAACGCCTCTAGACGAATCAGCAACCCAGTTGCTCGGCCAGATCAATAAAGTCCTGAGCAACGATATCGTACTCCCCCTCCGCGAAAAGATCGGTCTCCTGGTCGGGGCCATGCTCGAAAGGTCGTGCAACAAAAGCGGTTTTAAAGCCGACCGCCATCGCCGCTTTTAGATCATTGTTGTGGGCTGCAACCAATATGCATTGCGATGGCTCGAAGCCTATCGCGGCTGCAGAACCCAGATAAGCTTGTGGTTGAGGCTTATAAGCCCTCGCCACTTCTGCACCAAGGATTGCGTCCCACGGTAATCCTGCATGGCGAGCCATGTTCTTTATCAGGTCAATATTACCGTTTGAAAGCGTTCCAATCTGATATCCGCGCTTCAGTTTCTGTAATCCGGATACCACATCCGGCCAAGGATCGAGTCGGTGCCACGCAAGGTTAAGATTTACAACGTCGGCCTCGCTTGCATTCGGTAACGAGAACTCCATCAACGTCTGATCAAGATTCTCACGATGCAGTTGATCAAGCGGCACAAATGCAATATTGCCTGAGCGCACTCTCTCCATGGCAGGCTGGTAGAGTGCGCGCCAACGATCTGCAAACGCTTCGCTGTCTACCGCTAAATCATAACGCTTGGCAAAGCTCGCCACCTCTTGCGATATAGAGCTTCGCCAGTCCACCACCGTACCAAAGACGTCGAAGAGCACCGCACGTATACCGTGTATTGATTGCGTTAGGGTCATTGTTTCTTCTGAGGGACTGGTGTACCGTTAGTGGCGTATTATTTCGAGAGTGTGCGCTTGAGAAGAGTTCTCATCAAGTGATCCGACAGATTAGTTAAATTATATTTTTATGTCTATAAAAAAGCCGGAAGGCGTCAAGAGTTATAACGCAACAATCGAGCGTATCGACCATATTGCGGACGGGCTTTCGATCTTTTTTATAAAACCGGATGAAGTCATTCCAGGCAGACTCCCTGGCCATTACGTCAGCATTGGCCTCGTGGACCCGGTCAAGAATAAGTTAATTCGAAGACCATATTCATTGTCCCAGTCGATTACCCCCGCTCATGACCCATCGCTACTCGAACTCCTGATTATTCGCGTCCCCGACGGAGAATTTACCCCCCTCCTATTCGAGCAAAAAGAGGGGGATCGAATCTACGTCCGTCCCAAAATGGTGGGCACCTATCTACTGCCAGATCTCGATTCCGAAATGACAATGATCTTGCTGTCGACAGGTACCGGCGTCGCGCCCCACATGACCATGCTCGAGCGCTGTATTCAAAGCTGTAAGCAAGTCATTATGATGGAGTGTGTTCGGTACCGGTCTGAACTTGCTTATGCATCTCAGATCGAAGCGCTAGCGACCCATCACAGTCATTTTAGCTATATCCCGCTTGTCACTCGGGAAGGTGGTGATAAACGGTACATTCAGGACTACTTCCGCAATGACTTATTAATTGACGAATTTGGCGTTTCGATATCTGCTGAACACACCCACGTATTTGCCTGTGGCAATCCGGCAATGATTGGCATTCCAAAAGAGGATCGCAAAACCGGGGCATTACACTTTGAAACCGCAGGCGGTCTTGTTGAGATTTTGGTGGAAAAATATGGGCTTTCGATCCATAAACCCAGATCGCCCGGTCAAGTCCATTATGAGAAATACTGGTAACCTATTCCGAGATTAGCGCTTTCAAAATGATAAAGAGTCCGACGGAGCCAAGCGCAAGATAAAACACTCTCTCAAAAACCAGGTCTGAAAGCCGTTGCTGAATCCATCGGCCGACAACCATTCCGACAAGACCCGCCACCACGCCAATCACGGCTACAACACTCGTCTCTTTAGGAAAAGCACCCTGCCATCCAAACACGCTTGCCACCGTCAAGTTTGCAAGCACGAGATAAATACCCATTGCCTGAATCATCATTGACCGATCCAGTCTTAAAGACTTGAGATAAATGGTCATCGGAAACACAAGCACCCCGGTCAGACCCGTGAAAAAGCCGGTGCTTATCCCCATCAGGGGCGAGAGCCATCGTTCTTTTTTGCCCGGCGGCCTATAACGCCAGGCTGCCAGGCCACTAATGCTATAAACGATGATCACACCGCCCAGTAAAACCATCGGCCAGCGGGAGTGAATCTGCAGCAGCATGGTTGCCGATATTGCGGTAACCACTGCGCCAAAAACATAGAGTGTCCACAATCGGCGCCAAGAGATCCTGAAATTTCCACCCGCAAGGGCTTGCCAAAAATTGGTCACGACAGCCGGAATCACCATCAATCCAATCGCATCAACCAGCCCATAAAACGGTGTTAACAGCGTAATTGACACGAGCGGCAGCCCAAACCCGACCGTACCTTTGACTGCACCGCCCAGTAAAAAGATAGCGGCAGTGATGAGATAGATTTGAATGGAATCCATTGGTTATTCGCAAAGCGTCAAAAGCGGTCGACACTCTATATCTTGATCGGGTTAAAAAATATCGCTAACAACCTTCGTTTTATGTTTCTGATCTGAGAAAATACCGTTTACTCTACTTGCGTTGTAATCCATCCGATAGGTCCGCACTTTACATGCTCATCCGAATTTTCGAGGTCATGATTCCGGTCATTGCGGTGGCGGGGCTTGGCTATCTTTACAGTTTAAAGCGGCGAACCGATATCGCGAGCATCAACACGCTTTCCGTGAACGTCTTTTTGCCTGCTTTGGTTTTTAGTGTGATGTCAGGTCAGGACTTTGATCTCGGTCAATATCCAGAACTTGCTATTGCGGCTGTCGCCATATTTTTAGGCTCAGGCCTGCTTGCTTGGCCGATTGCAATCGCACTTAAATATGACCCGAGAACATTTTTACCCCCCATGATGTTTAATAATTGCGGGAACCTTGGGCTTCCGCTCGCAATACTTGCCTTTGGTCATGAGGGTCTAGCCCCCGCTATTGTGCTGCTCATCGTTACCAACTTAATGTATTTTTCAGTCGGGATATATATCGTCGACAAAAAAGTCCACTGGCGTAATGTTTTGGTTTCACCGACGATTATTGCGTCAATTGCTGGACTTCTGGTCAGCCTGCTAAATATTTCCATCCCTGGTGTAATCGCCACTCCGATTGAGATGCTGGGGGATGCATTGATTCCCGTCATGCTGTTTACACTCGGCATTCGGCTTGTGGATGTGAAGCTCAGCGACTGGAAGATCGGCTTAATGGGCGCCGTCATTTGTCCACTGACCGGGGTCGTTATTGCGCTTATCATCCAGCCCATACTCCAGCTACCGCCAGAGCAATTCCGCCCTCTATTGCTTTATAGTGCGCTTCCGCCTGCTGTATTGGTTTATCTGGTTGCTGAGCAATACGATCAAGAGCCGATGAAAGTGGCCGCCATGGTGGGATTCGGGAACATCGCGGCCATCGCTATCGTGCCGATGATGCTGCCTTTCGTCCTCGTTTAACTCAGCAGTCCCGACCGCCAACACAATTTAACTCGAGCTCATTTGTGAAGCCAGATACACTGAAAAATAATCGTCGGGGCGGTCTTTTGCGGTTGAGCAAAATCTGGAACTTCACTATTCTGATCCTATTGGGGATTTTTTGGGGACTGTCATTTTCGCTTGCCCGGATGTCGACCGAAGGCGATTTCCATCCACTCGCAATCAACTACTGGATGTGTATCGTCAGCGCGATCTGTCTTGGATCTTTCTGCTTTATCACCCGTAAGCGTGTACCCCTTACAAAGCATTACTTGCGCCTGTATGTCTTATGCGGATTACTCGGCTCTGTTATCCCGGGTACGCTTTATTTTTATGCAGCCTCAGAAGTTAGCGCTGGCGTGCTGTCAATTACGGTGGCGACAGTACCACTAACCACATTTGTTGGAGCAACCATCTTAAGAATCGAAAAGCCATCGATCAGTCGGATACTGGGCGTCGTGCTTGGCATCATTTCGATCGCATTTCTCGTCATGCCAAGCACCAGCCTGCCAAAGCCATCGGCCGCACTTTGGGTTCTAATCATGGTGCTCGCAGCGGGATGCTACGCCTTGGAAAATCTTGTCATTGCTATAAAAACGCCGAAAAATAGCGATGTTTTTGCAGTAGTCACGGGCATGCTTACGTGCGCCACTATTATGCTGACCCCGATCGTTTGGTGGACTGATGCATTTTCGATGTTGCCATGGCCTCTGACGCGACCGGGCTGGGCCATTATTGCGATGGGCGCCATCACCGCGGGCGCCTATGCGGGCTTTTTTTACCTGGTGATGCGGACCGGACCGGTCTTTGCCAGTCAATGCGCCTACCTCGTTACCCTCGCTGGCGTATTGTGGGGCATCATAATTTATGACGAGTCCCACTCGATCTGGGTTTGGTTTTCACTCGTCATCATGATTGGGGCGTTGGCACTGGTTCAGCCCCGGGAGGAGAACTCTACTAACTCAAGCGGAAGTTAATTTTAGCTTTCACCAACATGCTCACCCAAGTCCGCGAATCAAGATGAGTATCCACAGTCCAGCAATGACCACGACGCCATAAATCAAAATACTCGCTGCAACTGCTCTTGTTCGACGCCATCGACGACGGGCCTGCAGCTTTTGTAATCGAAAATTTTCAGTTGGCACGACAAGCGGCACAAAATCATTATCCGGCAACGGTGCCGAATCATCCGCCGCTGAACCCAGACGAATGTACACCCCATCTGAAAGTTCATAACAGCCATCAAACTCGGCCAAAACCTGGCGAATCAAGTCAGGGGATAAGCTAGGAACTGCTAGTTTGAGGCGATGACTGACTTGTTTGCGATAAACCGACCAGTTGGGATGAACCGAGACATAGAGCCGATCAGGTGCCTGTTCCAGCTCACGCCCGATAAAACCAACCGCCGCATTAATATCGACCTCTGAGCGATCGGACCGTCTAAACGCCCAAGCGACTAATAAAATTCCGCCCGCTAGAAGCCACCACCCATAGGCAAGTACCGCTGAGCCAATCTCTAGCCACCACTCGGTCATATTGCGTCCACAAAAAAATAAAAAGCAGCTCTAAGCGCTTTCTAGCTCATGACTCGATTGACTAGGTGCGAAATTCTGGCTCTTCTTTGTCCAGAATTGCCAGAATTTCACTCAAGTGACGATCATCTTGGGAAGGATAAGCCTCAATTTGACTTGCTGTTTTTTCGGCGATCTCATCTGATAACACACGGAGTGGTTGACCCGTCTGCAATGCCTGAACATAGGTCCGCGCCGCGCGCTCAAAATAATAGAGTCGGTTAAAAGCATCTCCAACGCTGTCACCTATTGTCATGACACCATGGTTACCCATGATCATCGTTTTATGCGCCGGATTCGCCAGCAGTTGGGCGCAACGCTCTCCTTCTTCAGAAAGCGCGAGACCCCCATAGTGCTCGTCAATAACATACCGATTAAAAAAGACCGCTGAATTCTGATCAATTGGCGGTAATCGACTGTCCTTTAAGCTGGCGAGCACAGTGCCATATTCCGGATGCGCATGCATGACGCAGCGCGCGTGTGGGCAATGACGATGAATTCCGCCATGGAGACCCCAAGCGGTTGGATCGGGCGCGTCTGGCCTGTCCATCGTATGAGGATCATTGGCATCAATCAGCACAAGATCGCTCGCTTTGATCTGGGAAAAATGAACCTGATTAGGATTAATTAGGAACTTGGTGCCATCCTCATTTACCGCGAGCGAAAAATGATTGGCGACCGCTTCGTGCAAATCCGTTCTCGCAGCCCATCTAAAAGAAGCGGCGAGCTCAACTCGTTGCTGTGTATAGTTATCGTCGTCGCTGACTACCCGCAATTGACTTGTCATCGCTGTATTCCTATTAAAAAATTTCTATCCCTCTGAATCGGGTTGCTGCCATCCTTTCCCCGCACCGCACCGCAAACAGCGTTGATTAAGAAAGACATCATTCCAATCTGCATCAGCCACCATGTAATCCAAAATAACCCTTAGCGCTTTTGAGGTGCTACGAAAACCATAGGTCTCTTTCGCATGTTCAAGCATATCCACGGTATCTTGATGTAATTCCACTTCGAGGCTAACTTTCTGTCCCATCGGCATATTTGATCTCCTAATCTTGGCACGCTTTGATGGCGCATGGTATCACCCGTCAGAGCCACGGTTAAGTCTTTTAAAAAACCCTTTTTGAAAAGTTTGATCATATTAGCGGTATCGGCGATGATACCGTCCCAATATATTGACTTAATGTTCAGGAGCTTTATTTTGCAACTCACTCACGTTGATTTTGAGCATCACGGCGATATCGCGATTATCTGTTTAAACAACCCGGATTCTGGAAATACGCTGTCAAAAAAAATGGCGCTGGACCTCCTTTCCGCTGCACAAGCTGCTGAAAAAGATGACTCGATCCGGGCGGTTGTTTTTAGTGCCAGGGGGCCTATGTTTAGTTTTGGTGGCAACCTGAAGGAGTTCAAAACGTCTGGCACGAATCCTCAGGACCTGACAGATACCGCCGACTGTTGGCATGATGCACAGAATAGCTTCCTCAACATGCCTAAACCGGTCATTGTTGGCGTCAACGGGATGGCAGCGGGTGGCGGTGTTCCAATGACGCTGGTGGGGGATATCGTGCTTGTCGACGAAACTGCCCGTTATCGCCTCGCCTATACCGCAGCGGGATTAAGTCCTGACGGTGGTTCGACCTGGTTGCTTCCCAGGTTAATCGGCATGCGGCGCACGCAGGAACTCCTGTTTGAGAACCGGGAACTGTCCGCATCTGAAGCCGTTGAGTGGGGACTTGCAACGCGAACCGTTCCTAAAGATACCGCGCGGGATGCCGCAATCGAACTTGCACATCAGTTATCGAAAGGGCCGACTCAAGCTTTTGCATCAACTCGACGCCTGCTACATACCAGCCTTAACAATAATTTTTTAACCCAAACCAAACTTGAGACCCAGGAGATTGGCGCCAATATGACCGGAATTGACGGACAGGAAGGGCTGGATGCATTTATTAACAAGCGCTTGCCTGTCTTTTCCGGCAAGCGTTAGAACGCCTATCGCTTCTCAAAGCACCGGAGCGACTGCTTGATCCTGGCCTCCGGTCATCGTGCCGGCATCCTATTTGTCTTGTCGGCAGGAATTTTCTGGAGTACTTCCGGCATTCTCTATCGCTTGCTTCAAGAGGCCACGCCATGGCACGTGCTTTTTTATCGATCACTGGCGCTTCTGGGCGCGCTTTTAATATGGTTTGTCTGGCGCTATCGGGGTGCCATGTCAACAAAGCTTGTCGATGCCGGCGTCCCTGCCTTAATTGGAGGGTTATGTCTCGGGACGGCTTTTGCCGGATACATTCTGGCACTTGAATATACGACGGTTGCTAACGCAATGTTTTTGCTTGCCAGCGCGCCCTTTTTTGCCGCGTTGGCCGGAAGATTTTTGCTCGGCGAGGGAATCGCAAGTTATACGTGGGTCGCCATGCTTGTCGCTGCTGTTGGCATCGCGATCATGGCAGGCGATGAGTTATCTCTGGGCAAGGGTCTTGGCGAAGGATTTGGATTAATAGCAGCGTTGGGTTTTGCTGGATTAACAGTTTCGCTTCGTGCCCGACCGCAAACGGACAAACTGATCACGATCTTTTTCGCAACAATGGTTGCGTCGATCTTCGGTTTCACTGGACTCGTAATCTACGAGTTACCCTTCTCGCTAACATCGATCGATGTCTTGAACTGCCTGACGATGGGGTGGTTTCAAATTGGTCTTGGATTTGTACTCTTCACCGCTGGTGCGAAGTACTTGCAGGCCGTTGAGTTGACCCTTTTATCGCTAACCGAGGTAATCGCCGGGCCCATCATCGTCTGGATCGTGATCAGTGAAATCCCATCGACGCCCTCTTTAACGGGCGGTGCGTTGATTCTGGCAGCCATCATCCTAATGGCGCTCATGGCCTCTAGGACGGATCGACGCGCAGTTGCAATTTAAGTCTCTAATTGATTGTGCGACGCTTCGTTGTCAGGACCGCATCTTATCAAAGGCCTTTATTTCAGGATCAATCGGCGTGGAAGGAATCCTCCTGCTCGCATAAACATTAGCCTGAGGCTTAAACCAGCCTGCAGCATCAATAAGACCGACACGCACACCCAGACGCGTGGGCGCACGGCTGTTTTGATGAAATACCGGCGAACCACATTCTTTGCAGAAATGACGCGTCATCGTGCTACCGCTGTCACTTAAATGTTCGTAGCTTCCCGTCTCACCGGAAATTGAAATGGTTGATTCATCAACAAAAGCAAAAGAAGCGTAAACCCCGCCTCCTGACTTTCGACAGTCATCACAGTGGCAATTAGCCTGAAACATGGGTTCCGCCGAACACTCAAAAGAAACAGCACCGCAAAGACAGCCTCCCTTAAACCCTTCACTCATAAGATTTCCTCAATCGCAGCAGTTAAATAGATCGCGTCTAAAGATTGGCGCATCCCGCAACAACATTCAAGTCCGGCAGTCGAGTCTCGATCCCAAAAAAATAGACGAACTAACTTTTAGGTGACATTGTTGACAATGGGCCATTGCTTTTATTATATTAGTTTTTAATTATTTACTTATTTTTTGAAGAACGCGCTTGCTCTATTGCCGAAGTGGTCAACGTAGCGAGATCGCGCGACGCTGTCTAACGGGTCTTGGCCATACGGACTGTTGGAGCATCAGTGCTTATGAAATGCTAAAGACGTGCTCACTCACTCGTGCCTAAAAACATCCAAAAAAATATTTAGCTTGCACACGCTTTGGGGTAATGAAAAATATGATATTTCGCCAATTATTTGATTCGAGTTCTTCAACATACACGTACCTGGTCGCGGACGATAATTCTCGAGAAGCGGTCATTATCGACCCAGTGTTTGAGCAGACTACCCGGGACCTGGCTTTAGTCCGAGAGCTTGGTCTTACATTACGTTATGCCGTGGACACTCACTGCCATGCGGATCATGTGACCGGTGCCTGGCTACTAAAAGAAAAGACAGGCTGTCAAATTTTGGCCTCAAAAAAGATTGGTGCGGCGAATGTCGATATTAAACTCGCTCATGGAGATCAAATAAGATTTGGCGAGCAATATCTGGAGGTTCGTGAGACCCCTGGACATACCGATGGCTGTTTGACTTATGTCACTCACGATCAGTCACACGCGTTTACAGGCGACGCACTTTTAATCCGTGGCTGCGGGCGATCTGATTTTCAACAGGGGGATGCCAGCACGCTATTTGACTCTATTAACGATCAGATCTTATCGCTACCTGCTTCGTGTTTAATTTATCCTGGCCATGATTACAACGGCAGGACGGTAAGCTCCGTCGAAGAAGAGAAAAAATATAACGCTCGAATAGGTGGGAATGCGAGCCGAAAAGACTTTGTCGGTTATATGAGCGCAATGCAACTACCGCACCCAAAACATATTGACGTTGCACTGCCCGCCAATATGACCAGCGGAAAACCCGAGTTAATGCCAGCAGAGCCTGAATGGGCGCCCGTAAAAATAACCTTCGCGGGAGTTATGGAAGTGGAATCAACCTGGGTCGCAGAACATTTATCTGACGTTTATCTTCTTGATGTTCGAGAGACTGAAGAACGTATCCCGGGCGAAAAAGTTCACGCCAACGCGAGCATCCCGCTAGGACAGTTGCAAGACCGTATAGACGAAATTCCCTCAGAGAAACCCATAATGGCGATATGTCGATCAGGTCGCCGATCCGCAATGGCAGTTAATATTCTGCGCCAAGCAGGCTACGAGAAAGTCGCTAGCGTCGCAGGCGGCATCCTAGGGTGGAAAGACGAAGGTCTGCCAACCGGTGAATGAGATAACTTGAGCATTTCCAAATTGATTAAACGACAGAAAGTTTTCTCAATTACTCTCGTGTAGGATTGAAGATCCCCAGCCTAAATCAAGGTCACCTTGATTAAATTATTCGCAAGCCTGAAATGAATGCTTCGCCACGAAAAAGAACTGTCTCTTGGGCGCTATATGATTGGGCGAATTCCGCATTCGCGACGACCGTCATGGCCGGGTTTTTCCCGATTTTTTTTAAGCAGTACTGGAGTCAAGACGCTGTAATAACCGAAAGTACGTTTTATCTCGGCATCGGTAACTCGCTGGCCAGTCTTGTTATTGTGATCCTCGCGCCTATTTTGGGCGCAATGGCCGATACCGGCGGGTTACGCAAACGAATGCTCGCCGGATTTGCGAGTCTTGGTATTCTGGCAACGGGCGCCTTGTATTTGGTTCAGGCCGGCATGTGGCCTTTCGCGATTCTTCTTTATGCCATTGCGGTGATTGGATTTTCCGGCGCAAACACATTTTATGATGCGCTTCTGGTGATCGTCGCACCCCCTAACAAGCGCCATCGTGTTTCTGCGCTTGGCTTTGCTTTGGGATATCTGGGCGGTGGTGTTCTTTTTCTGGTAAATGTTCTGATGACGCTAAAACCACACGCTTTTGGATTAGCCGATGCCGCGGAAGGAGTGCGATGGTCTTTTATTAGTGTCGCGGTGTGGTGGACACTCTTCTCGATTCCACTTTTTTTATTTGTCGAAGAGCCTTTACCGAAAGCAGGACGACGCCGCGTTAACTTCCAATTGACCTTTACAGCGCTTGCGACGACTGCAAGAAGCATCTCACAGTACCGAAATGCGTGGATATTCCTGCTGGCCTATTGGCTGTATATCGACGGCGTGGACACGATCGTGCGGATGTCAGTCGATTTTGGACTATCCATCGGCCTTTCATCTGATCACCTGATCACGGCGTTACTACTGGTTCAATTTATTGGATTTCCGGCCGCACTTGTTTTCGGACGCCTGGGGGAACGCTATGGGGCAAAGAGGGGAATCTGGATTTGTATCTGGGTTTATGTCGGCGTCACTATTTATGCTTTTTTTATGGAGACCGCTCTCCAAATGTACATACTCGCCGCAGTGATTGGACTCGTACAGGGCGGTATCCAGGCACTTAGTCGATCCATGTTTAGCCGCCTCATTCCATCAGAGAAAAACGCGGAATTTTTTGGTTTTTATAATGTTGTTGGAAAAGCAGCCGCTGTTTTTGGGCCCGTAATGATGGGCACTATTGCCCATCTCTCGGGAAACCCCCGCCTCGGCATTCTTTCGATCGCGTTGCTGTTTTTTGCCGGCATGTTTTTTTTCCGGTTGGTAAAGGATTCCCATTAATATCGACAACGCTAGGACCATTGTTTTCGGCTAATCAGAATTGATTTCAACAGAGCGGGACGATCCGTCATGATGCCGTCAACACCCATATCCAATAGTCGATGCATTTCCGATGCGTCGTTGATTGTCCACACATGAACGGGAATACCTTGCGCTTTCATGGCTTGAATAAAACGACGGTCAACAACGCTAACGCCATTCCATGTCACTGGCACCTGCGCACAATCTGCACTTAATGATCCCAGTCGAACACCAAGACTGTTTAATTTTGCTCTTGCCGCTTCGTAGGTCGCCATCGACGTACACACTTCCGGTAGCGCAGACCGGATCTGGCGCAATCGACGGTCTGAAAATGAGCCGACACAGACACGATCTTCAGAAGCGGTTCGCTTGATAATTTCAATCAGCGGCTGCACCGCCGCATCTGATTTTGGGTCAATATTAAAATAGATATCGGAAAAATCACCGAGCAGCTCCTCCATTAAAGGAATTGACTCGCTATTATCGACACGGGCGCGAGCCACATCAGCGTAGTTAAGCTTTTTTATTCGTCCTTTCTGATTGGTCACCCGATCAAGTCGATCGTCGTGAAAGGCAATGAGTACACCATCTCGTGTGCAGTGAACATCGGTCTCAAGATATCGAAATCCAAGATCAACGGCACTCTGAAAAGCCGCGGCGGTATTTTCAGGCGCTGCCTCGCTATCTCCCCGGTGAGCGAATGCCAAAATATTTTGGCTATCAAGGAATGGAGATTTTTTCACCATCTTTAGCTGAGCAGAACCAAATCAGTCATCAGAAAATTACGGTATTAGTCATATATCAATTAAGATTATCACTGTCTGTTGCAAACTAATCCACAGTACACTTCTAACCTATGATCCATCCCCTCGTGCTGGTGCCGACATTTAACGAGCGCGGCAACCTTGAACCCTTTGTGAGTGCAGTCAGGTCAGCATTACCTTCTGCTGACATTCTCGTGATTGATGATAATTCTCCCGATGGCACGGGGGACCTAGCCGATCATCTTGCTGCAGTTGATCCGCAGATAAAGGTAATGCATCGCAAGTCCAAAGCGGGTCTCGGACGGGCTTATCTGGCGGGTTTCGCTTGGGCGCTGGAACGTGGCTATAGTCACGTTTTTGAAATAGATGCCGACTTTAGCCACAATCCTGCCGATTTGCCGCGTCTGCTCGCAGCGACGCAGACTGCAGACATTGCGCTGGGCTGCCGATGGACTAGAGGAGGCGGGGTCACGGGATGGCCTTTGTCTCGGTTGCTCATCTCACGTGGCGGCAATCTTTACGCAAAAACAATCCTGGGCGTATCGTTGAATGACCTCACGGGTGGTTTTAAGTGTTTTAAACGGAACGCACTTCAAACGCTCGATCTTGATCAAATTAAATCGATTGGCTACGGGTTTCAGATCGAAACCACCTGGCGTGCGTTGCAATCAGGGCTAACAGTGGTTGAAGTACCCATACATTTCACCGACCGAACTATTGGAGAGTCCAAAATGTCGGGGCAAACATTCCGGGAAGCGCTAACAATGGTTTGGCGTTTGCGCTTTGGGAATTAAGTATTTCTAATTATTTGCGATGTCCAGAAATTAAAAGCAAACAGTAGCTATACAGCCACAACCCAACAGCCGCAAGACCCACAATATCCCGCGATACCCATCCTGACGGCAATGCATAGGCCGCGGCCTTGACGCCCAAAAATACCGAGAACACGAGCAAGATTGCACTTTTGACCCAGGAATTTTTCTCAAGCGCATCATGCCACGAGTAAAGTAGCAATCCGAAAAATGCAATAAAGTGGGCTTTTGACGACTGGGGACCAATTAATACAAACGCAGTATAGAAAAGTACGCCGAGGATGAATACCGAGTCCCCGCGAATTCGGGTCGCAAGCATCAACAACAACCCAAATAACGCACATAATCCGAAAAGCACGAAATTAGAGGGCACTGCTTTTCCAAAGTGAGTGGCCAGAATTCTGTAAAGCGACTGATTTCCCGCGCTACCGCGATCTTGCCACCATCGGACCTCATCAGGTGATGCCGAAAGCGTCATGTCATAGTGTTCTTTTAAATAACTCCACAACCCCGGATCTCGCGCCTCTGCGGTAAATTGTCCCTGCGGGATCTCACCCCGCTTTGGCATAACTGATCCTGGCACTATAAATTCAGAATCCGTCCAACTATCCGTAAAAGCATATTTTGAAAGATCAGGCACCAATACAAAGCCAACGGTCAGCACAAGAAATACGGCAACGGCCGACCATCGCCTTTTAAAAACCGGCAATAAAATCATAAACAGCGGGTTCGCCTTGAGTCCCGCTGCTAGCGCCATCACGCTGGCCCCGATCATTGGAAAACGCGCGAACAGCGCGATTCCAAAACTCACTAAAGCAAAAATAATGATGTCGGTTTGCTGATTATTAAAAACATCTAGGATCGATCGAAACGAGAAAAACAAGGCGACAACCAGTGCCGCCGTTTTAACCGAGCTATTACCCACGATTCTGCGCTGACAAACCGCAATCGCACTGATCAAAAGCACAACATTCAGAATAAAAAATATTATCTTGCCCGCAGAATATCCCAATGGATAAAGCGGTAAGAGTAAAAACGAAGCAAACGTGGGATAGGTGAACACATTTTGCTCGTAGACATGAATCTTTAGACCATGAATAAAACGAAACGTGGAAGCCCAATACACATCAAAATCACCATCATGAATCATGAACCGGTAGAAGAGTGCGCCGATCGCAACAACCAATAGACCCCACAGCAGCCAACGGCCTTTTGGGGTGCGGAACCAGTTCATCGGGGAGAAACGAGGCATAACGGTAGTTTAATTGAGATGCGGCCTGTGACCTTCAATTAATTATTTCAATCCTCTTCAGCCACAGCGAAAAATGCTCCAGATTCGCAGATCCGAAAACCACATTCCAAAATCCCATTGTCGAAGCCAGCTAGGCAAAGCGCTTGCCTCTAACTGAAGATTCGGGCATTGCGCTCTTAAGGCCATCGGCGCGTAGACCGATGGCACGAAAACATAAACAGGCAGATCACCTTTATTCATGGCCCGGTTAAGCTCATCCGCAGAATTGATGGGCAAAAACTGTGCCTTGGGGGATCTGAAAAAACTCACCATTCCACGGCCGTCATGATACGGATGCTTCTGGTAGGTCAAAAGCTTGAACGAGTGGTGCGTATTATTTTCATGAATCCATTTATGGATCACAGCTTCTTGATTGGCGGGCGCAAAAGTCATAAACAGCAGCGCCATCGTATTAATCATGCAAAAATAAAAAACGGCGTATTTGACGATCTTTTTGTTTTTAAAGCGTTCGTAATTGCCCCGTGTCCGACACATGAGGCTCTGGGCCCCAATAATCCCAATAATGAGCAATGGATAAATAATAGGAAACAAAAATCGGGTTTCTTTATGTCCCACCAGCGAATGACCCACGAGAAAAAAAACGCTTACCCAAGTCAAAACATGTTTTGGTTTTCTTACCCAGGCCACCACAACCAGCGACATCAAAAAAAGGCTCGCTGGAGGAACTAGCAGAAAAAAGATTTTCTCAATAAAGTACCACCATGGATCCAACCCATAGCCGGCAGCTCTGCCTTCAATCAGATTCGCCGCAAAGTAGTTAATAGGGGTGATGACCCATTCTTCGTAGAACCAATAATCAATCAAGGTATTCAGGGTCAGGCCGAGCGCAATCCCCAACATCATGCCGCCGAGCACCCTGATGCCGGGTCGGGCAATAAACAAAACCCACAATCCAAGCCCTAGAATCGCAAATGCGACGGGAAAGCGAAGATAAAACAAGACTGCAAGACTGAGCCCAGAGACGATCGCCAAGCCGATTCTGCGCTGACCTTCCCGCTCACACGTGCGATGCACAAGCACAATACAAATCGCCAAAAAGGCGGCGGCCCAGGTTTCAGAGGCAAATCGCGCATTCAAGACAGGGAGTAGCCAAAAAAACCCTGTCAGCATAATCAATGAATACTGCGCCCATCTCTCCGTGAGCCAACGAAAGGCATAAAAACATAACGACCAACAGCTCGCCAAACCGAGTACTGCTGAAATGAGACGCAAAAAAAATGCGGTTTGAAATGGATCACCATTGCCAACGGATTCATACACAACAAACGCAAGCGCGGGCTGTAGCGCCGGCCTGATTTGTTCAAAGAACTCCCATGGCAAGGTCAAATTTGATTCACTACCGACCTTGAAATTAGCAAACTCTAGGATTTGATAATCAGAGTCCGGATGGGTGCGGCCTTCGCTAAAAATACTGGCCGAAAGATGTAGCGCAAAACTTAGGCAAAAAACCGTGACGATTAAGGAAGGCTTAATCAATATTTCTCTAGGTAATATTCGGCCTTGAAAAAGACGATTAATTACAAACATCGTCATTATTCCAAATGGTTGAGTCGCCCCTCACTCGCCTCAACGCTGATGCGAGCGGCTTATTGCCGGAAGGGTCTTTTGGAAAAATACTCGAGCCCAATTTTCATCATTCAATTCAAGTGGTGCTTGGCTTGTTGCGTAATTTTCCAGCAACATAGTCAACCTGGGGAATATGAAGTAAGCGTTGGATTTTTCGCATTAAATGAAGCTCATGGTCATCAAGACGTCCATCGGCGTAAACCACTCGCCACATTTTTTCCATTAGATTCACGCGTTCTGTTTCAGACCAGTTCTGATTAATTAGCGTGGTGAAACCATGCAGGCCTGTTGCTTCTTTCGCTTGACTTTCCGCGAGGGCTATCAAAGTCATCGCGTCAGCCCGATCAAGATTAAACTGCTCGGTGATAAGATCTTTGATCGTCTGGCGCTCAACATCGTCGAGCTGATAATCTGACATTGCAGCCTCAAAAAGCAAGGCAGCAGCCGCAACCCGAGCCCCGGTTTCTTTCTCCTCATCGCCCTCTTTTGCTTCGATTCGTGTTTTAAAAAAATTTTGTATCGCTTCAATCATGTTTCAAAGTGTTTGAATTCCGGGTTTACTCATACGATTGATCCGCGCATGTTTCACTCTGACGGTCTTTTTGGCTGTCGTAGCTTAAAAAACACACTATTTTTTGATTCTCTCTTTCGAGATGATACTCCGTTACCCACACGACACGCTCTAGCGCCTCATAAGGCGCCTCTCCAGGGTAACTTTCGCGCCGCTCTGAATGAAAAACAATTTCCCAGCCTTGTTGTGTGAGTGAAAAAACCGTCGGATCGTTAGCTTCGGCAAGGTCTGAGAAAAAAGTCATCCCCAAAAGCGTTGCACCACAAACGACGCATGCGCTTAATCTCGGCAGACCAGGGGCTAGTATCGCTAACATGTGCATTACTCAGCGTGTTCCAAAGATCCGGTCTCCGGCATCACCCAAGCCCGGAAGAATATAGCCATGCTCGTTTAGCTGACGATCAAGCGCAGCGGTCGTAATCGATACTTCAGGATGAGAATCATGGAACGCCTTGACTCCCTCTGGCGCTGCCAACAGGCACGCGACTTTGAGCTGTCTTGGACTATCATCTTTCAAACGCGTTACCGCAGCCGTAAGCGAGTTAGCGGTCGCCAACATGGGATCGACAATAATAACCTGGCGTTCACTGATATCGTCGGGCACTTTGTAGTAATACTCGATTGCCTCCAGTGTTTCTGGATCACGATAAAGGCCAATGTGTCCGACTCGGGCAGAAGGAAGAAGATCTAACATGCCATCAAGCAAGCCGTTCCCGGCCCGAAGAATTGAAACGAGGCAGAGTTTCTTGCCGGAAAGAATGGGCGCTGAAATAGTTTCAAGCGGTGTTTCGATTTCGGCCGCTTCCAAAGGCAAGTCCCGCGTTACTTCATAGGCCAGAATGACAGCAATTTCGCGAATGAGCTGCCGAAAACGTATTGCTGGACATCTCTTATCTCGCATGAGCGTGAGTTTGTGCTGCACAAGCGGATGATCAATGACAGAACAAGATTTTGACATGAGCGAAATTTGTGGATTACTCAACCCTTAGCGACATCACGTAAGCTATTGAATTGACTTTGTCAGGACATTTGTGAATTTTAAGGCAGTCTATCAATGAAAAACACCGCTCCGTTGATTCGAATTGTAGTGACCGGCAGTGAATCGACCGGGAAAACGCATTTAACGCAACGACTCGCACAAATTTTTGACTGCACCTATTCCGAGGAGGCTGCCCGGCTCTACGTTGAAAAACACCCTCGGCAGTTACAGGCATCCGATGTCGTCCCGATCGCGCTTTCTCAAATAAGTCTGCAAGATAAAGCGATTCAGAACGCCGAAAATCTAATCCTGCATGACACCGATCTCTTCTCAACTGTTATCTACTCAACATACTACTATCAATCGTCACCTGATTGGATCTTGGAAAAAGCACGAGTACAAGCTTCTGATCTCTACCTGCTTTGTGACATTGATCTCCCTTGGCAGCCAGAACCGCTTTTTCGAGATCAGGGTTCGATCGAGGCACGGCGTCAGGTGCACACAAATTTTCTAGACCTCATCATTAAAGAGCAGCTCAATATGAGGATTATCAAAGGCACTGGCGCGAAAAGAACACAAATGGCCATTGATATTGTCGAACATTTTATTTCCGAAATTAAAAGCACCCGTCTTTGAATTGACAACACCGCCTGGGGCAACTAGATTGCAGGGGCTATCCAACGGGGTGTCCGGCGTGACCGGGCTGAGAATCACCCGCTGAACCTGAACCGGATCATGCCGGCGGAGGAATCTGGATAGTGGCCAAAATGGTCCCTCCGCCTTCGATCTGAAGGACTCGAGATGAAAACGCCAAAATTACTCACTGCACTAATTTATGGGGTATGTTTAAGTGCGACAGGTAGTGCTCATGCAGAGACGCCGACCCTGACTGTGTTTACCTACTCATCATTTACTTCCGAGTGGGGACCAGGACCTCTGATCAAGAAAGCGTACGAAACACGATGCCAGTGCAATCTAAAGTTTGTGGGTCTCGAGGACGGCGCCGCATTGCTTTCTCGGCTGAAGCTTGAAGGTAATCGAACCTCAGCTGATGTCATCCTTGGTCTGGATACTAGTCTCATCGCCGAAGCACAAGCCACGGAACTGCTTGCGCCTCATGACGTCAACATTGCCGACATCAATCTAGCGGTCACGTGGTCTAATTCCTACTTTCTTCCCTATGATTTTGGATATTTTGGATTCGTTTATGACGGCGAAGAAATTCAAACGCCGCCAAAGAGCTTGAGAGATCTAATGCTCAATCCAGACTCACCGCCGGTCATTATCCAGGATCCGCGCACCAGCACGCCCGGACTGGGGCTCATTCTCTGGGCACGAAAAGTATTCGGCGAAGACGACATCGGCGCGTGGGAAACATTTGCTTCAAAAATTGTGACGGTTACAAAAGGATGGTCAGAAGCTTATGGTCTTTTCCTAAAAGGTGAAGCTCCAATGGTTTTGAGTTACACCACCTCTCCCGCCTATCACCGTCATATTGAAAACTCCGAGCGCTATCGAGTTGCCATGTTTGATGATGGTCACTATCAGCAAGTGGAAGTCATCGCGCGCCTTGCAAGCTCAAAAAATCCAACGCTTGCCCAAAATTTTTTGGAATTTATGCTTTCTAATGACGTTCAGAAGATACTGCCGACAACAAACTGGATGCTACCTGCCGTCAAGACCGGTCAAGCACTCCCCGAAGCGTTCAAAGAAAGCGAAATACCAAAAGTGGTTCTGGGTTTTACGCCTGAAGAGGTGAGCGCGAACCGGAAAAACTGGATCAAGCGCTGGCTCGGCGCAGTTGCAAAATAAACCAAATTAAAACTATGCGCATTCTCAGTGGTGTCTGGTCCGGAATTGTCGTTGTCGTTTTTCTGCTAATCGTCATTGGCGGCTCAATCACCCTTACCGCAATGACTTCAACGCCAGTAAGTCTTAGCTCGGCACTGACAGACCCTTACCTGATTAGCGTCATCCGCTTTACGATCGGACAAGCGGTGCTATCAACAACCATCAGCGTGGGCCTGGCGCTTATAGTGACGCGAGCGCTCGCCAGACGCGCAAAATTTCCGGGGCGGAGGCTGTTGATCTTATTGATGGGACTACCCGTCGTGATGCCTGTCATTGTCGCAATTTTTGGGATTACCGCGGTTTTTGGTAAGAGGGGTCTCCTGAACGAGCTGTTATCATTATTAGGCGTGGAACAATCCTTTACAGTTTATGGATTGACCGGCATCCTTGTGGCACATACATTTTTTAATCTTCCTCTCGCGATTCGATTGCTTCTGCCTGCCTGGGAAAGTATTCCGCGTGAAAACTGGCGGCTTGCGAGCATGCTGGGCATGTCCAGCCGACAACTTTTTCGACTTCTAGAGTGGCCGTCCATTAGTGATCGCTTACCTGGCATCTGTCTTGTTGTTTTCCTTTTATGCTTTACAAGTTTTGCCGTGGTGCTAACACTTGGCGGCGGTCCCGCTGCAACCACAATTGAAGTTGCAATTTATCAGGCGCTCCGATACGACTTTGAACTCAATCAGGCTGCCCTGCTTGCGCTTCTTCAGCTCTCCCTGTGCACCGTTGCAGCGCTTGGGCTACTCAAATGGTTTCGGGTATTTGCAGCGACTTCTGGTCGCAAGGTCGATGCCAGAGACCGTCCGGACATTCACTCTACTATTGGAAAGGCAACAGATTTTTTTTGTATTGGTATTTGTACCATTTTCTTACTGCTGCCGATCACTATGATTTTTTATTCAGGCATTCGTGGCCCTATCTATGAAGTGATCAGTGATCCGATCTTATGGCTAGCATCGGCTCGGAGCTTAATCATCGCTATCTTGGCGACGGTAATCTCAATGCTACTGGCAATGGGTCTAATCAAGAGTGTCCGGTTTCTCCGCGAAAAGACAAAGCAGCAAAAAGGTGCTGAACTTGCCCTGACAATCGGATCGATGACAGTTGCAATTCCGCCGATGGTTATCGGAACAGGTTTTTTTCTGATCGCGTTGAGAACTCATACGCTAGCGCATGCAACCCTTATCATGATTGCCCTGGTAAACGCTATCATGGTGTTACCTTATCTCCTTCGAAGCATCTCACCACCCTATATCCAGGCAGGCGAGCAATATTACAAATTGTGTCGACATCTTGGACTCTCGGGTCTACAACGATTTCGCCTCATTGACTGGCCTATTATCCGTAAACCAACTGCGTTCGCCATAGGGCTCGGAGGTGCGCTTTCTTTTGGCGATATGGGTGTTGCCGCACTTTTCGACACTGATGGTCAAATCACACTTCCCGTTATGCTCTATCACCAACTTGGGGCATATCAATTTAATGAGGCCTCTGTTACTGCGGTTTTCCTTTTACTATTGTGTGTTTCTTTCTTTTGGGCAATTAACCAAATTATCGGCCGATGAGCTTTCTACGCATCAAAAATCTTTGTTTAAAGTTTGGAGACTGGACACTTGATGTTTCCATCGAACTCGGCGCAGGACGTTGCCTGGGTATCATTGGGCCAAGCGGCGCCGGCAAGTCAACCCTACTCTCTTTAATCGCCGGATTTGAGACCCCCTATTCTGGCGATATTTTTATCGATGCTCATCCCATCAACGATCTCGAGCCATCCCATCGACCTCTCACCTTTATGTTTCAGGAAAATAATTTGTTCAATCATCTGACGCTCTACGAAAACATTGCGCTCGGCTGCCATCCCGGACTTAAATTAACTCAAATCGACCGAGACCAAATCGAGATCGCTTTGTCCGCAACAGAGCTTTCATCGATTGCGACAAGGAAACCGTCAGACGTCTCAGGTGGAGAGCGACAACGGGCTGCGCTCGCTCGATGTCTATGTCAAAAACAACCCCTTCTGCTTTTGGATGAACCCTTTGCGAGTTTAGACCCTCGGCTGCGAAGTCAAATGCATCAACTCGTTAATGCATTACGAAAACAGCATGGACTCACCGTATTGGTTGTCAGTCATATGCCTCATGAGGTCGCCCTCATCGCGGACGAACTGCTCTTTATGCAGGACGGCAAAATAAAAGAGCACGGAAATGCTGATCAGCTCCTCGAAAATCCCACCCATCCTCAACTCATTAATTACCTAGAATTCACATCGAGCCAGTAATATCTAAAGAAAACAACGGAGTCTGTGATTATGCTGATTCGCGCGCTCGGTCTTGCACTTTTGACGTCACTTTATTTCTCGCCGGTCAACGGCGACACTGAATGTCCAATGAACCTTGATTTTTCAAAACGTTTTCTAGCAAGCGATGATTCCGTCCGGTTATGCGACACCTACTCCAATACGGTGTTACTCATCGTCAATACCGCGAGTTACTGCGGGTTCACCTCACAATTTGAAGGACTGGAAGCGCTCCAAGAAAAGTACGGTCGTCAGGGTTTTTCAGTGCTGGGTTTCCCGTCTAATGATTTTTTCCAGGATCCACGCTCGGAGGAAAAGATACGTGAGTTTTGCGACCTCACCTATGCGGTGAAGTTTCCGATGTTCGAGAAAACAAAAGTCGCCAAACGACATGCGGAACCCCTTTATGAGGCGCTTGGAACAGAAGCAGGTCAGTTTCCAAAATGGAACTTCCACAAATATTTGCTCGACCGAGAAGGTCGTGTGGTAGGCAGTTTTGGCCCAACCGTAGCACCGAACAACAGCGAGCTGGTTGAGAGAATCGAGGCACTTCTGTAAGGCCGAACCGTCTGTTTTAAGGTTCGCTGGCAGTTCCCGAGACGTTCCTGTTTTACGAGTTCCTTTTTAGGCGGGTCGGGGATTAAGAGGGACTTGATCGCTTAACCCCAGCACCTCTTCCATGCGATGGCTCGCTCTTAATAATGCGGCTTCCCCTCGGGGAGGTCCAATCACCTGCAGTCCCACGGGCAATCCGGCCTTGGTGAATCCGGCTGGCAAGCTGAGCGCAGGACATGATGTCATCGTAATCGCGAAGGTAATCGCGATCCAATCGATGTATGTTTTTGTGGGCTGACCCGCAATAAACTCAACGTAGCGCTGGTCTTTTGGAAAAGGAGGGACCGATACCGTCGGACAAAGTAAAAGGTCGTAGCGCTCAAAAAACGCCTCCATCGTCCGGTAGATCCGGGACCGGACCCGCTCAGCATCCAACAACTGCGCGTTGGTCACCTCGAGCCCTTTTTCGATATTCCATATTATTTCCGGCGCAATCTGATGACGGTGTTCCTTGAGCGTCGACTCCATCATCTGTGCAATGAGCACTCCTCTTAGCGTCTGAAAGGCTTCAATCGCGCCTGAGAAGTCCGGCGTCAAGTGATCAACGTGCGCACCTATTTCACTGAAACGTTCTGCCGCACTTTCGCAGATGCTTGCAACCTCATCCTCCATCAGCACGACACCTAAATCTGCGCTGAATGCAACTCGCTTTGGCATTTCGGTGTGCTCGAGCGCATCCAGAAAACGATCGCCATTATGCGGAAAAGAAAGAGGGTCGGTAATATCGCATCCGGCGCCACCGTCAAGCATTAGCGCAACATCCGCGACACAACGCCCCATGGGACCTTCCACCCAGAGTGTGTCAAATGCAGGGTGTCTTGCACCACGGGGTACCCGCCCCGGTCCAGGTCTCAGGCCCACGACACTATTAAAGCTGGCCGGCACCCTAAGGCTGCCTCCGAGATCATTGCCTGTCGCCAAAGGCACCATACCCGCTGCCAATGCGGCACCCGACCCACCTGAAGAGCCGCCCGCACTCACGCCAGAATCCCACGGATTCAGCGTATGCCCAAATACGGGGTTGAAGGTATGCGCGCCCGCCCATTCCGGCACATTAGATTTACCCACCGGGATAGCGCCTGATGCCTGAAGCTTCGCACCAGTGGCATCCGATCGCTGCGGCACATTCCCAGCAAACAACGGCGAACCATAAGTGGTCACCGCTCCCGCCAGATCGTTGTAATCCTTGACTGCCAAAGGCAGTCCCCAAAGCGGTCCATCAACATCGGGGTTACGTCCGGCCACGGTCATCGCCCGCGCCTGCTCCCGAGCTTTCTCGAGGCACAGTATGGGCAACGCATTTATCAGCGGATTAACAGCCTCAATGCGCGATATCGTTGCATCCATTAGCTCAAGGGGCGATATATCACCATTACTCAGTTTTTGACTTAAGGTTGTCGCGCGGGCGGAACTTAACTCGCTCTCATTCATAATCATTAGACCTTTAAGATGAAATGTCGAAATTGAGCTACTCGTTGACCCTGAACGAGCCAAGGCTCTTCTTGACACAAAAACTTCATATCGCTAAACGAGATTGTTAAACCAATATAGACAGTGCACGCGTATCGTTGCATATTTTGGATCTTGCAGAGCGTGACTTTTAAAACGATTCCCAATCAATCAAAAGTATTAACCCTGACGATCGCTAATAAGTAAACAGAAACAACGCAGGCCTTTTAAAGGCGTCATCTATCGTGTCCAAACAACCGTTCGAACAGGGCTTTAATGTCAAAAATGAAAAAAGAGTGCCGAGTCGTATTTACAGACCTTGATGGCACGCTTCTCGGTTCTAACCAAAAGCTAAGCAACAGTAATCGCCAGATGCTGGAAGATCTAGGTCAGCGAAATATTGCTCGAGTCGTAATTACCGGGCGATCGTTGTTATCGTGCAATCGTGTCATAAATGAAAACTTCCCGATCGACTTTCTTGTGACGTCATCCGGCGCAGGGATTTTTGCTCATCAACCACGCGAGTTGATTCATCATTTTGGCCTTGCCGTTCCGGAAATCAAAACAGCGATTGATGTGTTGAAAAAATTGAAAATGGACTTCATGGTTCATGATCCCGTTCCCGATAATCATCAGTTTTACTGGTATCGATTTGGCTCAAAAAATCCTGATTTCGATCGCAGACTTGCGCTTTATGCGAGTTATCACCAAAAGCTCACTGATCTCACGCAGCTAAAAGAAGGTAGCGCACAACTTTTATCAATCGAAACTTCAAAGAATGCATCAGCAAGGCTTCAGGAACTCCGCGACAAGCTGTCGGCATACAGCGTATTACGGGCGACTTCCCCACTTGATCATGCCTCGACCTGGTATGAGATCTTCCCGCCTAACGTAAGTAAATCCCAAGCGGCTCAATGGATGTGTAGGACTTTCGATTTCGACTCAGCAACCGCACTGGCAATCGGAAATGACTTTAACGATATTGACATGCTCCGATGGGCGCCTTTCGCACGGGTGGTTTCCAACGCACCATCCCCCCTGACCAAAGAGTTTTTATCAGTCGCTGACCATGATCAAAACGGATTTAGCGAAGCCGTCGCATACTGGCTGGGACAAACCAACAAATGATGGCTTCCAATTCATCATCACCAAAGCAATTCACCATTAATAAAGGCGGCCGAAAGAGAAGTTTCAGGCGTCTTAAAGAAATGCTCAGCAGGTGAATGCTCGATTAATCGACCGTTGTGTAAGAACATGACATCGACCGCGACTCGACGCACCTGACCGAGGTCGTGAGAGACCATCATAATGCGAACCTGATCTTGGTCCATCTCCCGAATAATTTGCTCAACCTGCGCTGTTGCAGCTGGATCAAGATTGGCAGTCGGTTCATCGAGAAAAAGTACGCGGGGCTTAAGCGCCCATGCTCTTGCGAGCGCTAAGCGCTGCTGCTCTCCGCCTGACAGCACCCTCGCATTCCTGTTCGAAATATTATGGAGACCTGTTTTCTGGAGCACAATCTCGGTACGATCTGCTCGCTCATGTTTTTCGATGTGGCGCGCTTTTA
>JADHSN010000104.1 GCA_016776875.1 Gammaproteobacteria bacterium | reverse complement strand
ATGCAAGGGGATCCGGTTGTATCCGTCGTTAGCCAGGCGGTTATATTCAGCGCGCGAAATCATAAGCGGGAGTTTAAAGTTTTAGTGCCCGCTGTGGGGGGCTCATCAACCCAGCCGGTAAAAACCGACCGTTTGCGCGTGGCTGGCTTCCAAATCAAGTCCGCCGTTAGCCAGACATTGTCAAAATCTCGTCGACCGAGTCGATTACCGCGTCAGGGCCGAGTGCTGCGAGATTGCGGCCCTGGCTGTACCCATAGCTCACCAGCACCACGGGCATCCCGCAGGCTAACGCGGCCGAGCAGTCGCTCTCGGAATCACCCACCATCAGGCAATCATTCGCACTTAAATGCCATTGGTCCAATACATATTGAAGCGGGAGTGGGTCCGGTTTTTTTCTCGCCAGATCATCTCCCGAGACGATCGGGTCAAAATACGCGCAAAGATCAAACGCGTCCAGTAACGGGCGGGTAAACGCGGCGGGCTTGTTGGTCACACACGCCAACCGATGGCCGCTTTCTTGCAATGAAGAAAGCGTTTGTATGATGGCGGGATAGAGCTTACTTTCCAAACAAATCGCTTCACCATAAAACTGCAAAAAATGCTGATAGGCCTCATCCAGCACGTCGGCCGGCGCTTTGCCGTCTACCTTGCCGGTGATTGCACGCTCCAACAATTGACGCGCGCCGTGACCAATCCAGCGGCGACCGTTCTGGAGTGTGATTTGCGGTCGGTCCAACACCTTAAGCACACGGTTACAAGCGCCCACAAGATCGGGCGCAGAATCAACCAGCGTGCCATCAAGATCAAAAAGGATGCCCTTGAAAGGACGAGGGTCAAACACAACGAGGGTCAGTCGTCGGACTCGGTCGCGAGCGCGGCTCGCATCTTGCCAATCACGGTATCGTAATGATGAGGGTCATCGGGTTCGGCTGCGCCAAAAATCGCAGACCCCGCAACAAACGTATCCGCGCCTGCTGAGTGAATCTCCCTGATGTTGTCAACGTTTACGCCGCCATCAACTTCAAGGCGAATCTCCAAACCTGACGCATCAATTAACTTACGGGCGGCGCGCAACTTATTGAGGGTTGAGGGGATAAAACTTTGCCCGCCAAAGCCAGGGTTCACCGACATCAGTAAAATCATGTCGAGTTTGTCCATCACGTGATCAAGGTAGCCGAGCGGCGTGGCAGGATTTAACACCAGTCCCGCCTTGCAGCCCTCGTTCCGGATCAACTGCAAAGTCCGATCAACATGCTGGCTCGCTTCCGGATGGAACGTGATATAGCTGGCGCCCGCCGCTACAAAATCCGGAATAATCCGGTCCACCGGCTCAATCATAAGATGCACATCGATCGGCGCGGTGACCCCATGCTGGCGCAAGGCGTCACACACTAAGGGCCCGATTGTCAGGTTCGGCACATAGTGGTTATCCATCACATCAAAATGAACCATATCAGCGCCGGCTGCCAACGCATTGTCAACTTCCTCACCCAACCGGGCAAAATCAGCCGCGAGAATCGAGGGCGCAATGAAATTAGTCTGCATAATGCGTTGCTTAGCCGTTAGCGGATCACAATAAATAAACCAGAATTGCCCCGAATCACATTCAGGAGCATCATCGTATCACCTTCACCAACTGCATTTTCAACATCTTTCAGCCCATAAACGGGCTGCTTATTGACTGAAATAATCAGATCACCCTCACGTAAGCCAGCGGCAAACGCCTGGCTGTTCTGGGCAATCTCGACAACACGCACACCGCGCTCACCGGCCGGTCCGTCCTGATCGTCAATATCTTCGAGGCGAGCGCCCTCAAGACGCTTGCTTAACGTTGCGCCCTGACCTTTCGGCGGATCAATTGGCTTCAGACGAATCTTCAAATTCAGCTCTTCGGCGTCCCGGATAAATTTCACGGTGACCTCGTCGTCCGCGCGGTACAAACCAATCATATTGCGAAGACCACTCGCATCAACGATCGCACGATCGTCCACCGCAATCACAACATCTCCCTCTTTGAGCCCTGCTGCAAGCGCCGCTGAATCCGGCATCACCTGGGCAATGACCGCCCCTTCGGTAGTTTCGATACCAAGCGCTTCTGAGAGTTCGGGGTTCAGATTTTGCGCAATCACCCCAAGACGGCCCCGACGAACCTCTCCATATTCAATAATCTGGCGCGTGAGCACCTTTGCCATATTGATCGGGATGGCAAATCCGATCCCAATATTGCCGCCCCCTGGCGCCAAAATAGCGGTGTTGATGCCCACCAGCTCACCGCGCAAATTAACCAACGCGCCGCCGGAGTTACCCTGGTTGATTGAAGCATCCGTCTGGATAAAGTCTTCATAGTCTTCAATGTTGAGTCCTGATCGACCGAGCGCACTAATGATTCCCGAAGTCGCTGTCTGACCGAGACCAAACGGATTACCGATGGCGACCACAAAATCACCCACCCGAAGCGCATCAGAGTCTCCGAGCTCGATGTGCTGAAGATCCTCTGCCGGCACACTAATGACAGCGATATCAGCGTCTTCATCCTTCCCAACTAAAGTAGCTTCCAGGATACGGCCGTCATTAAGGCGCACACTGATTTGGTCAGCGCCGGCAATCACATGGCTGTTGGTAATCACGTAGCCATTGTCAGCATCAATAATGACGCCCGAGCCCAGACTGCTTACGCTTCGCTCGCGAGGCTGGCCTTGTGGTCCACCGAAGAATTTTTCAAAAAAAGGATCAGCTGGAAAAGGGCTTTGTCTCTGCGTGACCCGGCTTTGTGTATTGATATTGACGACCGCTGGCAAAACCCGCTCGAGCATCGGCGCAAGACTGGGTAAAGGGGCGTCATCGACTGCCAACGGCAGCGTCGCGCGAGCGCTGGAAACGGTCATAACAATGAGGCAAAACAACCCGACCGTCATGCTCCGTCGTGGTGAAAATAAGCCGCTATTCATACTCTTTTGTTTTTCCGTTTGATCATTCATGCGACGCCAGTTAAGGGCCTGCTGGCTCGGTTGAAATCTGTTTTGACCCAAATCGAATTATATCAACCCAGGTGATGAACGCCTCAAGACGCGTCGTTAGTCACGCCATGAGGAACATGCCCTGTTGTGACATACCGGCTCGCAGATTCGCAGTGCCCGGTCTGGTCGTCAAAGAAAATATCCGCGCCAAACGTTTCTAAAAATTCGCCTTTATCGAGACCCCCTAAAAACACGGCTTCATCGATGCGAATATTCCAGGCTCGCAAAGTGCGGATGACCCGCTCATGAGCAGGCGCACTCCGGGCGGTGAACAGCGCCGTGCGAATGGGCGCCTCGTCCCTTGGCCAACCCACCTGAAGTTCGTGCAATGACTGCAAGAGCTTTCGAAAGGGGCCATCGGTCATTGGCGTTGTCGCCATCTTTTTTTCAGCCGCCGCAAAAGCGGCAAGGCCTTCGGTTTGATAGACCCGCTCTGAATCATCCGCGAAGATCACCGCATCGCCATCAAACGCGATTCGAAGCTGTCCCTCGCGCTGCATATGCTTGCGAGAGGGCAGGATCGTCGCCGCAGCCACCTTAGACTGAAGCGCCTGACGTACGTTCGCAGGATCCGCCGATAAATAAAGATCAGCGCTAAACGGTGTGACATAACGAAAGGGGCTTTCGCCGCCTGAAAACGCGGCACGCGTAATATCCAGATCGTAGTGCGCGATCGAATTAAAAATTCGAAGACCCGAATCAGCCGTGTTTCTGGAGATCAACACAACCTCCACACGGCGCCGGTCGCTGTCCGAGTCATTAAGGGAGAGCAGTTTTTTGACCAGCGGAAAAGCAACGCCCGGTTCAAGTCGCTCATCTTCGCGCTCGATCTGGTAGGCGCAATAGGCGTCCACACCCTCATTCACATAAACGTTGTGTCCCGACTCGAGATCAAAAAGCGCTCGTGAAGAAATAGCGACGATTAACGGGGTGTGCAAATTTTCAGTCATACCGAAAGTCTAGCACTCGGGCTTTGCTTGTCCCCAAAAGCGATGCCGCAGAATCCCAATCGCCAGCAAAAACAGACACATGAAGATCACCGGATAATTGCCGAGCCGCACAAATGGGGTCGTCCCTGACATAGGCTGTACCCGACCGCGAAGAATCACAGCCTTAAACTGCGGGGCAACTTTATCAACACTGCCGTCATGAGAAATAATGGCGGACAGGCCACTGTTACTCGCGCGGATCATCGGGCGGCCGGTCTCCAACGCTCTCGCGCGGGCCATCTGCAGTCGTTGATGCGGTGCAAGTGAGTCACCAAACCAGGCATCCTCACTTAAATTGACCAACGCGCTTGAATGTAACGCGGACGCATTGATCACCGCTGTAAATGCATCTTCATAGCAGATGCTAACCCCAATCTGAGTCCCTGCAAGATCCATTGGCTGCTGATTTAAAGGTCCCGAAGAAAAATCCGACATGGGGATCTGGAGATATTCCAGTAGCCAGGACAGTAACGGTGCAAAAGGTAAATACTCGCCAAACGGGACCAGCTGATGTTTTCGGTAAACCGCATTTTCAGCGCCGACACCCAGCCCGACGTTGTAATAGGGTGAACCCCTCTCGACGCGCTCACGCTCCAGCAACCCAATCAGGTAATCCGCATCATGCTGCTTGAGTTGATTGAAAAACACCGGGTCGATTTCATCCCAATAAAAAGGAAGCGCCGCTTCGGGCCACACAATAAGATCGACCTCGTCCAGTGCGAGGCTCTGTTGCAGAAAACGATTCGCAATCATAGATGACTGCTCTGGATTCCACTTGTCTTTAAGGGAGATATTGTTCTGAATAACGGCTACTCGGACAGGATCCCCGTCAGGCATGACACTGTGCGGCATCTTGGCAATTACGATTAATCCAAAAAGAACTAACAACGCAATCGCTGAAAACACGCGCGGTATGCTGCGAGAAAAAAACAAGGCAAGCACCAGGCCGGTTGCCAGGGTTACCCACAAACCGACGCCCAGCGTGCCTGTGAATGGCAGTAAAAGAGAAAGTGGCGTATCAACCTGGCTATAGCCCAAATACAGCCATGGAAACCCGCTAAGCAAGATGCCTCTCAGCCATTCCCCCAATATCCATAGCGGGGGCATAAACAGTACCCAGCGCCATGTGGTGATCGATCCTGAAAGTTTTGCCTGCGCCCAACCCACCAGCGCGGGATACAACGCCATGATGGCCCCAAACACCGCCACTGCAATACCGGCCAATACCGGCGGCATGTTGCCAAACGTGTTGAGGCTGACATAAATCCACGAAACGCCCACTGCAAAACTCGCCATTCCAAAGGCGAAACCGCACCAGGCGGCCTGTTTTGGGCTTGAACTTCGCCAGACAAAGAAAAGGACGCCAAGGGCAACCGGCGCAAGACCAAATAAATCAAATGGCGAAAACGCAAACGGGTATATCAAGCCAGCGAGCGCGGCGCCTGTGATCTTCAGCCGGGCGCTGATGGCACGCATACGAAACGCCAAGCAGCTACTCGCTTGACGTTTGCCGGGTGATGCGCAAAAGCCGAGGTCGACGGCTGTCAGCCCGCAGCACTTCCGCTACAAACTCACCGAACTCTATTGTTTCGCCTCGTCTGGGCACATGACCAAACGCTGAAGTGACCAAACCCCCCATCGTGTCGAATTCAAGGGGATCAAGATCCACATCAAACAGTTGATTGAAACTCTCGACCGGAAGCATTGCTTTTACCACACAAAAATCGGATCCATGGCGCAATACCATTCCAGCCGCCCCATCGATATCATGCTCATCTTCGATATTGCCCACGATTTGCTCGAGCACATCCTCAATCGTGATCAGGCCAACCACACTGCCGTACTCGTTCACCACGATCGCCATATGGTTGCGGCTATCCCTGAATTCCTGCAGCAACACATTGAGCCGCTTGCTCTCTGGAATAAAAACCGCCGGCCGCAAAAGCGTTGCCCAGGGACGGGTGTCGTTATTGTCAGACTCGGGCTGACGAAGCAAATCTTTGGCGAGCAAAATGCCCACCACGGCGTCTTTATCGCCATCAGTCACTGGAAATCTGGAATGGGCAGATTCAGTGATCACCGGCAGCAGTTCCGATAAATTCTGATTCACATCAACCGTGATCATCTGGCCCCTCGATACCATCACTTGCTCGACCTGCAAGTCTGAGACTTCCACCACACGCTCCATCATTTGTAGCGTATCGTCATCCACTAATTCAGCAGCTCTCGCCTCGCGCATTAAGCCAAACAATTGATCACGGGTTTTGGGCAGACGGGTGATCAGATACGCGAGCTTCTGACTCCAGGTCATTCCGGCAGACGACGATGGCGCTTTTTCCATAAGTAGCTAGGCTGTTTCCAGAAGATAGGGATTTGTGATTCCAAGGCTCGCCAGGATTTTTATCTCCAGCGACTCCATTTCTTGTGCCGAGCGCTCGTCGGTGTGGTCGTAGCCCTGCAAATGCAAAAGGCCATGGACAATAAGATGGGCGCAGTGCGCTGTTTCGGTTTTTCCTTGATCGTTCGCTTCGCTCGCCACCAGTGGCGCACACACCACAATATCGCCCATTTCATGCTCAACCTCAGGCACGCCTTCGGGCGCCTCAAAAGGAAACGACAGGACGTTAGTCGGGCCCGATCGACCGCGAAATTGCTGATTTAAAGACGACATCTCGGATTCGCCAACAAATCGAATAGTGAGCCCAGCACGATCGGTCTGGGCAGTGGTAAGCGCCGCCTCAATCCATCGCTCGATCTGCTGATCAGAAGGTGTCTGTTCCTGCGCCACCGCTCGTTGTACATCAGTCGACACCATGTCATTTACCGGCCTTCGCCTTCATAGGCGGCAATGACCCGTTGGACCAGAGGATGCCGAACGACATCTTGAGCGCTAAATCGCGTCAGGCTAATGCCATCAATTGAATTTAATAAGGAAACAGCGTGGACAAGTCCGGATTTGGTGCCTCCGGGGAGATCCACCTGTGAGGGATCACCCGTAATCACCGCGCATGAGCCAAAACCAATCCGTGTTAAAAACATCTTCATCTGAGCTTCGGTTGTATTCTGGGCTTCATCAAGAATGACAAAAGCATTAGCCAAAGTCCGACCGCGCATATAAGCGAGCGGCGCTAATTCAATAACGCGGCGCTCAATCAGTCGACCGACACGCTCTGCACCCAACATCTCGTAAAGCGCATCGTATAAAGGACGAAGATAGGGATCGACTTTTTGACCAATATCTCCCGGCAAAAATCCCAGTCGTTCGCCAGCCTCGACAGCAGGCCGAACCAGGATGATCCGCTCAATCCTCTCTTCGGCTAGTGCTTGCACCGCACATGCAACTGCGAGATAGGTCT
>JADHSN010000103.1 GCA_016776875.1 Gammaproteobacteria bacterium | reverse complement strand
AGAGCTTGTAAAGGTGACGCTTCATGTCGGGGCAGGCACATTTCAGCCGCTTAAGTCCGAGTCGTTAAATGACCATACAATGCATTCTGAATTTTTTAATGTCGGGCGAGAGACGGTAGACGCGGTTTGCAGAGCGCGGAGTCGCGGCGGGCGAGTGGTTGCAGTGGGAACCACGGTCGTCAGATCCCTGGAAGCGGCGGCATTGCAAGGTGACTTGAGAGAGACAAGCAAGCAGACCCGTCTTTTTATTCAGCCCGGTTTTCGCTTCAAGGTGGTCGATATGTTAATCACCAATTTTCATTTGCCACGCTCGACGTTGCTGGTCTTAGTCAGCGCTTTTGCTGGCATGGAGCGAATTCGTCAAACCTACGAACATGCGATAGCAAATCAGTATCGGTTTTTCAGCTATGGTGATGCCATGTTACTTGAGGCTCGACAGTAGATATGAAGTTTAAAATTGCCGCGACGGATGGCCACGCTCGCCGGGGTGTTATTGAGTTTGATCGCGGGAACATCGATACGCCCGCTTTTATGCCGGTGGGAACCTTGGGATCCGTTCGATCAGTGGATCCGGATGAGGTGCGCGGGACCGGCTCACAAATTGTTCTCGGGAACACCTTTCACTTAATGCTTCGTCCCGGAACCGAAGTCATAAATGCTCATGGCACGCTACATGACTTTATGGGCTGGCCTGGCCCCATCCTCACTGATTCAGGCGGTTTTCAAGTGTGGAGTCTGGCGAAAAAGAAAAATATCAGCGAGCAGGGAGTGAAATTCCAGTCTCCGGTGGATGGCGCATCAATTTTTCTTGATCCCGAGTCATCGATTGCGGTTCAAAAAGCGTTGGGTTCGGATATTGTGATGTGCTTTGACGAGTGTACCCCTCATCCGGCAACCCGAAAGGAAGCCGCTGACTCGATGCAGATGTCGATGCGTTGGGCGCAGCGATGCCGTGACTCGGCTCTCGGACCCGAACAAGTCTTATTCGGAATCGCTCAAGGCGGTATGTATGAAGACTTGCGGCTTGAATCACTTGAAAGTTTAGAAAGGATAGGCTTTGATGGATACGCGCTTGGTGGGTTGTCTGTCGGAGAGCCCAAGGAGGACATGAATCGCGTGCTGGAGCGGGTCGCCCACAAGATGCCGAGAGACAAGCCCAGATATCTCATGGGCGTTGGTAAACCTGAGGATTTAATCTTCGGGGTCGGGGCAGGTATTGATATGTTTGATTGCGTATTGCCAACCCGCAACGCGCGAAATGGATGGTTATACACCCGTTCGGGCGTTGTTCGATTAAAAAATGCGGTGAATCGCCTGGATAGTGCGCCGGTTGATTCGACCTGTGACTGCGTAGCTTGCCAAAAATTCAGCCGTTCTTATCTGAGACATTTGCATGTCACCGGTGAATTATTAGGCCCTCGCCTTTGCACGATACACAACTTGATGTTTTTTCAAAATCTGATGGCCGATATTCGCAAAGCCGTGGTAGCGGGGCGATTTCAGGAATTTGCTCGGGAGTTTTTGAGGAATTTTCGTGGACAGAGCTCCAATAGCGTATAATTTGGCGCCTTTCAGGGCCTTAAAACGAGGAAGTTAAATGAATTTTTTCATCTCTGACGCTTGGGCACAGGGAGCTGACGCGGGCGGTAGCCTGTTCAGCCTGTTGCCACTCGTCGTCATCTTTGTGCTTTTTTATTTTCTGTTGATTCGACCCCAGCAAAAGCGCGCCAAGCAACACAAGGAAATGGTGGCAGCTCTTAAAAAGGGCGAGGAGATCGTGACGAATGGTGGACTGCTGGGGAAAGTCACCGAAGTCAGTGATAACTTTGTGACCGTCGAGGTCTCGAGTGGTCTGAATGTTCGTATTCAGCGGCAGTCGATCTCCCAAGTGATGCCGAAAGGGACCTACTAGAAAAATGCGCAACCACACGCCCTGGTGGAAATGGCTAATTATTGCGGCGGTCATCTTGCCGGGCGCCTTTTATGCTTTGCCAAATCTTTTTGGTGATGATCCGGGTATTCAATTACGAGGGTCCCGGGGAACGACACTTGGGGCGTCGCAGTTGACTACGGTACAGCGGGTTCTCGATGAATCAAAGATCAGCTACAGCTCGCTCCGGCTAGATGAGCAAGGAATCCGGATTCGATTTCCCGATACCGATTCACAGCTACAGGCAAGAGATGAGCTGGAAATCCGACTTCCGACAGGCTACACCATTGCTCTTACATTGATGCCCGCGGCGCCAGACTGGTTATCGAACGTTGGCGCACTGCCGATGTATCTAGGGCTTGATCTTCGGGGCGGGGTTCATTTTCTTCTCGACGTGGACATGGAGTCTGCGCAACGACGGGCTGAAGATCGCTACATTGCAGATTTGCGATCAACCCTGCGGGAGGCCAAGATTCGGTATCGCGACGTGGGTCGGGATGTGGCCGGAGATCTTTTTATTTCGTTGCGGGATGCGGCAAATAATAAGGATGCGCGAGTCGTTATTGAGAAAGAACTTCCCGGTTTACTTCTAAGGGATGGGCAGGATATTGAAGGTACCGATATAAAACTATTCCTGGCGCAGTCGGAAATTGATGCGCTTTCTGAATTTGCCCTTGAGCAGAATATGACGGCGCTCCGAAACCGTATCGATGAGCTTGGGGTGGCCGAACCCGTGGTTCAACGTCAAGGCGATCGACGAATTGTTGTTCAGCTGCCGGGCGTTCAGGATACGGCGCGCGCCAAGCGTATTCTGGGGAGGACGGCGACTCTCGAGATGATGATGGTCGACGAGGAGCACAGCCTCGATGCTGCCTTGAGTGGAAAAGTGCCGCCGGGCTCCAGAATTTATCGTTTTCGTGACGGCCGACCGATTTTGATCGAGAAAAGAGTAATTTACTCCGGAGATAACATCGTTGATGCAGCCGCAAGCATAGACACGCAGAGTGGCGGTCCGATTGTCAGCATTACGCTCGATGCGATCGGCGCGCGCATTAATCAGAAAATTACGGGTAAGAATATTGGTAAGCGAATGGCAGTCCTCTACATCGAGAATCGCTCGGTCATTCAAACAGATGCTCAAGGACTGCCGGTTCGGGATGAGCAGGGCCGCATTGTTCGGGACAAACAGCGCCTTGAAGAAGTGATTACCGCTCCGGTTATTCGGGATCAACTGGGTAAACGATTTCAGATTGAAGGACTTGATAGCGTGACCGAAGCCCGCGATCTCGCGTTGATGCTCCGGGCAGGATCGCTCGCTGCGCCTGTCGACATCATCGAGGAGAGAACCGTAGGTCCTAGCCTTGGCCAAGCAAATATCAGTCAAGGGTTTCTCTCTGTAGTAGTCGGCTTTGCCCTTGTGCTCGTCTTTATGGCTTTTTACTACCGCGTGTTCGGGCTGGTTGCAAATATTGCGCTTGCCCTAAATCTGGTCATGATTGTCGCGGTACTGTCTTTGTTGCAGGCGACCCTGACGCTTCCAGGTGTTGCGGGGATTGTTTTAACCGTCGGCATGGCGGTTGATGCAAACGTGCTTATTTTTGAGCGTATTCGAGAAGAAATCCGAAACGGGAGCACGCCACAAGCCAGTATCTTTTCAGGTTACGAACGAGCGTTATGGACTATTGTGGATGCCAATGTCACCACGTTGATTGCCGCGATCGTTTTATTTAATTTTGGTACGGGACCGATTAAAGGGTTTGCCGTGACATTGAGCATTGGGATTCTGACATCCATGTTTACCGCGATTGTTCTGAGTCGCGCCCTCATTAACTTTTTCTACGGTGGAAAGCGCGTTAAAACGCTTTCGATCTAGCGGGATAGCCATGCAGTTTTTCAAAAACGTTACGACCATCGACTTTCTGGGTCGCCAAAAGAGTGCATTTGTATTTTCGATTGTATTAATCGTTTGCAGTATTGCCTCGCTTGGCGTCCGAGGATTGAATTTAGGAATCGACTTTACGGGCGGCACACTCGTCGAATTAGCCTACGAACGCTCGGTCAATCCGAGTGATATTCGAACAACGCTCGGTAATGCGGGCATCGAAGATGGCGTGGTGCAGTATTTTGGCACCTCAAAAGATATCTTGATCCGTTTGCCCGTCGATCCTGCGCAAGCGACTGCCGAGCAAAGCAGTACGGTGGTCAGTGCGCTTCGCGATGAGATTGGGGAGCAGTTAGCAGAGAGTCCGGAGGGGGGATTGCAGCAATGTGTGTCTCCTGCGGGAGAAGTGAGCGACTGCCACATTCAGATGCGGCGTGTGGAGTTTGTTGGACCCCAGGTTGGCGGAGAACTGACTGAAAAAGGCGGTCTCGCGATGCTCTATGCGTTGATTGGAATTTTGATCTACGTTGCGATTCGATTCGAGTGGCGATTCGCGGTGGGGTCAGTTGTCGCCTTGGTTCACGATGTATTAATCACGCTAGGCATCTTTTCTTTTCTGGCGATTGAATTCTCCCTCCCGGTACTTGCCGCTATATTGGCAGTGATTGGATATTCGCTGAACGACACGATTGTTGTTTTCGACAGAATTCGCGAAAATTTTAGAAAGATGCGAAAAGGTCAGTCTGTTGATATCATGAATCGGTCAATCAATCAGACGCTGCCACGAACAATACTGACATCCCTTACCACGCTATTGGTTGTTGTTACGCTAATCATTGCCGGTGGCGAAATCATTAAGGGATTCGCAATCGCGTTATTAATTGGTGTTATTGTCGGAACTTATTCATCAATTTTCGTCGCGAGCCCAACGGTCCTTTTTCTGGGTATCTCAAGAGAGGATATGCTCCCCGTCCCGAAGGAGGGCGCTGAGGGCGACCCGACTCCCTGAGTCCTCACATGATCTGGAGATTCGGTCATCCGTTGCCCAGCGTGCACTAACGACGATACCCGTGTAATCGATTCGCGCCTTGGCGACGCTGGGGCAACGGTTCGTCGGCGCCGAGAGTGTCTCAGGTGCAGCCATCGCTTCACGACATTTGAGCGATTTGAACGCGAACAACCGCGAGTGATTAAGAGCGATGGGCGTCGTGAGCCTTGGGATGAAGAAAAGCTTCGTCGCGGCCTTCTCCGAGCGCTTGAGAAACGACCCGTGGGTTTAGATCAAGTCGAAGCTCTGATTAACGATGTGAGTCGGGAAATTCAGTTGCGAGGCGAACCTGAAATCAGATCCGCTGTCATCGGTGAAGTCGTGATGAGTCTTTTACCATCGATTGATGAGATTGCCTATGTGCGCTACGCATCAGTTTATAGAAGCTTTGAAGATGTTGCTGCCTTTAGTAAAGAAGTCGACAGGCTGCGAAAAAGCCGAAGGGCTGCGCCAGACGTGACCCAATTATCTTTGTTGTCTGAAACTAGCGATCGTTCAAAAAAATGATCACAACCCCGTTATCTGAGCAGGATACAACTCTACTGGACCGTGCGGTTGCACTTGCACAGAAAGGTCTATTCACAACCAAGCCTAATCCCAGAGTGGGCTGTGTTATCGCAAGGAAAAATAAGATTATTGGTGAGGGGTGGCACGTTAGAGCCGGACAGGATCACGCGGAGATCGCTGCTTTAACTGCGGCAAACCATGACGTCCGTGGCGCGGACGTATTCGTGAGTCTTGAGCCGTGCTCGCACCATGGAAAGACAGGACCGTGCGCCTCAGCTCTTATTGATGCCGGGGTCGCCCGAGTTGTGATCTCAATGCTTGACCCCAATCCTGAAGTATCCGGTCGGGGTGTCGAGATGCTTCGTCAGGCTGGAATTGAAGTGCTGATTTCGGACAATCCAGATCAAGCCAGAATGATTAACTCTGGTTTTTGTTTGAGGATGGAAAAGGGTCGACCATTGGTTCGATTGAAGATCGCCGCGACACTTGATGGCAGGACCGCAGCGTCTGATGGGAGTAGCCAATGGATCACAGGCGATAGTGCCCGCAAAGACGTACATACCCTTCGCGCGATGAGTTGTGCGCTGATAACCGGTATCGGCACTATCAGAGCAGATAATCCCCGGTTAAATGCAAGAGTGGATAGCGATGTGGAGCAGCCGTTAAGAGTTGTTGTGGAAGGTCATCACGTGGTTCCACCAGATGCGGCTATCTTTAACGAAGCGGGCCGAGTGCTGCTTGTCGGGCCCCGATCGCTGCCAAGCCGGAAAGGAGTGCCGTCGGGCGCAGAATACTTAAGCTTTGACTCCAATCATGGAAAGGTTGATCTAGAGCAGCTCATCAAGAGCTTAGCAGGTCAAGGTTGCAACGAAGTGCTTGTTGAGGCCGGGCCGACGTTAGCCGGTGCGTTTCTAAGCGCCGGCTTAGTTGATGAAATATGGATTTATCAGTCTCCCGATATAATCGGGGAAGCGGGAAGGGGCATGTTTGTGATGCCCGGTATCAAATCAATTCAAGAAAAAATGAGTTTTCAGTTGATTGATAGCCGTCCCGTCGGAGGCGATGTTAGGTCTATTTATCTACCGCAAGAAAAGGGGCTTTAGTGTTTACGGGTATCGTTCAGGATGTTGGTGAGATCGCCTCGATAATCCCCAGGGAGGGCGATGTCGCCATCGAGGTCACCTTGAGGGAGATTGATGGTAGCGCCATTCGCATCGGAGATAGCGTTTCGGTTGCCGGGGCATGCCTTACCGTAGTTAATTTTCGGGAAGATAGGTTATTTTTTGACGTCTCGAGAGAGACTTTGGGCCGCACGCTAATGGGCCAATGGCGTCCTGGAATAAAGGTAAACGTCGAGCTCGCAATGAGCGGTTCAGATCGCTTTGGAGGGCATATGGTAAGCGGTCACATAGATGGCAAAGGGCGTCTGGTGAGTCGTTATGAGTCGGCCCGGTCGACGCGTATGGTGTTTGAGGGCGAAAAGGAAATCGCCCCCTTTGTTGCCGAGAAAGGGTCAATAACAATTGATGGCGTAAGTTTGACTGTGAACAGTGTCTCTGATGAGCCCGCTTTAGTCCGCTTTGAGGTTAATCTTGTTCCGCACACTTTGTCGGTCACTACCCTTGGCAATCTGGATACCGATGACAGGGTTCACCTTGAGGTTGACCTTGTTGCGCGCTACCTACACCGGATGATGAATGTTCAGTAGTGCTCTGACTGCTACCTTCAACATCGAATCATGATATGACTTTCACGCTCGAGAATGGACCGATATGACAAAACTTGAATCACTCCAAGGCATAAGCCCTATCGAGGAAATTCTTGAGGAGTATCGAGCAGGGCGGATGGTGATCCTCGTTGACGACGAGGATCGTGAAAATGAGGGAGATTTGATCATCGGCGCCGGGTTTGTCACCGCGGAGCATATAAATTTCATGGCGGCCAAGGGGAGGGGGCTTATTTGCCTGACCCTGACCGAAGACCGTTGCCGCCACCTTCGTTTACCCCTAATGGTTAATCATAACAATGCCCGTTATGCGACAAATTTTACGGT
>JADHSN010000102.1 GCA_016776875.1 Gammaproteobacteria bacterium | reverse complement strand
ACAGTTTCAAGCCCGCCCTGCTCGGCGATGTCGACAGCCGCATCACTTAAAACGCCCAGTTGCAGCCAAAACACCTTAGCGCCAATTTTTACCGCGCTTTCGGCTAGCTTTGGCGCCGCCTCAGGCCTCTGGAATACATCTACCATCTCCACCCCCAAATCGGATGGGATTTCCTCGAGAGACGGATAACAAACTTCGCCCAGGACTTCCTCGTAATTGGGGTTAACCGGAATGATCCGATAGCCATGATCCTGCATATATTTGGCCGCGAAAAAACTCGGGCGCCACCAGTTTGCGGAAAGTCCAACGACCGCAATGACCTTGCTCTCAACTAACACCCTTCGAACGTCTTCAATATCTGTAATCATTTTATTCTCTAATTATGATTCAAGTTCTTCTCTCCCGAATCACTCCAACCCTAACAGAAACGACCGTCCCGGGATCACTTGGTACTGCAAAAAAAGCGTACAAAACCCGGAACCTCAATTATAAAAACGATCGTCGCGGGTTCTTAAGTCCGTGCTCGAGTGAAAACTGTTTCACAAAAATCTTAGGATACCTTGCTCGCCCACAACGATCCTTTCCCAAAGATCGAGATCGGTCCGATATTGAGTGGGTTTTTTCCCACTATTAAACGTCAATCACCTTCTTAAATCATTTGAAAGAAGGGAAATTCAGGTTATTTAGCCTATTAAGTACTGTAATTTATTTTTAATGGTTTTTATCCCATTTTTATACTATTTAAATTATTAAACAAAAAAGTTTTACTTTATTGGAATTTTTCCATAAGGTAAGCGAAATCGGACTTTGACTAGATCCAAGTCAACGCGAACCTAGACCCACTAATACCCACGGCGCAATGCTATGAATGAACAATCTACAAAGAGCGCGGTTCATGACTCGAGTGACGTCGTCGAGTCACTGCTCCGAGATATTGAAAACTTTTGCCAATCTCAGAAAGTCGCTGAAACGACCTTCGGTCGGCAGGCCGTTAATGATGGAAAGCTCTGTCATCGGCTACGCAGTGGTAAGGGCGTCACGCTCAGAACGGTCAACCGAATTCAACAATTCATTAAAGAGAATGATAATTCGCCAGGGGACCGCGAGCAACCGGATGTCGTTTCATCTGCTGAAGCTTTCTCAGGCACCGGAGTATCCGACTTTCAGTCAGAAAAGAAGCAGGGGCGACCCTTTCGGTTTTATGATAACCGCCAGAAATATCTTGGCTTTGTCAACACAACCGATGAAAAATGGAAAGTCGCCGAAAGAGCATCTCATGAGTTATCCCATGTACAGCCTGCTCCGCCTGCACTTCGAATCTTCGACGCCGGTATTGGTGACGGCTCTGTCCTCAGCCATCTCCTGCGAGCCACTCATCAGAAATTTCCGACCATACCGTTCTTTGTCGCTGGCAAGGAAATCAGTCTCGAAGATGTAAGGCTATGTCTTGAAAATCTCCCGGATCGATTTGCCGAGCATCCGGCGAGCGTCATTTGCATTACAAACCTCTTTTACAGTGAAGCGCCATGGCTTATGCCAGGCAATATTGACTCAGCAGCCGCGCTTAACTGGCATGAGATTGCACTGCATGGATCATCTTCCCAGGCTTACGGAGAACAATTACGGGCAATTGATGACCTTCTCGTAAACGGCTGGGAGGTTAAAGTTAGCGAGAAAACAGGCAATCCACAGTACGTTCGGCCATCAGTACTGGTGATCTTCAGGGAAGATTGCCGATTTCTGCTGGACTCGGTCATTCCAAAGCGAGGGCAGGTATCGGGAGATTACGATCTCATCCTGGCAGCTCAGCCATGGCGTGCGCGAATGAGCGCGAAGTTTAAAGCAGAGAAGGTTCTGGAACCACTTGTTCGAAGCCTCCGCCCGGGTGGTCGACTGCTCGCCGTCCAATCGACCGGTGGCGGCCCCGGAATGGAACTCATCAACGAGATTTGGCCAGACGAACAACCTTTCAAGGTAGATCGACACCTGTTGATAAAGGCGCTTAAAGATAAGCTCGGACGATCATCAGCTAACTACAACTTTAACGCCGGGTCGGATAATAAGTCAGTGCTTGAATATAAAATGAAAACACTTCCGAACGAGATAGCGGACAGCATAGGAACCTCAACCCTTTTTGCAGCTTGGAATGCCTCAACATATGTTGCGCAGATCGAAGACGACCGCTTGCAAGACGCGGTAACATCGGGCGCGTATTTGTCCGCGACCCAAAAGGTATTGCAAAAATATAAAGGAATTTGGTTTCATGACGAAACCTTTGTGATCTCGAGGCGACGCAATTCGCTCACGAGCAGCCCTCCTTCAACAAACACGTCAAAGCGTTAATTAAATTCACCAGGAACCGCGAAAATGAAAGAACATTATTATTTTGATAACGCCGCTACTACGCTGCCAAAACCAGAGCCGGTTTATCAATTTATTGATAAATTTTATAGAAGTCACGGCGTTAACCCAGGCCGCTCCGGCCACCAGTTGGCAGTTGAAGCAGAGGCTATGATCGTCCAAACACGTCGGATGCTTGGCGAATTTTTTGGCTACGCCGGCGATCCCGCCCGCGTCACCTTTTCACAAAACGCAACCGATTCAATGAATGCAGCGCTAGCTGGAATCCTGAATCCAGGCGATCATTTGGTCATTACCCGAATGGAACATAACTGCGTACTGCGACCTGCCAATCACTTTGAGAGAGATCATGGCATTGAAGTCACCCGGGTGGCAGCGGATAGTCAAGGGTATGTAAATCCTGAAGATATTCAAAAAAGCATTCGTCCGAATACTCGCGCCGTGGTTATCAATCATGCCTCAAATGTCACCGGCTCTCTTCAAGATGCGGCAGCGATCGGTAAACATGTCCGTGATTCTGATGCTCTGTTTATACTGGACACCTGCCAAACGGCTGGCGTCGTTCCGATCTTAATGGACGACTGGGGTGTGGACATTCTCGTCTATACCGGACACAAGGGATTGTTTGGTCCAATGGGCATTGGCGGAATGATCGTAGGAGAGAATGTCGACATTAAAGCACCCCGGGTTGGCGGGACTGGCGTTAATTCGATCTCCCCTTTTCAACCTGATGAGTATCCCTACCGCCTTGAGACGGGAACGCATTGCCTGCCGGGTATTGCAGGCCTTCATGCTGGACAAAAATGGTTTGCAGAATTGGGCAAAAAGCACGGCGCCCCTGAAGATGCCACGCATGGGCAAGCCTGCGGTGCAGCTCTGGCACATATTCACGAAGTAGAAAGTGCCGCTACCGAACAACTCGTCAGTGCATTCGAAAAAATTGACGGCGTGAAAATTTACGGCCCGTCAATCGGACAGCCCCGAGTTGCTACTCTCTCGATCAACATTCGGGAAATGCCCGCAGACCAAGTGGGTGCAATGCTTGATGCAGATCATGCCGTATGTGTCCGGCCCGGTCTTCACTGCGCCCCTGATGTTCATGAACTATTGGGCACAGTGGCTCAAAACGGTACGGTTCGCTTTGCCGCCGGATATTTCACTGATGAAGAGGACATTAAACAGGCCATTGATGCAGTGAAAGATCTTGCAGAAGCCTAACGGATCCCGATGTTTGTCTCTAATCCGATATTTATAAATTTACCTTAACGAGTTAAAAGTAGGCGCACATGAAATCAGCTGAAAGTGTGATTGATCTTGTTGGCGGAACACCGCTTGTTCGACTGAATAATATTGTCGATGATGGAATGGCAACCATTTATGCAAAGATGGAAAACTTAAACCCGTCAGGGTCTGTTAAGGATCGCATGGCAATTAACATGGTAAAACGTGCCGAGGATGCGGGACTTCTTGGGCCCGGCGGCACGATCGTGGAAAGCACCTCGGGAAACACCGGCCTTGGGCTGGCAATGGCGGCAGCCGTGCGCGGATACCGTTGCGTTTTCACCATCCCTGACAAAATGAGTCAGGAAAAAATAGATATGCTGAAAGCCTATGGTGCTGAAGTGATTGTCACGGCGACTGATCTTGATCATCACCATCCCGACAGTTATGTCGAGGTCGCTAAACGCGTTGCCAGGGAAACGCCCGGGTCTTTTTATACTGATCAGTACTCCAATCCCAATAATCCGGAAGCCCACTACCTCACGACCGGCCCCGAAATATGGGAAGCCACAGACGGAAAAATTGACTCGTTCATCGCAGGCCTGGGGACAGGCGGCACTATTTCAGGCACCGGAAAATATCTTAAAGAAAAAGCGATGGAAACCGGGCGTACCGTGCGAGTGGTGGGCCCCGATCCTTTTGGCAGTATCTACAAGGAAGCGCATGAGAAAGGTGAGTGGAGCACCCCTTCACTCTATCGTGTCGAGGGTATCGGCCATGACTTCATGGTGGACACTCTTGATCTGACGGTTGTGGATGAAGTGATCAACATTTCCGATCGAGACTCTTTTCTCACAGCTAGGCGTCTTGCGAGACACGAAGGCATCTTATCAGGTGGGTCAACAGGCACCGTATTTGCCGGCGCGCTCCAAGAGGCGCGAAAACTGGGGCCCGGGAAAATCGTGGTTGCGATCGTGTGTGATTCAGGAGATAGATACATTAGCAAATGTTTCAACGACGAATGGATGCGTGACATGGGATACTTCGCACCAGAAGCGCATCTTGGCACTGTGCAAGAGTTGCTTGATACCCGAAACCAAGATGTCTCCTTTGCTTCCCCCAACGAAACATTACGGGATGTGATTGCGCGAATGGCGGCCAAAGGCATATCCCAGATGCCGGTGACCTCGGGTAACGGTGACCTACGCATGATCGAAGAACTCGATATTCTGAGGGCAGTCGCAAGTAATGAGCACGACCTCGACGACAGTGTTCGTGACGTAGCACGACCTCTGGAAGGCCGAGTCAGTTTATCTGACAGCCTCTCACATGTTCAGCAGATATTCGAGCAAAATAACGTTGCTGTTGTTGTTGATAGTGGCACAATCGCAGGAATCGTAAACAAAATTGACTTACTTGAGTTCTTAAACAAGAAAAGTCATCAGAGCGCTTAGCTCAAAAATCTAAACACTCTTTGGAGAACCGCATTGAAATTTGATACTAAAGTCGTTCGAGCAGGAATTGAACCCGATCCAACGACCGGCTCGATTTTGCCGCCTATTTATGAAACCGCTACCTTTGTTCTTCCTGAAGTAGGAAAAGACCGTGGATTTGACTATACCCGCTCATCTAATCCGACCCGTCAAGTTCTGGAAGCTAACCTAGCGGCAATTGACAATGGTAAATATGCCATCAGTTTTGCCAGTGGCATGTCGGCGGTCGATGCTTGTTTTAAATTACTGACCGCTGGAGATCATATCGTTTGTGGCGATGACGTTTATGGCGGCGTTACACGACTGCTTGATAATGTAACCGCGCAGCAGGGGTTATCGATTACCTATGTCGACACCACCAACACTGATGCCGTAAAAGCAGCTATTACATCCAAAACCAAAATGCTTTGGATTGAGACACCGACCAATCCCCTTTTGAAAGTCAGCGACATGGAGGCGATGGTAAAAATCTCACGAGACGCCGGCATCCTGCTCGGCGTTGATGCAACCTTTGCAACACCCGTCTTCCTGCGCCCACTTGAATTTGGCGCTGATATTGTCATGCACAGCACAACCAAATATCTGGCGGGTCATAACCAGATTATTGGTGGCGTACTGATCACGAATCATGAGCATGTTTTTGACAAAATGAAGTACATTCAAAAGACGATCGGAGCGGTCTCAAGTCCCTTTGACTGCTGGCTTAATCTAAGCGGCCTTAAAACATTGCACCTGCGCATGAAGCGCCATGAAGAATCTGCACTTCAGGTTGCCGCATTTCTTGAAGCGCACCCTAAAATCGACCGCGTCTTATATCCCGGGCTTCCCTCGCACCCGCAACACGCAATCGCAAAAGCCCAAATGTCCGGATTTAGCGGAATGATTACATTTGAACTTAAGGGGGGAACTGAAGCAGGCAAAACGCTCATGAACAATGTGAAGCTTTGCGGGCTTGCTGAATCACTCGGTAGCGTTGAAACGATGATTACGCACCCTGCCAGCATGACTCACGTCGATGTTCCAGTTGAAGACCGACGCAAGCGTGGCCTTACCGATGGACTTGTTCGCCTTTCGGTCGGAATTGAAGACGTTGAGGATATTATTGTAGATCTCGAAAAAGCGCTGGAAAAATCCTAACACGTCCCGAGACGGAAACAATTAGAGAATTCTGCCACTCCTCCTCCAGTAACCGGCTTGGAGGAAACGAGTGGCAGATACACTTTCCACCCCACCCTTAAACCTGTAAGGGTGCTTTAGTTCAGGCTCGATCGTCTCGATTTTCAATCAAACTAAAAAAATACCCATCGCTCATCACGCCGCATAGGTCTTTTTCTGCATCACCAGGAGCGCCAATCGCCCGCTCAGCTAGATCATAGAAGACGGTCCGACTAATCAGCGCATGAAGGCCATCCCTGATTTCGATATAAGGCGATGGCGCTTGGGTTTTGGGGTGCTCATTTACCCAGATCTTATGATCAACGCCGGCAATAACGACATCGTCCACGTTAGTGCGAAAGACAAGTTTTTGTCGATCTCCAGATCCAATCTGCTCCATTTCGACCGCTAAAAATGGCGCGTCCTCAATTTCAATACGGAGTTTTTCCTCTGGAGAAACCAAAAAGAATTCATCGCCCTCGCGTACCAACACCCGAGACAACAGTTTGACGAGACTAGCGCGCTCAATCGGGGAACCAAGATAATGCCAACGACCATCACGGCTGATACGTAAGGGAAAGTCCCGCGCAACGCCTGAAGACCACGAGCTAAGCGGAGGACGCTTCTCATGTTTCGCCTGAAGTGCCAACGCCTCAAGGGGGCCGAGCTGGTTGTGATCCCGATTAGTCACGGGGCTAGCTTTTTACCGGTATTGGCTGACCATTCCCGTTAATCGCCACAAACGTAAAAAGACCTTCAGTCACGCGCTCTTCAACCTGGCTCTCCCGACGGTGGACCCAGGTTTCGACCCTTACTGCGATGGAAGTATTACCGATGCGTTCAGTCGTGCAGTAGCAACTCACCTGGTCACCGATCTGAACAGGCCGATGAAAAGTCATCCCATCAACCGCCACGGTAGTGACACGACCACCCGCAACAGCGAAGGCGTGGGCGCCGCCTGCAAGATCCATCTGCGCCATAATCCATCCACCAAAAATATCCCCATTCGGATTAGCATCGGCTGGCATCGCGATCGTGCGAATCGACGGCGCTTTATCAGAGGAATTAATCACACGCTTTTCTCACGTTTCGATCTTCCCATTAAGTAAAATTCATCATTCGGCCGCATTCCAATCAGGTTCGCCATGCGGTTTGATAGCGCAAAAAATGCCGTGATTGCGCCTATATCCCATATATCTTCATCACTAAAATCATGATCCCTAAGGACTTCGTAGTCCTGTTCTT
>JADHSN010000101.1 GCA_016776875.1 Gammaproteobacteria bacterium | reverse complement strand
ACACCGTCAGGTTCGCGCCGGTATTCGAATCGATCATGTAAGCGACTAGCTTGTCCTTGCCAAAACTCAAGAGTCTCCGGGGTGAGTCGATAGCCGCCCCAGAAATCTGGTAAGGGTATTTTTTCCGCAGCGAACTGTTGGTCGAGTTGGGAAAGTTTATCCTCTAAAACCGAGCGATCGGCTATAACCTTACTCTGATTAGATGCCCACGCGCCCACTTGACTTCCGCGACTTCGACTGTGGAAATAGGCAGAGGATTCATCATGAGGCAGTCGGCCGATCGTTCCACGCGCGATGATCTGCCGACCCTGTGATGTCCAAGGAAACAGTATCGCGGCTCTTGGATTTTCCGTTAGTTCCTGACCTTTTCGACTCCCATAATTGGTGAAAAACACAAACCCGTTTTGATCGAACTGTTTCATTAAAACAGTTCGAACGCTCGGCACTGCATCGGCCGACGCGGTGGCTAAGCTGACGGCATTTGGTGCATCTGGATTTTCCTCACAGGCTTCTAGAAACCATTTTTTGAACTGCTCCATAGGTTGCGCAGCTAAATCGTGCAGATTCAATGGCTCTCGTGAAAAGTCTTCTCGGATATTATCGGGGATGCTCATAAAAATTTAATATAAATTTGGGAAATTAGTCGGGTGTGATCGCCTTATTGTTTTGACTTACCGCTAAATCATAACTCCATATATCGACGTCATATCCTTTCTCTCTTAATCGTTCGGCGAGGGCGCCAAGGTACCTCTGGAAATTCGGTTCTTCTAAATAAGCTACTTCATTGACATAACGAAAGATCCCGTAGGTGTGAAAGGTCTTAAACGCGCCGTCCATGCGCATGACCTCTTTGCCGCTGGAATCAAAAAATATGACGGTTGGGGCAAATTGAACGTTTAGATCTCGAGCAAATTCCCTGACCGTAATTTGACGACCGTCTACTGTCGTAACAGGCGTGTTTGACCACATATCAAATTGAAATGACTTAATCTGTTTCGCTTGATTTCGGACGAGTGATTGGGTGAGTACTTTTTGATGCAGGATGTCGCATTGACGGCAATTAGATTGCTCAAAATAGATTGCAAAAGGCTCCCCAGCTTGATCGGAGATATCGAGTAAATCCGATTCAAAAAATTCTTGTCTGTTGATTTGAGCATTATCTGGCACGCCTTGAAGGTTGGCGAGATACTCTGGGAATGTTTTATCAGAGTTACTGCTTTTCTTGGCCCAATCGAGTGCAGCGCGTAGTTCTGTAGGCGGGTAATAGCCATTGAGTCGAAGCGCAATGTCACGTGATTCGTTAAAGAAAAGTAACGTTGGGGTGAAATTAACGTTAAGTGCCGCCGCGAGCGTCTTTTCGGTAAATGTCTGACCGCCCACTTGAATAATTTCCCGGTCACCCCAGATGTTGATTGCGACAACGTCGTAGTGGGTATTCATCGTCTCGACGATGTCGCGCTGGGAAAAATTGTGTTCAATAAGCGCATTACAGTAAGGGCATCCTGTTTGCCAGAAGTAAAGCACAAGCCGTTTTTCTTGAGTGGCGGCTTCGGCAATATCTTCTTCAAAATCAAGAAAGCTATCTTTAAACCAGCTGGGGTGCTCCGAGTCCATTGCGCCAAGAAATTTGCCTAATTCATTTGAGGCAAAGACAGAAGTGGTTGACAGTGGTATCAGAAGCGCGAGCGCTGACAATATTCGAGCGCTGGAGTGGAACAATAAAAAATGATTCATTTTTTGTGTTACCCGTAAGTGATTGCTACTGGGAAATTCGCGATTTTCTCTTTCCAGGACTTGGGTCCCTGGATATGAGCTGACGCGCCTGAGCTGTCGACGGCGACTGTGACCGGCATATCTTTGACTTCAAATTCATAGATCGCCTCCATGCCCAGATCTTCAAACGCCACTATTCTTGCCGATTTAATAGCTTGGGAAACGAGATAGGCGGCGCCACCGACCGCAATTAGATACACACTACCGTGACGCTTAATGGACGCTACCGCATCGGGTCCTCGCTCGGCTTTTCCGATCATCCCTGCAAGTCCCGTCTCTGCCAGCATGGTATCGGTAAACTTATCCATTCGTGAGGAGGTTGTTGGACCCGCAGGGCCTACGACTTCGTTACCCACTGGATCCACGGGGCCGACATAATAGATAAAGCGACCCGCGAAATCGACGCCCTCAGGGAGCGGCTTGTTCGCAGCGATCAACTCTAAAATTCGCTTGTGAGCGGCATCTCGGCCCGTGAGAATTTTGCCACTAATGAGTAAATTTTCCCCTATTTTCCATGAGCGATAATCTTCAGGGGTCAGGCGTTCAAGATTAATCCGTTTGCCTGATACGGTATTAGTAATTTTTGGCCAAACAGTAGGATCTACTAGAGGCAGTTCGGCAGGCCCGTGACCGTCAAGTTTAAAGTGAACATGGCGAGTCGCCGCACAGTTCGGAATCATTGCGACGGGTAGTGATGCGGCATGAGTCGCGTAAGTTTCTATTTTGACATCAAGCACGGTTGTTAATCCGCCGAGTCCTTGAGCACCAATACCCAATCGATTGACCGCTTTGAATATTTCAAGCCGAAGTTCTTCCACTTCATTTTTTGGACCATTTTTAATTAATTCATCTATATCAATCGAGGACATGAGGGACTCTTTCGCCATGAGCATCGCTTTTTCCGGCGTACCGCCAATTCCGAGACCCAACACACCCGGTGGGCACCATCCTGCACCCATAGCCGGCAGCGTGTCTGTCACCCAATCAACGAGGCTATCGCTCGGATTCAACATCGTCATGCGCGCTTTATTCTCGGAGCCACCACCTTTGGCAGCGACCGTTATTTCAATATTTTCGCCTGGCACGATCTCGGTATGGACGACGGCGGGTGTGTTGTCACCGGTATTTTTTCTTGCCCCAATCGGCGGAGAGACCATGGAGGCCCGAAGTGGATTATCGGGATTTTGATAGGCGCGACGTACGCCAGCGTCAATTGCATCCTGGATAGAGTGATCACCATCGATCACAGCTGATTGCCCGATTTTGAGGAAAACAACGACGATACCTGTATCCTGGCAGATCGGCCGATGACCCTCAGCAGCGAGTCGGGAGTTAATTAGAATTTGAGCCATCGCATTTTTGGCGGCTGATGATTCCTCACGCTCATAGGCGCGGGCCATTGCTTTAACAAAATCAGGGGAGTGATAGTATGAAATGTACTGAAGCGCGTTCGCGATACTCTCAGTAAGGTCTTTTGTTGTGATTCGAGCCATCGGTTTGTTTAGCGCTAATTTAATAATTTATCGAGTGCAAGTTTAACAAATGGCGACGTCCTCTCTGATAAAGAAGGTATCAGAGCCTAAAAAACGCTAGTTTAATAGCGTAGTACACTTCAGCCTTGCGCTAAAAAAAACTTATTTTTAAACTGGCGCGGCTTCCAATCCTTTTTTATTATTTATTACGGATATGTCATACAGATTTAGGCAGTCAAGGCGAATCATATTGACGTGCCTGATCGGCATGAGTTTTTTGTATTCTTTTGCGTCTCAAGCATTTGTTGAAGTCGGAAAGCACAAGATGCAGTGTAATTCAGCTTTTCCCTGCCCCCCTGAGCTCCAAGATCGAGTGAATTTCTGGATTGATATCTATGGACGTTGGGATAGCCAGGATTCCGTACTTCACGATGCGCTTGTGCCGCATAGGGTCTACGCGGTATTCGAAGGTCGCGCGTGTGGTCGCAAAGGGAACACAGATTTTGTTAAGGACCAAAAGAAGAGGATTTCTGGTGAATTACACACGCTCGCTAAGCAGTTAGATCGTAATTCACCGATCAACAGTGACTATCGGAAGCACTTATTGAAATTGTTTCCCGATCGTTCGAGCGCGGAAATTCGTCGAGCAGCGGGCGATATTCGATGCCAGACGGGTAATCGCGATGGTTTCCAAGCTGCGCTTCGGCGCTTTGGCACCTATGGCCCCATTGTCCGGAACGTCCTTAAGAGTTCAGGGCTGCCGCGGGATATTCAATATCTGCCGTTTGTTGAATCGTCTTACAACCCAAAGGCGTATTCTCGTGTGGGCGCCGCCGGTATGTGGCAAATCATGCCGGCCACGGCTCGAGACCTGGGTCTGGAGTTAAATGCGACAGTCGATGAGCGTCTGGACCCAGAGGCGGCAAGCTGGGCGGCCGCGCGCTATCTTAAAAAAGCTCGCGTAACCTTAACCAAAGCGGCTCGAAAGAAAGACCCGCAAGTAAGGGACAGCGAACTCAGTCCATTCGTGATTACTTCGTATAATTATGGTATGAATGGAATGCGCCGCGCGATAACGAAGATCGGACCCGATTACATGCAGGTTCTGAACAAGTATCGCTCAAGCAGTTTTCAGGTCGCTGTCAAAAATTTTTATGCAGGTTTCCTTGCCGCGCGACATGTCGCAAAAAATCAGAAAAAGTTTTTTGGTTCGGTCATGCCAGGCCGACCGCTTCGATACGATACGCTTATTCTCGATCGATCGGTCTCTATTTCGCGGATAAAAAATGTATTTGGTTTGTCCGAGGCTCAACTCAAAGAGTTCAATCCAGCGCTGACTCGTTTTGTCTGGCATGGATGGCGAACCATTCCAGACGGATATCGTTTACGTCTGCCCCCTCGCATCAGCGGATGGAAAAATGCTGTCGCCCGGTTAAAAATGATGCCCCCGGAGGCGCTACCTGGCGGTTCTGTCGAATATACCGTTCGGGCTGGCGATACGGCCTGTGGGGTTGCCGCAGCATTTAATGCCGATTGCGACGTTCTAATTGCGATTAATGGCCTTAATCGACAGGCAGTCATTCAAGTCGGCCAGAAGCTTCAGGTGCCCGCGCGGACGCAAGGGCGTCAAAATGTGGCGCGTGGTGGAAAATATATCGTCACGTCTGGCGACACGGCCTGCAGTATCGCAAACCGCTACGGGGTCGGTTGCGATGACCTTCTTGCTGCGAATGGCCTGGGTCGTGGTTCCGTTCTGGCTGTGGGAATGACGCTGATCGTCCCTGGCTCTCTTGGACAGTCCCCTAGCGCCGGGTATACCGTTGGGAAGGGTGATAGTGTCTGCAGTATCGCGAGCCGCCATGGTGTTGATTGCGATAAGCTGCTTGCGGCTAACGGACTCAGTAAGGGTGAATTTATTTTTCCTGGGCAATCGCTCACGATTCCCGGCGTGAGTCAAACGTCAGCAGAAAACATGGCGTTGCAATCCTCAATTCAGTCATCTCGAGTAACCGTTGACTACATGGTAATAGCTGGAGACAGTGCCTGTGGTATTGCCGCAAGATTTTCCGTTTCCTGTCGTCGTCTGATTACAGACAATCAGCTTGGAGCCGATGCGCTCATTACTCCGGGACAACTTCTTCAGATAGAGGGCGTTGATCCGAAAATCGCAAAGGCGGCAGCCCAGCTTACAACAGTAAACAAAGTGGAGGAAAAAGTTTCCAATAAAAACTTGCTCCAAGTTTCGACGCAGGCATGGCCAGATATTAATCCTTTAGATACACCGGTCGACTTGTCGATCCAGATTTCAGGTCAGGATGGCCGCACGGTTTATCGTATTAACGTTGAGCCAGAAGAAACGCTCGGTCATTATTCTGATTGGCTTCGGCTGGGCGGCGTACAGAAAATTCTGGACTTGAATGGCTATGATCGCTCGAATGGACTGTCTATTTCTGATGCTTTACTGCTGCCTGTCGAGAATCAGGATCAAAAGATGGGTTTCGAGAGCCGCCGTGCGGAATATCATCGTGTGCTCGTAGAGGAGTTTAAAGAGAACTTTGAGACCACTGGAACCGAGGTCTATCAGATTGAGGCGGGTGACAGTCTCTGGACGCTTGCCCGCGAGTATGAACTACCCATATGGGTGATTACTCGTTATAACCCTGCTTTACGGTCGGGACCGCCTCGGGTGGGAGACTCGATCCGGATCCCTCGTATTCAATCACGGCGAATTTAGCGCTGCTAAAGATCTCTAGAGATCTTTAGTCGTTCTTCGGGTCAAATTGTAAAGCCGCTGAATTAATGCAATAACGCTGTCCGGTCGGCGCTGGCCCATCTTCGAAGACATGACCAAGGTGAGCGTCGCACGTTGCACAGCGAACTTCAACTCTAACCATGCCATGGCTAGCATCCCGATGTTCGTCTATATTTTCGCCATCGATCGGTTGCCAGAAGCTTGGCCATCCCGATCCGGAATCAAATTTATGCGTCGACTCAAAAAGAGATTCCCCACAACAGATGCAATGATATACGCCGTCAGATTTAAGCGCGTTGTATTCCCCGGAAAATGGTCGTTCAGTGCCGTGTTCCCGACATACTAAATATTGCTCAGCCGTTAATTGCTGACGCCATTGGTCATTTGTTTTTCGTATTTTTTCTTTCATTTTCTGGATTCCAGGCGACGGTAGCGTGATGTGCATAATATCAAGGAGGTCATCCGACCTGATATTCCGATTTCTCTCAAAAGATTGCCACAGAGCAGAACTAATGCGGTAATCGACCAAATAAACTGTCTTGTTTGTATAAAATTTTAAGCTTGGAACGGAGTCTGTAATAATCTGGCCATGGGCTTTAGGTTTTATACTATCAAGAAAAGTTGGATTTAAATATCTATTCAGCTGAATCTGAAGGAGTTTTTAAATGAAACTTGTTACGGCAATAATTAAACCATTTAAGTTAGATGACGTACGAGATGCACTTGCCGAAGTCGGAATTAAGGGTATGACCGTAACGGAAGTTAAGGGCTTTGGCCGGCAAAAAGGGCACACCGAACTCTATCGCGGCGCTGAGTATGTCGTGGACTTCGTGCCGAAAGTAAAACTCGAAGTTGCGGTTGACTCTGCGATTGCGGATCAAGTCATTGACGCGATCGTCAGCGCAGCGCGAACTGAAAAAATCGGGGACGGTAAGATATTTGTTTACGATGTTGACCGTATTATCCGGATACGAACCGGTGAGGAAGATCAGGACGCGCTCTAGAAAACTGATGATCTCGGTTGTAAGTAAGTGACCCCGAACGGGCAAACTCAGCCCGTAGTTTCGATAGTTGCTCACGCTTGAAGATTAATTTTCTGACATACACGTCTTTTTAAAAAACTATTCCGTGCTCTTATTCTCAGCGCTTGATGATATGAGGTGAACATCTCGTTGTGGAAACGGGATGCTGATTCCGGCAGCATCGAGCCAAAGTTTTGTATTCTTATTCAGATCGAACTTTAACGCCCAGAAATTTTCTCTTGCGCTCCAGCATCTGAGACTGAGATCAACTGATGAAGCGCCAAGACCTGTTACCATTACCTGCGGCGCTGGCGTCGCGAGCACTCTCTCGTCTGAGCGAAGGTGACTGAGTAACAGGGCGATAGCAGCCTCGACGTCGTCTTCATAGGCAATGCCAACCGGAACATCCATTCGTCGAGTAGGCAATCTTGAGTAGTTTAGTATTGATGTGTTCCAGAGGGTGCTGTTAGGTACCGAGAGGTAAACGCCGTCATAGGTTGTCATGTCTGTTGTAAAAAGGCTGATC
>JADHSN010000100.1 GCA_016776875.1 Gammaproteobacteria bacterium | reverse complement strand
TCGGACTATGGTGTGGTGTCATCGACTCGATGCGTCTCTTTGCCAGATGACTTACCGACTCGATCGGTGGATGACGATATTAAGGGTCCGATAGACGCCGATGGTTTAGCAGATAGAACGGCTAAAGCCGGTATCGCAGCATTGGAGGGTTTACCTGGGCCAATGCGAGAAAGTCTCGTTTATGGTGCAGCTATTTATCTACAGCATTTGGGAATTTTTAGAGATCCGACCGCTGCTGCAAAAAAAGTCAGAGAAGTACTGGATAGCGGAGAAGCGAGTCGGCGCCTTGAATTCTCAAGTCGTTAAGTTTTCGGCAGGTCATCACTACGCTGTGACTCATTTTTTTTCTTCATTATCGCATCGATAATCGGAGCAAGAATCAATTCCATTGCGAGTCCCATTTTTCCGCCCGGTACTACAATTGTGTTCCGTCTCGAAATAAATGAATCATGAATCATTGATAACAGATATGGAAAATCGATGTCGAATTTCGCAGGGTCCCGAAAGCGAATGACAACAAAACTCTCGTCTGCAGTTGGAATATCTCGCGCCACAAAGGGATTCGAAGTATCGACGGTTGGCACTCGCTGAAAATTAATATCAGTTCTTGAGAACTGTGGCGCAATGTAGTGAACATAGTCGTGCATTCGACGCAGGATCGTATCGGTTACGGCCTCAGGTTCATATCCTCGACTGCCTGTATCGCGATGAATTTTTTGAATCCATTCCAGATTGACGATAGGTACGACACCGACTAGCAAGTCCACATGTTCGGCGATGTTTACCTCGTCATTAACCATGCCGCCGTGCAACCCCTCATAGAATAGAAGATCACTTGGTGACGACATCTCCTGCCAAGGGGTGAAGGTGCCAGGCTTTTGACGATATTCTGCGGCTTCCTCGTCGTCATGAAGGTAATAGCGTATTTCCCCGATACCGGTTTTACCGTAGCTCCTAAATAAATTTTCTAACTTGTCGAAATGATTACCATCAGGTCCGAAATGACTGAGATTTTGACCCTCAAGGTGAGCCTGGGTAACGGCATCCTGCATTTGGTATCGATCGAACTTGTGAAAGCTGTCCCCCTCCACAACCTCTGCGACAAGACTTTCGCGCATGAAGATATGTTCGACTGCGGTTTTTACCGTACTGGTGCCAGCACCAGAAGAGCCGGTTACTGCAATAATGGGGTGTCTTTGAGACATGACCGCAATAAGTTCCTTTAAAAATCGATAAAAATATGTATTAGGAAAGAATCATTACTTATTCTGCCTAAAAATGCATTAGATTAAGCATTATGTTTTAATTTTATAGATAAGTTTATGTTTATCTATAAAATTAAAACCCTATTTTAAGTATGAATTCTCCTGAGGCTAGGTGCAATGCACATCACAGTTCGCCAACTGCAGGTTTTTGAGGCGGTCGCCCGTCGTCTGAGTTATACACGAGCCGCTGAGGAGCTTCATCTGACTCAGCCGGCCGTGTCAATGCAGATCAAGCAGTTAGAGGGGTCTGTCGGAATGCCGTTATTTGAGCAAATGGGAAAAAAAATTTATCTCACACAGGCCGGAACGGCCATGCTCTCCCATTCCCGAAATATTATGCAAAATCTCGCTGCCGCTGCGGAAGAGATGAATGATCTCCGAGGGGCTGACTCAGGTCGACTTCGAATATCGATTGCATCAACGGTCAATTATTTCGCTACCCAGTTACTCGCCGTTTTTGCCCGTGAACACCCCTCGGTAGAGATCATATTAGATGTGACCAATCGTGAGTCACTTCTCAACAGACTCGAGGCTAATGTCCCAGACCTAGTGTTAATGGGTAAGCCGCCTGCGGACATGGATTTGGTGTCAGAGCCGTTCATGGATAATCCGTTGGTGATGATCGCCGCCACTGATCATCCGTTGGCAAGCCGGAAAAAGATCCCAATCCATGATCTCGCGAATACTGGATTCCTTGTCCGGGAGTCGGGCTCAGGCACTCGAGCTGCAATGGAGCGATTTTTTGTCGAGCACGATTTTTCTTATAAGAAAGGGATGGAGTTGATGGGGAACGAAGCGGTAAAGCAGGGGGTCGAGGCCGGATTGGGTCTTGCCCTTGTTTCTATACACACCGTGGAGCAAGAACTCGTGTTGAATCGCTTGGTGAAGCTTGATATTGAGGGGCTACCGATCATGAGGCGCTGGTATGTAGCGCATCGCCGAGGGAAACGTCTGTCAGCGACAGCCCAGGCTTTTCGTGAATTTGTTTTGGAGGCTGGCATGAAGGCATCCATTTAAAACGAGTTAAAATTTACCGCCTATCAATCAGCACGAAGAAGTCATAAACTCCTTTAATCGCTTCGGGTTCCCTAACTTGGGACGGGGCGGCAAACCCTAATTTAAAACTGGCCGAGGAGCCAGCGTTATGGCGGATAGAAGATTACAGGTTTTTTCAACGGTGGCGCGTTTGCTAAGCTTTACTAAAGCGGCGGAGGCGTTGCATATGACTCAGCCGGCGGTGACCTTTCAAATTCGGCAACTTGAAGATTATTTCAACACTCGGTTATTCGACAGAACTCATAATCGAATTAGCTTAACGACCGCGGGTCATTTGGTTAAAGACTATTCCGGACAGATTATCTCCCTGTATAGTGAGATGGATAACGAGGTTAGAAAGCTCACAGGTGATGTCCTTGGACCGCTTGTTCTCGGGGCAAGTACAACGATAGGGGAGTATGTGATCCCCAGTATTCTTGGTGAGTACCAAGTCAAATTCCCGGATGTTACGGTGCGCCTGCACGTGGCCAACACGGAGGGAGTCCTGCACATGGTTGAAAACAATGAAATTGATATCGGTATTGTTGAGGGACCGGTTAACAATAAAAATTTGGTCTCCAGAGTATGTTGGGACGACGAACTGGTTATTGTTACGCCACCTGGACACGAATTAGCATCCGCCGGATCAGTCGCCGTCGATCAGATTCTTGAATACCCCTTTATCAGTCGAGAAGAAGGGTCAGGCACCCGGGAAGTGATCAGTGAGCATTTAAACGCAGCCGGCCGCGAAATAGCGGATCTCAATTTGACGATGGAATTTGGCAGCCCTGAATCGATTAAAAGCGCGGTAACGACCGGTCTTGGGATATCTATTCTTTCGATCGCAACGCTTGATAAGGAGCTGAAACTGGGTCTACTGTCAAAAGTGAGTCTGGATCCGCCGCTCAAGCGACCGTTCTCTATCGTATTTCAGCGTCAAAAGTTTCGGCTTCGCGCGATGGATGAGTTTTTGCAATTTACCGAAGCGCATTGTGGGGAAAAACAGACTCACCCTTAAATTAGTGCAAGGGATTGACAGGATCGATGCATTTTTATTGAGTACATAAGGTGAGTTCTACAAAGCGACGCCTAGATAAAATCACCGACGACCTCGATCCGGAAAATTTCTCAACACTTTTGGCATTTGCAGAATTTTTACATTCTCGTCAGCCGGACACCGTTGTTGAAGTTTCTGATCCGGTGATTGTGCCGCGCCCCGAAAATGAATCTGTCATTGGTGCAATCCGGAGACTCTCCAGGAGTTACCCCATGTTAGCGCGCGATACACTCCTTAATGAAGCCGTTTCACTGATGACTCGTCATATAATGAGCGGAGAGTCGGCGGTTGAAACAATTGATAGGCTAGAGGCGCTTTTTTCGAGTCGATACCAAGCCTTTCAATCGGATCGGTCGTCATGATGCTGGATACGTCTTTAGGCGGTTATCTGGAGTTTGGTGTTCAAAATTTTGTGGAAAGCTTATCCCGAATGGTCAGCTTTGAACAATTATCCCATCGCGATGGAGAGGTGTAAAAAATGAGAAGCAGTCTGCAGGATGCCCCTGACGCCGATGGGTATCGCCCCAACGTGGGCATTGTTCTTTTTAATGGGTCACGGCAGGTCTTATGGGCGCGCCGAAGCCGCCATGATGGTTGGCAGTTTCCTCAAGGCGGTATCGAACATGGCGAGACACTTGAGCAGGCAGCGTTTCGTGAACTCTATGAAGAGGTTGGTCTCAAACCCGAAAATGTTGAACTTATTGGTCGAACGCAAAATTGGCTGCGTTATGACGTGCCCGGAAATTTACGATCTCGAAACGCAGAATTTCGAGGTCAAAAACAAGTTTGGTTTCTAATGCGAATGCTTGCCGAGGACGGTCAGATTTCTCTGGACCATAGCCCATCTCCCGAGTTTGACCGCTGGCAGTGGGTTGACTATTGGTTGCCACCCAAAAAAGTGGTTTCCTTCAAGCGAACGGTGTACGAAAAAGCCTTGTCAGAGCTCGAGCCCATGCTCTAAGTCGATTGACGATAAGTCATTTCAGCCGAGATTTTTGACCGCCCGGTTATCGGTGATTACTGTTGCGGACTTGTTCAAGAAGCGCTGTCGTCGATCGCTGATATTTTATGGGAATACTGTGGACCGTTCCTGCATTGGCGAGTACAACTTCTGCACCGACAATTTTTTCAATCACCCAGTCTCCGCCCTTGACTAAACAATTCGGCTTTAACGCTCGGATAAGGTCGATGGGAGTTGGGTCATCGAATGCGGTCACCCAGTCCACACTGCCCAGTGCGGCGATAACCGCCATCCGATCCTCCAGGGGGTTTATGGGTCGATCAGACCCTTTACCAAGTGCTTGAATAGAGTGATCACTGTTTAATGCCACGATAAGCGTAGCGCCGAGATTGGACGCCTCTTCGAGATAGGTGATGTGTCCGCGATGAAGGATGTCGAAGCACCCGTTTGTAAAAACGAGGGGCTTTGTGGCGCCCTCAACGTGTCGAAGAAGCGTTGGCCAGTCGTGAACAATCTTATCGGCGTGTTTCACCGATGACACTCGACTGTTAGTCCGCTTCGACGTACTCGAAGACCTTGATGACGCGAACAACGCCGGTCACGCCCCGGGCGGCATCAACGGCAACTTGAGCTTCCGCTGGTTTTACGAGACCCATGAGATAGACATTCGCTCTTTCGGTTACCACTTTTATTCGAGTCGAGTCCGAAAAATCCGAGCCTGCAATCGCCGTTTTAACTTTGGTGGTTAACCATCCGTCGTTGGCGCGACTATTCATGTTTGTTTTCCCGGCAAGTTCAAGGCGGTTAATCACTTGGCTGGTTCCCTCATCTGCTTTAACCAGGTCGATAATATCGTCGATATCCCGTTGATCGGGAACTTCACCCGTTAGCAGCGCGACACCGTTGTAGACCGTGATATTGACATGCTCGTTCTGAATTTGTTTTTGCTTTCCAATGAGGTTCCCAAGACGGATTTCCGTTTTGTTGTCATCCCAGTAGACGCTAGCGCCTCTTCGATCCCGGGCAACATCAATTGCCAGGACGGTTGCTGTGGTGACAACGATTACGCCACAACCGCTGACCAGAAGAGAGATCATGATCGCAACTAAACTATTTCTAAACGGCTTAAAGGGGGAGCGACGGCTGTTATTCATCATAATGGTTCAAGCAAAGTGATTATCGACGAGCGTGCATAGCACATGGATGATTATAGCGTGAGCCTCCTGAATTCGTGCGGTACTTTCAGAAGGCACCCGGAGTTCGACGTCTTCGCGACCTAAAAAGGCTTTAAGTGCGCCCCCATCACGGCCTGTTAGGGCGGTGATTCTCATATTGCCAATATTTTTGGCGGCCATCACGGCTGCGCTGATGTTCCCGGAATTTCCAGATGTGCTAATGACGACCAGGTGGTCATCCGTCCGCCCCAATGCTTCGACTTGTCGGGCAAATATTTGACTAAAGTCGAAGTCATTGCCCGCCGCGGTAATGGTAGCGGTATCTGCACTAAGCGCGATGGCTGCTAGCGCGGGGCGGTCACGCTCGAATCGCACCACTAACTCGGCGCTGAAATGTAATGCGTCTGCCGCTGATCCTCCATTCCCGCAAATTAGAATCTTGCCGCCTTTTTCAAGCGTCGAGATAATATGCGATGCGCTTCTGCTAATTGCTTCAGACAAGTGCTCTCCGGTGCGAAGCGTTGTCGCAGCACTATCTTTGAAGTGATTGAGTATCTCTGAAATGGGCAATGGTTGAGGCTCTCCGGTTTGGATCTGGATGACGTTAGCTTAAAACTAAGTCGCAGTAAACCTCCTGGACTGACAGATCGCCAGTTTCACTGTCTAGAGGCGAGATTCTTTCATAGGTCAGTCCAGGCCTGAGAATTCAGAAAGCATTGCGAATCCATTTCCATTTGGGATTTTCTATTGAGCCGGAAACGCTGAAAACATCAAAACGACATGGTTGGTCGTTCGGATTAGGATAGTGACTCAGAAAATATTCTGCTGTACGCCTAATTCGTGTTTGTTTTTTAAAGTTCACGGTCTCTTCGGGTCGACCAAAATAGTTGCTCGACCGGTATCGAACCTCGACAAACACAAGGAAGATTTCATCAGTAAGGATAAGATCAATTTCCCCTTGGCGTGTTCGAAAATTTTGCGCCAATAGTTGAAGTTGTTGCCCTTGTAACGTGGCGAGTGCGAAATCTTCAGACCAATGATCGCTCACGGTCTAGCGTTAGATTCAGTGAGCACTGTTAACACGGGGCGAAATTCAGTCGGACGACCATTTTTAAAAAACACCCATGACGGTTTTCTCTGGATAAGGTTATTTTCATTCAGTGTGAGTATTCCGCTTGCGCCATTTATTTTTAACTTTAATTTGTCGTTTGCGCCTAATAGAAAGCAGGAGATTTGGTAAGAATCTGCCCCTAACGCATTAAACCGATTAGTAGCGGGCCGAGATTGCTCCGTGTTGGTCATCACCATAGGGTCTGTCTGATCCGATGATTTGTAGCGATCTAACATCGATGGCATTTCGGAAAACATAACACCTTCGAGATCCAGATCCTTCATCACATCGGGTTGGCCATTGAAAACAAGATTGAGCGCATAAATAGGAAGCCTTCCGGCTTTATGAAAATCAAGTTGAGGCTTCAAAATACGAGCGGTTGCTTTATCGGTAAACATGAAAATAACATCAAGATCAGGTCGAATGCGGGTATCTAAGCCTGTGATAGACGGACTGCCGATAATTTGCTCTAAAGCATCGATCCTCTTTTTACTTGCATCTAGGCCTAGAAGTCGGGAGATTAATTCCGAGTAATCTGACGCATTGGACGGAATGATTGCGCGATCGGCGACAGCGCCGCCAAGGGTTGACCAGGTCGCCTCCGCTTCCTGAGCCGCGTCCTGATATTCTTGACCATCGCTATAAAGAAAAAGAGCCGTACGCAGGCCTCTCTCTCTGGCATGGGTTACGATTGATTTCGCCTCGGCTTTTCGAGAGAGATCAAGTGAAAAAGCATTTGATCTGACATTGGCCTTATCTTTTCCGATGAGCAAGGTGGGTACGGTGAGCGCTACCCGATTCGCGAGCGTGTTAACGGCTTCACGCCCGAGCGGTCCCACAATAAAATCGGCACCGTTGACAACGGCTTGGTTATATTTTTCTTCCGCTTGATCTGGATTATCACCAAAATCATAAACCGTAATTAAGGGTTCGGGCGTTTCTTTATGATCATCAAGGTGACTTTTAAATCCTTCCTGGAACGCGATTGCAGCGTCTGCAT
>JADHSN010000099.1 GCA_016776875.1 Gammaproteobacteria bacterium | reverse complement strand
ATTGGCGTTGGCACATGTACGACACCGTCAAGGGGTCGGATTGGCTTGGTGACCAAGAGGCTATTAGCTTTATGTGCAAGGAAGCGCCATCAGCAGTCATTGAGCTAGAGCATTATGGCGTCCCGTTTTCCCGTACCGACGAGGGGAAGATTTATCAGCGCGCGTTTGGCGGAATGACAACGAATTTTGGTCAGGGTCAGGCGCAACGGACGTGTGCGGCGGCGGATAGAACGGGTCATGCGATCCTGCACACACTATATCAACAGTCTCTTAAACATAACGCGGAGTTTTTCATCGAGTACTTTGCGATCGACCTGATCATCGAAGATGGAGAGTGCCGGGGCGTGGTGGCGTGGTGTCTTGAGACCGGCGAGCTTCACGTATTCTGGGCAGGTCAAGTTATTTTAGCGACGGGTGGATACGGTCGCGCGTATTTTTCAGCGACGTCTGCACATACTTGCACGGGTGACGGTAACGCGATGGCCTTGCGAGCCGGACTTCCGCTTCAGGACATGGAGTTTGTCCAATTTCACCCAACTGGCGTTTACGGTTCAGGTTGCCTCATCACCGAGGGGGCCCGCGGAGAAGGCGGATTTTTAACCAACTCGGACGGTGAGCGGTTTATGGAACGCTATGCGCCAAACGCGAAAGATCTTGCGTCCCGCGACGTCGTAAGTCGCTCCATGACCATGGAAATTCGGGCAGGTCGAGGGGTAGGCCGCGATCAGGATCATATCTATCTGCATTTGGAGCATCTTGGCGCGGATATTTTGGCTGAACGTTTGCCGGGGATCTCGGAGACGGCTCGAATATTCGCGGGCGTGGATGTTTGCAAATCGCCGATCCCGGTTATTCCAACTGTTCATTACAACATGGGCGGCATCCCAACCAACATTCACGGCGAGTGCATGGGATCTGCATCGGGGAATGATACGGAGGTTGTGCCAGGACTCATGGCGATTGGAGAGGCGGGCTGTGTTTCAGTGCATGGCGCGAACCGTCTCGGATCGAATAGCCTCTTGGATCTAATTGTCTTCGGTCGGGCTTCTGCTCGTCGGGCAGTAGAAAATGCGAAAACAAAACCTCTGGCTAAACGTGGAAAGGACGCGTTGTTTGAACCGGCCATCAGTCGATTTGATCATATGAGATTTAGCGAGGGTGGCGTGTCGACCGCATCGATACGGCTCAAGATGCAGCGTGCTATGCAGTCAAACTGTGCGGTCTTTCGGAATCAACAGGTGTTGGAAGAGGGCGTTCATGAGATTGACGCGACGATAGATCTGCTAGCTGACGTTGGAATCAAAGATCGTTCGATGATCTGGAACACCGACTTAGTTGAGGCGCTAGAACTCGAAAATCTCCTGTCTCAGGCTAAGGTAACGGTCCATAGCGCACTTGCTCGACAGGAAAGTCGGGGCGCGCACGCAAGAGACGATTTTCCAGATCGTGATGACGTGCACTGGATGAGTCATACAAATGCGCGATTAAATAACGGACTTGTGGGGTTATCTTATCGACCTGTCGTATTGGAGACAGGCACGACAGAAGTGGAAACCATTGCCCCGAAAGCACGAGTTTACTAGGCAATTTAATAAGAGATTAAATCGATGGCTGAATTCAGATTACCGAAGAGCTCCCGTCCGCAAAAGGGTGCGCGCCATAATTCGGATGTTGGGATGAAATCGCCTCGACGGTTCGAGATTTATCGGTGGAGCCCTGACTCCGACGATCCTCCAAAAATCGACGAACTATATGTTGATCTAGCGACGTGCGGCCCTATGGTCCTCGACGCTATTATCAAAATTAAGAATGAAATTGACTCAAGCTTAACGTTCCGGCGGTCTTGTCGGGAGGGTATTTGTGGCTCCTGCGCAATGAATATCAACGGCGTGAATACTTTGGCGTGCACGCAACCCCTTGATGATCTCGGCGATGTCGTCCGGCTGTATCCTTTGCCCCATATGCCGGTCATTAAGGATCTGGTCCCAGACCTCTCCCATTTTTTTGAACAACATCGCTCAATCGAACCTTGGCTAAAAGCACCAGAAACTGTCTCGGATACTGAGCGCTTACAGAGTCCTGAAGATAGGGAAAAGCTGGATGGGTTGTACGAATGTATTTTATGCGCCTGTTGTTCAACCAGTTGTCCGAGTTATTGGTGGAATTCTGATCGCTACCTTGGGCCGGCGAATCTACTTCAGGCGTATCGCTGGATTGCGGACAGTCGCGATGAAGAGACCGATTCTCGACTCGAATTACTGAATGACAGTTTTTCCTTGTATCGCTGTCATACGATCATGAACTGTACGAACGCTTGCCCCAAGGGGCTGAACCCCGGGAAAGCGATTGGCGAGATCAAATCGATGATTGCGAAAAACGAGTCTTGACATCAGGCGTATCTCATAATCGTCTCCGATGGCGGGCGAGGCGGGGGGTGCGTGAGTTGGATGGCCTCCTGCTACCTTTCTCGGAAGTAATTATTTCTGAAGGCGATTTAAAAAGAATCAAGCACTTTGATCAATTGTTGTCGCTCCCGGATCCGGTTTTACTCGACTGGTTTTTTCAACGCGACTTTCCTGACGAGGAAATATTGGCGGATATGGTGCGAGAAATCCTTGATTACTCAAACGCGACTCCCCCACGTTAATTTTCCTTCCGCTTTAGTGAGGCCTCAATACGGTATCGTGCTGCTGGGCCTTGTCACTTGTGGGGTGGTCGAGCGTGTAGTGAAGTCCGCGACTTTCTTTTCGCATCGCGGCGCATCTAACAATGAGCTCTGACACCAGAACCAGATTTCGCAACTCCAAAAGGTCCTGATTCACTTTAAAGTTGCTGTAGAAGTCCCGAATCTCTTCTGTCAGAACGTTGAGTCTGTTGGCAGCCCGTTGCAATCTTCTGGAGGTTCTTACGATGCCAACATAATCCCACATGGAGCGGCGTAACTCGTCCCAGTTATGGGCAACCACAACGAGCTCGTCGGGATCGGTGACTTGACTTTCATCCCAAGGGTCGGGGTCATCTGGACTGCTCAGCGGTGTTTCAAGATAGTCGGAAATTGTGCCAGCTGCACGTTCTGCGAATACAACACATTCAAGAAGCGAGTTGCTTGCAAGCCGGTTTGCGCCGTGAAGGCCCGTACAGGCGTTTTCGCCCAGTGCGAAAAGACCGGATAAGTCAGTCTGCCCATTGAGGTCAGTGGTAATGCCGCCACAGGTATAGTGGGCTGCCGGAACAACGGGAATCGGACTAGTTGCCATGTCGATGCCAAAGGATAGGCAACGCTCATATATCGCCGGAAAATGTTTAGTCAGGTAGTGCTTCTCTTTGTGGGAGATATCGAGGTATATGCAATCCAGCCCGTTTTTTTTCATCTCGAAATCGATGGCACGGGCCACGATGTCTCGAGGTGCCAATTCGGCTCGGGGATCATGTCGATCCATGAATCGGGTGCCATCAGGGAGAACCAGTTTCCCGCCTTCACCGCGGACGGCTTCAGAAATTAGAAAGCTACCGGCATGAGGATGAAAGAGGCAGGTCGGGTGGAACTGAACAAATTCGAGATTTGAGACTGAGCAACCGGCTCGCCATGCGATCGCGATACCGTCACCTGTTGAAGTATCTGGATTGCTCGTATAGAGATAAGCCTTTGACGCCCCACCAGTTGCCAGCACGACGACTTCCGAGCGAATCGTGACAATCTCCTGGGTCTTATTGTTGAGCGCGTAAAGTCCGATAACCCTTTCCCGACCGCTTTGGCTGTCAGAGCTCTTGATTACGTCAATGCTTAGATGGTTTTCGAGCACTTCGATATGGCTCGATGCCAATACCTGTTGGTCAAGGGTTTCAACAACGGCGCGTCCGGTCGAGTCGGCCACATGAGCCACGCGGCGATAGGAGTGACCGCCTTCTTGAGCCAGATGAAGAGCGTTGGATTTTTTTTCTTTTAAATCGAAATCAACACCTGCTCCGCTGAGCCAATCAATGGCGTTTGGTGCGCCCTCGACGACTGTTTGTACAGCTTCAACGTTACATAGGCCGGCTCCTGCATCGTGAGTGTCCTGAATGTGAGCTTCAAAACTGTCGCTAGGGTCCATTACCGCAGCAATTCCGCCTTGCGCCCATAGGCTGGATCCCGATGCGAGTGTGGACTTGGTGAGCAGCAGAGACTTTACGCCTATACTGGATAGGCGAAGCGCAAGGCTGATTCCGGCCAGCCCACTCCCGACGATGACAACTGGTGAGTAACGTGTCATCAAGATGAAATAGGATTATGTTGCACTTTCATAAGATTAAATAAAAGTCTTTATGTAAATAACGTGCAAGCAAGTGGCCTGCGAGATAAAATTAGACATTAAAGTTTTTTTACCCGCCGCAGAGCGTCGCGCTGTGCTGCTTCCCCTAGCGAGAACCCAATGGCAAAGGCCGATCAAAGCCTGATTCGTAATTTCGCAATTATCGCCCATATTGATCATGGCAAGTCAACATTGTCGGACCGGCTGATCCAGCGCTGTGGCGGATTATCAGATCGCGAGATGACGGCACAGGTTCTTGATTCAATGGACTTGGAGCGCGAGAGAGGAATCACCATTAAAGCACAGAGCGTGTCGCTTGAATATCAGGGCGATGATGGTAATACCTATCGATTGAATTTTATTGACACGCCTGGGCATGTGGATTTCTCTTATGAAGTTTCACGCTCTCTTAAAGCTTGTGAAGGAGCGCTTTTGATCGTTGATGCGTCTCAAGGTGTTGAGGCGCAGACAGTTGCCAATTGTTATACCGCAGCAGATTTCGGTCTGGAAATTATTCCGGTTCTCAACAAGATTGATTTGCCCGCCGCCGAGCCTGATCGGGTGAAGGAGGAGATTGAAGATCTGATTGGACTTGATTGCAGCGATGCGCTTGAAGTTTCGGCCAAAACCGGCGCTGGGATCGATGGCATTTTAGAGAGAATTGTCGAGCGTGTGCCCGCGCCAGAGGGTGACGGGGAAGCGCCTTTGAAAGCGTTGATTATTGACTCGTGGTTTGATAACTATCTGGGAACGATTTCGTTAGCAAGAGTCATGCAGGGGTCGCTTACACCCCGAACGAAACTGCAAATGATGTCTACCGGTAAAAGTCATCAGTGCGAGCAGATTGGACGGTTCACGCCAAAACGAACCACGACCTCCGTCCTGAGCGCGGGTGACGTGGGATATGTGGTGGCCGGTATTAAGGATATTAAAGCGGCCCGTGTTGGGGACACAATTACCGACAGCAATCACCCGGCTGACACCAGGCTCGAAGGATTTAAAACGGCCAAACCGGCAGTCTTTGCCGGTCTTTATCCCATTAATAATGCCGAATTCGAGACTTTTCGGGACGCGCTCGGGAAGCTGAGCCTCAATGATGCATCTTTAGTGTTCGAGCCTGAGGTTTCACCGGCGCTGGGCTACGGTTTCCGCTGCGGTTTTCTGGGTATGCTCCATATGGAGATCATTCAGGAACGGTTGGAGCGTGAATACAATCTAGAATTAATTACAACGGCACCGACTGTTGTCTATCGAATTACAGCCCAGGATGGCTCGACTCAATACATTCATAATCCCTCCCAGATGCCTGACTCAGGCGCCGTGACCGAGATTTTTGAGCCCTTTATCTCGGCAAATATTCTATGCCCATCGGAGTATGTTGGGGCGGTGATCACGTTGTGCATTGAAAAGCGGGGCGTTCAGAAAGAAATTTCTTATCACGGGCGACAGGTCGCCGTTGAATTTGACCTGCCGCTGGCAGAAGTGGTCCTCGATTTTCATGACAAATTAAAATCTGTCAGTCGCGGCTTCGCATCATTTGATTACGAAATGCTCGAGGATCGAACTGCAAACATGGTTCGCATTGACGTCATGATAAACGGTGACCGCGTCGAACCGTTATCTGCGTTAGCCCATCGGGAACACGCCCCGTATCGTGCTCGCCAGTTAGTGTCTAGAATGCGAACGTTGATCCCGCGCCAGATGTTTGATGTTGCGATTCAGGCCGCTATCGGTTCCAAAATTATCGCGAGAGAAACCGTCAAAGCATTACGAAAGAATGTGACGGCGAAATGCTATGGAGGCGATATTACTCGTAAACGGAAATTGCTTGAAAAGCAAAAAGAAGGGAAAAAACGTATGAAGCAAATCGGTTCGGTCGCGATACCGCAAGAAGCGTTCTTGTCGGTATTAAAGGTGGGAGAATAGGATGGATTTTGAAATCGCACTTTTTATCGCGCTGGTAGTCGCAGGCGTGATTATTTACGTCGATAAACTCTTTGGCGTCCCTAAAAGGGCAGTGAATGCTAAACGGGGTAGTGGTGAGGCGACGCTTAGGATGCCAATTTGGGTCGAGTACTCCCGGTCATTTTTTCCGGTGCTGTTGGCGGTGTTTTTGCTGCGAGCGTTTGTGGTTGAGCCGTTCCGAATCCCTTCAGGTTCGATGCTTCCGAGTCTGTTTATCGGCGACTTTATCCTTGTGTCAAAATTTAGCTATGGCGTTCGTTTGCCGATATTAAAGAAAAAATTGATTCCAATGGGCGACCCTGATCGAGGGGATGTGATGGTATTTCGATTCCCCCGAGATCCGAAGACTAATTTTATTAAACGGGTGGTGGGGCTCCCCGGCGACGTAGTGAGTTATCACAATAAGAGGCTGGCAATTAATGGAAAACCGGTCCCTATTGAAGCTTCAGATCTTATTGATTGGCCGACCAAGGATTCTTCTCAAGAGCGGATGAGATCTTTCTTCGAACGTTTTGGGGAGGAAAAGCACGCGATCCTGATTGATACTTTAAGGTCAGCAAACTCAATTCGAGTGACTGTTCCTGAGGGACAATACTTTGTTATGGGCGATAATCGCGATCATAGCAACGATAGTCGCTACTGGGGTTTTGTGCCGGAAGAGTTCATTGTCGGCAAAGCATTTTTTATTTGGTTTAGCTGGGACAGCGTTGGCGATAATTTCGTCAATTGGAAACGAATAGGTTCTTTTATCCAATAAAAACAATGAATCCGGTTCAAAGACTCCAATCTGTGATTGGATATGAGTTCTCCGATCCCAGCCTGCTGGGCGCTGCTTTAAGGCATCGCAGTATTGGCATGACTCATAACGAACGACTGGAATTTCTGGGGGATAGCATTCTGGGTTTGGTAATCAGCCAGGAAATTTTTGCTCGTTTCCCCAACGCTTCCGAGGGAGCGCTTACGCGGATACGTGCCCAACTGGTGCGACAAGCGACGTTGGCTATTGTGGCCCGCCGACTTTCGCTTGGCGAATTCCTAAAGCTTGGGCCCTCCGCCGGAAAGTCTGGCGGAAGCGATCGGGCGTCAATCTTGGCTGACGCGCTAGAAGCGGTTTTGGCTGCGGTCTTTCTTGACTCTGACTTCAAAACTGCACGGCGCGTCATTCTTGGTATTTTTCAGAACGAAATTGACATGATTCGACCTGACAAGGTTCGGAAAGATTCAAAAACAACCCTTCAAGAGTATCTCCAGGCTAAGGGCGACCCGCTACCGACTTATGAGGTCATTGAGACGCGTGGGCAGCCTCATAATCGAGAATTTGTCGTGGACTGTTCGTTGATCGGGTCCGAAATTCAGGAAATGGGATTGGGTTC
>JADHSN010000098.1 GCA_016776875.1 Gammaproteobacteria bacterium | reverse complement strand
AGAAACTCAGTTGTGTATGCGGCGGTATTGAGACTGAACGTAATCAGGGCACACCACCAGGGACTTGAAAGCACCGGATTCCATAAGAAACTCTCCCGGACGAAATCGAACTGGGCAAGACCGTAGTAGACGAGGTAAACCTGAACCAGGAGTGGAGTGCCTCTGAAAACATAAGTAAAAGCCCAGATGGGACCGTTTAACCATCGATGCCGGTATGCCCGAGCGATCGCAAGGGGGACGGCCATCGCACCACCAATAACCAGCGCGAGAGCTGTAATCTCCAAAGTCAGTAGTGCGCCAAAGAAGAATTTATCCAAGTGATCGGCGATCAGCATGAAATCCAGTGGCGAATGATTTTCACTCACGTGAACCAAGTACTCAAAAAAGGTTCGTTCTGCGGTCATGCTAGCCCCGATCGATTCCTACGTTGTATCGGCGTTCGAGCCACCGTAACCCAACGTCTGAGCATGCCGTTAGCAAGAGATAGATGATAAATACCGCAAACATGAAGGTAAATGGCTCTCGAACAGAGCGTCCCGCCGTGGAGGCGTTCCAAACCAGATCATGAAGTCCAATAACAGAAACCAATGCGGTTGCTTTGATCAGGACTAGCCAGTTATTTGTAAATGAAGGCAATGCATGCCGAATCATTTGAGGCCAGGTAATGCGTCGGAAAACGGTTAACGGCGTCATGCCAACGGAAACGCCGGCTTCGATTTGCCCGCGGGGGATGGCCAGGATAGCGCCCCGAAACGTCTCGGTCATGTAGGCACCAAATACAAATCCGATTGATCCCACCCCAGCGGTAAACTGATTAATCTCGATGTAACCCCACAGTCCGGTCACGCTCCCCAGGTCATTTACGATCTGTTGACCACCATAAAACAGCAGCATCATTAAAACGAGGTCAGGCACCCCCCGGATAAGGGTGGTGTAGGCGTTCGCGGCACGCCTTCCGATGCGATTGGCTGAGAGTTTGGCGGCAGCGCCAATAAGGCCAAACAGAACGGATAGTGCCAGCGATGCCAAAGCCAGTTGAATCGTGACTGCGGTGCCAGATAAAAGCAGTGACCGGTATTCCCAGATGGATTCCATATCGTGATTAAAACAAAGACGGGCCCAAATAGGGCCCGTCTTGTCACATCCTTGATTAAACGCTTCGCTTTAGTTGCCGTAGATATCGACCGCGAAGTACTTGTCGTTAAGCGCTTTGTAGGTGCCGTCAGCACGAATGTCGAGAATAACCTGACTGAGTTGGTCACGCAGTGCAGAATCTTCCTTTCGGACGGTAAAGCCCGCACCGACGCCCTGGCATTCAACATCATCGAGGTTTTCACCGAGGAAGTCGTATCCCTTGCCGGCGTCTAGCGAAAGAAATCCTTCATAGGCTTGAAGGGAATCAGAGAGTTGAGCGTCAAGGCGGCCCGCGACAAGATCTTGCCAGACTTCTTCTTGAGTGGCGTAAAGAACAACTTCAGCGCCCGGGTATAGCTTTTCAGCAGAGCACTGGTGAGTCGTCGCGCGCTGAACGCCTAAACGTTTCCCATTGAGACCGTTCGCAGTGCCGTCGAATCCGGGATCAGTTTTGGCGACGAGTCTAGCGGGGGTGTTGTAGTACTTAATTGTAAAGTCGACTTTCTTTTTTCGCTCTTCTGTGATTGACATAGATGCGATGATCGTGTCGAATTTTTTAGCAAGCAGCGCTGGAATCATGCCGTCCCATTCTTGTTCAATCAGAACGCACTCTTTATTCAGGCGCTCGCAAACTTCCATCGCCATATCAATATCGAATCCTTTCAGAGATCCGTCGGACTCCTTCCAGGAAAACGGTGGGTATGCGCCTTCGACGCCTACACGCAGCGCGTGGCCATCTGCGCTTGCGGTCATTGAAAAAAGCGCGAAAGCGCCCGCGATCGCGGTTATCATAAATTTAATTTTCATTATTTTTTAACTCCATTGGTCTAGTTGTAGCGCCTAAATATTACAACGCCTTGGTAAGATTCGGGCAGAAATTAATGAATAGCGTTTGAAAGAAACTTTTTTAACTGCGCTGAATCAGGGTTGGTAAACACCTGCTCAGGGCTGCCTTCAGAGTCAATTGCACCTTCGTGAAGGAAAATCACCCGATTTGACACGTCCCGAGCGAACCCGATTTCATGGGTTACGACAATCATGGTCCGGCCTTCTTCAGCCAGATTTCGCATCACTTTCAACACTTCACCTACCAACTCCGGATCTAGCGCAGAGGTGGGTTCATCGAAGAGCATCACGTCGGGCTCCATCGCAAGCGCTCGGGCAATGGCCGCTCGTTGCTGCTGACCACCCGAGATATGTGCTGGATAATAATCTTTTCGATCCAGCATGCCGACGCGATCGAGCGTTTGGCAGGCACGATCAGTAGCTTCTGTTTTGGACATCTTGAGAACATGAACGAGGGCTTCCGTCACATTTTCCAATACCGTCATGTGTTGCCACAGGTTAAAGCTCTGAAAGACCATTCCGAGTCGAGATCTTAGTCTGATAACTTGGCTGGAATCAGCAGGGATGATGTCTCCATATTTTGATGTCGACATTTTTATGGTTTCCCCATGAACGGTCACAGTGCCATGGTCGGGGACTTCAAGGAGATTGATGCATCTTAAGAATGTGCTTTTCCCGGAACCCGATGCACCCAACATCGATATGACGTCACCTGTTTTTGCAACAAGATTGACGCCTTTAAGCACCTCAACATCATTGAAGCGTTTATGGAGGTCAAAGACTTCAAGCGCAGGTGTGAGGGAGGTGGGCGTTTCCAACCTGTTATCCAATCAACTGGGACGAATTCCGCGCAGGCGCTCGCTACGGCGCCTTAACATTTCTACCGTGGTGAGGAGACAGATCGACATAATGACCAAAATCGTTGCGACGGAAAGTATCGTGGGGCTGATTTCCTGACGCACGCCGGACCACATCTGCCGCGGTAGCGTAATTTGATCAGGTCCTCCAACGAACAAAACGATAACGACTTCATCAAAAGAGGTGATAAAAGCAAAAAGCGCTCCGGAAATTACGCCGGGCAGAATAAGTGGCATTTGGACTTTAAAGAAATTTCGGATCGGGCCACCACCCAGACTCGCGGCCGCTTTGGTCAGATTAGTATCAAAGCCAACCAAGGTGGCCGTCACTGTAATGACAACAAACGGTAGTCCGAGAATAGTGTGCGCAAGGACAAGCCCCCAGAATGTAGCAACCAAGTCCAGACGGGCGAAGAAAAAGAATGTTCCCGAGGCGGTGATGATGAGCGGCACGATCAATGGAGAGATCATCATTGCCATAATGAGCTTACGAAAGGGCATGATGGGTCGACTCAGGCCTAATGCCGCAAGAATTCCGAGCGTCGTTGCCAGAACAGTTGCCGTGATGCCAATTTTGAGACTGTTCAGAGCGCCGATTTTCCAGTTATCACTGCAGACAGTCGTAATGCCGGGGTCAGAGCAATCTCCCATCATGATGCGGTACCAGCGCAAAGAGAATGCGTCAGGATCCAATCGCAACATTTCTGGCGTGAACTGTAAAAAGGGCGTTGACGTAAAAGAGATCGGAATGACCACGAGCAGGGGCATGACCAAAAAGAACAGCACGATGCTGCACATCGCAAGATAGATGTAATGCCAGATTCGCTGTGCAGGAGTTGCGTAAGAAGGAAGCGCCATGAATTTAACCTAATTTCATGTTGTCGATGCCGACAACCTTGTCGTAGATCCAGTAAAGAATAAGAATGCCAACCAATAGGATCGCACCCATCGCAGAAGCAAGACCCCAGTTCAACGACTTCTGCATGTGGTAGGCCACCATGTTTCCGATCAGTCGGCCGTCCTTACCTCCAACCAGTTCTGGAGTAATGTAGTAGCCGATTGCAACAATAAAGACCAGAATCACGCCCGCTCCCACTCCCGGTAAAGTTTGTGGCATATAGACTCGTAAAAATGCCAGGGAGGGTGGGGCGCCGAGATTCTGAGCGGCTCTCATGTAACTGGGTGGAATTGTTTTCATGACACTGTAAATGGGAAGGATCATGAACGGCAGCAAAATCTGGATCATGACAATCACGGTGCCGGTAAAGTTATACATCAACTGCAGTCGACTCTCATCAGGCCATCCGAATGCCACTAGCGTGTCGTTCACAACCCCTTCGGAGCGCAACATCACCATCCATGCAACGATGCGAACAAGAAGAGAAGTCCAGAACGGCATTAGCACGCAGATCATAAGCAGATTTGAGTGTCTAAGTGGAAGCGTCGCCAGAAGATGTGCGACCGGATAGGCGAGTACCAGGCATCCAAGAGTCACGATCAGGCTGAGCCAGAATGTGCGCTCCCAGAGCATTACGTAGACCCGTCTTTCTTCAGGCTGCATGACAATTTCTCGATCAGCATCCCACTTGCGGTCGAGAGAATTAAGATAGTAAACGCTGGTTTGCGGATCCTTCATGGTGATAAGCGCTTTCCAGAAGTCGATATCTCCCCAGCGTTTATCAGCCTTAATCAGGGCTTCTTTATACGGCCCCTCTTCAATTTTTTCAAATTTACGCCCGGACTTTTTCAGCAGACTTTTAAAGCCAGGCTTTTCATAATTCATGCGGGTGCTGGACTTGCCGATTAAATATTTGGCGGCGTAGCTCAGATCTTTAAAAAGCGCTTTAAACAGAACTTCGTTCGGTTCGCTGGTTCCATCCCATTTCAGGAGTTCCCGGTAAAGATTTGAGCACGATGCGTTCTCAAGCGGGGTCAGGTCCTTGCAAATTGTGAACTCTGCTTTGATTTTGGCTTTTCGCAGATCAATGGTAGCGCCTGTCGCCTGCGATGCCTGCACGGCAATGGCTCTTAACGGTAGCCAGTTTGCAGGTGAACGCCAGTCTGGCGCAATTTCGAGGATGGCATCTCGATAGGGTCCCTTGCGAGGAATGCTAACGGTCCAGGCAGGGTCCTTGGGATCTACGGCAGCTCCAAAATTATGCTTGATTAAAAACTTGTTAATTGATGATAAATCGAGAAATACGGCTTCGTAGAGAGATTCATCCGGCAATTCCTTTCTATCCCAGTTGTCGATGAGTGCAAATGTCAATGGCAACTGATAGTTAATTCGGGTGTCGTCGACGCTTCGGGTTAACAAATCCCCAATTGGCACGATAAAAAGCACAATTAGAAACAACAAGGGAGGAAAGACAAGGCCGGCCGCTTTTAATTTACTTCGACGCAGTGATCGTTGCAGCCCGACCTTTAGTGGGGTGCCATCAGCCGTTAGAAGGGGGGCACTGCTCGAAGCACTGTTGGCCATTATTAAAAAATTAGTTCTAAGTTATTTCGGATTGAAGAAAACGGGGTGTCACCTGGGTGACACCCCGGAATCATCAACTGCTTAACTCATACGAGCTGATCAGCTTATTGACCCATCCACGCGGTAAAGCGCTCACTGATGGAATCGCCGTTATCAGACCACCATGAGGGGTCAGCAAACAAATGCTTCTGGCTTAACGCCTCAGATGCGTTAGGCATCAGCGGAAGGATATCAACGCCTGTATTGAACCATGGCTCATTAGCCGCGATGATTTCAATACCGGATTTCCGCATTGGCGCATAAGTGATCCACTTTGCCTGGCCCGCCTGTTGTTCCGGAGCCGAAGCGTGAATGAGGAACTTAAGCGCTTCATCAGCGTTCGGCGTTCCTTTAATCATGACCAGCCATTCTTCTTCTAGCACCTGTCCATCCCAGTTGGTTACAAAAGGCGCGCCCTCGGAAAGAACAGCGGCGCCGATTCGGCCGTTATAGGCGAGTGACATGGATACTTCGCCACTTTTCACGAGTTCCATCGGTTCAGCACCTGCCGACCAGAAGACAACGTGGTCTTTTATCGTATCAAGTTTAGCGAAGGCGCGATCGACGCCTTCAGGCGTGCTCAGCGTATCGTAGACATCCTCTGGCGCAACGCCGTCAGCCATTAAGGCCATTTCAATCGTTGCGTTGCCCCAGGTATGTAGGCCACGTTTGCCGGGGAAATTTGCGACGTCGAAGAAATCGGCGATCGTTGAAGGGTTGCCAGCGGCGTTGCCATCAAAAGCACCGTCTTGCCAGAATGGAACGTAAGACCAAAAGATCTGCGGAACGACGCAATCATTTGGTACTTCGACCATGATGTCGTCGTCCATCGACGTACCATCAGCAGCTGGCGTAAAGACATCGCGCGGAAGTTCTTCAAACAGACCTTCATCGCAGCCCACCCGAGCTTCATGAGGCAGGACATCAATGATATCCCAGGTGACATTACCCGACTCTACTTGGGCGCGAACTTCGCCTAGGCCGCCGTTATAGCTTACCCAGTTGATACCGCCTGGCGCATAGGTGTCAGAGTAAGCTTTCTGCTGGCTCATCGTGTACGCACCGCCCCAGGACGCAACAGTCACGTCGGCTTGGGCAGGTACGGCTAGTGCAGCCCCAATGACCGCTGATGCTAGCGTGGTTTTCATGAGAGTTTGTCTCATTTTCTTTCCTCCTTTAGAGGTTGGTTATTGTCTTTCGACACTAGGAAACATCTCGCTCACACTCCTAGTGTGTGGGCGGGACATCAAGCGCTCGGCAGTCCTCCATGGACCAGCCGAACATAACTGAATCACCTTCATTAAGGCTTGCGTGGTGCGTGGCGTTCGGAATTTTTACAATAAATTCGCTGTTTCCACACACGCTTGCTCGGGTTCTGATGTGATCGCCGAGATAAATAAGTTCCTCGACTTTTGCGTTGAAAGCATTAGGAAATTTACCGGGCTCTGGATTAACTTCTACTCGCTCAGGCCTGAGCGATAGTGTTGCTCTTTCTCCTACCGCACCAATGTTGACTTTTAATGCCTGGATTTCTTCGCCTGAGTCCAGAGTGACTTGACATTGATCGCCTTCGATCGATTTGACTACTCCAGTCAGCCGATTATTCTCGCCGATGAACTGCGCGACGAAAGCATTATCGGGTCGCTCATAAAGGTCGCTCGGACTTGCCAGTTGCTGAATGACACCATCTTCAAAAACGGCAATACGATTGGACATTGTTAACGCTTCGGATTGATCGTGCGTGACGTAAACAACAGTCACGCCGAGTCGCTCATGAATATGTTTTATTTCATACTGCATCTGCTCGCGAAGCTGTTTGTCCAGAGCGCCCAGCGGTTCGTCCATCAAAACAAGATCAGGGTCAAATACCAGAGCTCTCGCTACCGCAACACGCTGCTGTTGGCCGCCCGATAGTTGTGCAGGTCGACGATCTCCAAATGCGCCCAATTGAACCATATCGAGCGCGCGCTTAACACGATCCGATATTTCTGCTTTGTTTATTCGGCGAACTTCGAGCGGAAAGGCGAGATTTTCATTGACCGTCATATGCGGAAATAACGCGTAATTTTGGAAGACCATTCCGATGCCGCGCTTATGCGGCGGAACCGCGTTAATTGGACGATTACCAAGAAAGATCTCACCATGGGTTGCAGGCTCAAACCCGGCCAGCATCATCAGGCAAGTTGTTTTACCGGAACCCGAGGGACCAAGCATGGTGACAAATTCACCGCGCTGAATATCAAGATTGAGATTCTTAACGACGAGTGTTTCCCCGTCGTAACTTTTTTGAACCTTTTCAAAACGAACAAATATGTCTTCGGCACTCA
>JADHSN010000006.1 GCA_016776875.1 Gammaproteobacteria bacterium | reverse complement strand
ACTGAAAACCACGCTGATTGCACCTATCGCGATGGAAGAAGGTTTGCGCTTCGCCATTCGTGAGGGCGGTCGTACCGTCGGCGCAGGTGTCGTATCGAAGGTGATCGCTTAAGGCGACTTAAGCGTAGCAGCTGAAAAACAATAAAGGTAAGGTAAACATGGCAGTTAACGTCAGTAACCAAAAGATCCGCATTAGATTGAAGGCGTTTGATCATCGGATGATTGATCGATCAGCGCTGGAAATTGTGGATACAGCGCGTCGCACAGGAGCTGTCGTTAAAGGACCGATTCCGTTACCGACCCGAAAAGAGCGATTTAATTTGCTCCGCTCACCTCACAAGTACAAGGATTCTCGAGATCAACTTGAAATTCGGGTACACAAAAGAATTATGGATATTGTGGAACCAACCGACAAGACTGTTGACGCGCTCATGAAGCTGGATCTTGCAGCAGGCGTTGACGTCGAGATTAAGTTGGGCTAATTGCCGGCGGATTTCAGGAGTATTAGAAAATGTCATTAGGACTAGTGGGTAAGAAGGTCGGCATGACCCGTGTTTTCAATGAAGACGGGGTGTCAACACCCGTGACCGTGGTTCAAGTTGAGCCAAACCGGGTGACGCAGGTCAAACGAGAAAATACGGATGGTTATGTTGCGCTGCAGATGACAACCGGTGTCCGCCGTGCCACAAGAGTGACCAGCGCAGCTCGTGGTCATTTTGCAAAAGCGGGCACCGAAGCGGGTCGAAAACTTTGGGAAGTGCGAGTCGATTCAGAGGTCGCCGAGGAGTATCAACCGGGCGCAGAAGTAACTGTCGAGATTTTCGAAGCGGGCCAGAAGGTGGATGTGAGAGGGACCACTATTGGTCGTGGCTTCGCAGGGGTTATGCGACGCCATAATTTCGGCGGCGGTCGAGCGACCCACGGTAACTCGAAAGCGCACCGGAAGCCAGGATCGATCGGTCAGAACCAGGATCCAGGCCGCGTCTTTAAAGGGAAGAAAATGGCGGGGCATATGGGAAATGTCCCGCGGGTACAGCAGAACTTAGAGATTGTCCGAGTGGACTCAGATCGAAATCTGGTCTTGATTCGAGGCTCCGTGCCGGGTCCGCGTGGGTTCGATCTCTACATACAGCCATCAGTTAAAGGGCCAAGTTCGTCAAAAGCGTAAGTCGCATTTTTCGAATCGAAGTTAATTAGAAAGGAAGAATTAAAGTGGAACACGCAGTTGTCAAACTAGATGGCTCAAGCGATAGAAGCGTTAGCCTAGCAGATACCGTGTTCGGTGCTGACTATAAGGAGCCGCTGATTCATCAAGTGGTATGTGCGTATCTTGCCGGCGGCAGAGCAGGTACCAGTGCCCAGAAAAACCGGTCTGCAGTTAGTGGCGGCGGTGCAAAACCGTGGCGCCAGAAAGGTACCGGGCGCGCCCGAGCAGGCACCAGTCGGAGCCCGATCTGGCGTGGGGGTGGTCGGGCGTTTCCTTCATCCACCCGCAGTTATGCGCAGAAAGTGAACCGTAAAATGTACCGGGCCGCAGTCCGCTCAATTCTCTCGGAGCTTGTTCGTCAAGATCGGGTGCTAATTTGTGATGATATTAAATTGGATCAGCCTAAGACGTCGAAAATGACAGAAGCATTAAAGGGTCTCGGTTTATCAGGGCGAACCTTGCTAGTGACATCTGAATTTGACGCCAACGTAATGCTGTCTGCCCGAAATATCATCGGCGTTGAAGTTACTCATGCCAACGAGATAGACCCGGTAAGTCTGGTGGGCAGTGAGCACGTGATTTTCACTGAGGCGGCCGTCCGCAAGATTGAGGAGACGTTGCAATGAATCCCGAAAGGCTTCAACAAATTATTCTTTCTCCGGTGATCTCCGAAAAAAGTACCTCCGCTGCAGACTTGTCCAATCAGGTTGTATTTGAGGTTCTGTCGGATGCCACAAAAAATGAGATCCGAGAAGCGGTTGAGAAACAGTTTAGTGTTGCAGTAGAGGGCGTGCAGGTCATGAACGTTCGGGGAAAAGTCAAACGTTTTGGCAAGACCCCTGGCAAGCGTCGAAACTGGAAAAAAGCATATGTTCGACTCGCTGAGGGTCAGGACATCGACTTTATGGGCGGCGCCTAATCGCGATCAATTCGTTGATTTCGCATTAACTGAAAGAACATCTTTTAGAAGTAAGGACACAGGATACTGAGTTATGCCAGTTGTTAAACAAAAACCAACGTCTCCCGGCCGTCGGGGAATGGTGCGGGTGGTTTCACCCGACCTCTATAAAGGACGTTCTGTACCTTCGCTAACCGAGCATAAAACTGCGAGTAATGGGCGGAATAGTGCAGGTCGGATTACAGTTCGACATCGGGGTGGGGGTCATAAGCATCACTACCGAGTGGTTGACTTCAAAAGAGGCAAAGACAGTATTCCTGCTCGCGTTGAACGACTCGAATATGATCCTAACCGTAGCGCCCATATTGCATTACTGCTCTATGCAGACGGTGAGCGGCGGTACATCATTGCACCGAAGGGTCTGAAAGTGAATGACGCAGTGTCGTCAGGTGCGGATGCGCCAATTCGGACCGGTAACACGCTTCCGATCAAGAATATTCCAGTCGGAACGGTGGTGCACTGCGTCGAAATGAAGCCAGGGAAAGGTGCTCAGATTGCGCGTTCCGCAGGCGCATCGGTTCAGTACCTTGGGCGAGAGGGCGCTTATGCGTTAATGCGCCTACGATCGGGAGAAACCCGGAAAATTCTCGCCGAGTGTCGAGCCACTATCGGAGAAGTCGGTAATTCTGAAAACTCTCTGCGGAAATTAGGGAAAGCCGGTGCCAAGCGCTGGCGGGGAATTCGACCCACCGTCCGTGGCGTCGCGATGAATCCAGTCGATCACCCCCACGGTGGCGGCGAAGGGCGGACCTCAGGTGGGCGTCATCCGGTGAGCCCAACAGGGGTTCCAACCAAGGGTTTCCGTACCCGTAAAAACAAACGAACCAGTTCGATGATTATTCGAAGAAGGAAGAAATAGGTATGCCCCGTTCAGTTAAAAAAGGCCCTTTCGTTGACCATTCTCTTTGGGCAAAAGTGTCTAAGGCCAAGGAAGAAGGAAATCGTAAGCCAATCAAAACTTGGTCACGTCGATCAATGATCCTGCCCGAGTTTGTAGGCGTCACGATTGCGGTACATAACGGCAGGCAGCACGTTCCGGTATTGGTTTCAGAAAATATGGTGGGTCATAAACTTGGAGAATTCGCTGCAACGCGAACATTCCGTGGCCATATCGCTGATAGAAAAGCAAAGTAATCAAGATTGTTCCTGCTCGAAAAAACGTCAAAGAGATATAGATAATGGAAGTGAAAGCCGTCGCCCGATTCGTCCGCCTGTCGCCTCAAAAAGGCCGGCTTGTTGCAGATCAGGTGCGTAATCTGCCAGTTGGCAAGGCGCTTGAGTTGTTGCAATTCAGTCCTCGAAGAGCTGCCGGTTTAATCCGCAAAGTTCTCGAGTCCGCGATTGCGAATGCTGAACATAACGAGGGCGCTGATATTGATGAGTTAAAAGTCAGTCAGATCCTGGTAGACGAGGGCCCAGTGATGAAGCGCTGGATGCCTCGCGCAAAAGGGCGTGCAACCCCCTTAATTAAACCGACCAGTCACATCACCGTAAGTGTGAGTGACGCAGCCTCGAGAGGACGCTAGTCAATGGGCCAAAAAATACATCCAAATGGATTTCGTCTCGGCGTCATTCGGGATTGGGATGCGAAATGGTTCGCAACCGGAAGTACTTATTCTAAAAACCTGGTTGCAGATCAGGGGATTCGTTCTTTTCTGCGCAAACGGCTTGCTAACGCTGCCGTGAGCCGTATTGAATTAGTCCGTGCGGGCGAAACCCTTAACGTGACGATCCACACGGGCCGTCCTGGAATTGTAATTGGAAAGAAAGGCGAGGATATCGAAAGACTTCGGAAAGAAATTCTCGCGCTTAACAACAATGTGCCGGTCCAAGTGGCGGTCGAAGAAATTCGAAAGCCAGAGCTTGATGCCCACTTGGTTTCGGAGAACGTCTGTCAGCAGTTAGAAAAACGAATTATGTTTCGTCGCGCGATGAAACGGGCCGTGCAAAATACAATGCGACTCGGCGCCAAAGGGATCAAAATCATGATTTCTGGAAGGCTAAATGGCGCGGAGATTGCACGAACCGAGTGGTATCGGGAGGGGCGGGTACCCTTGCACACACTCCGCGCAGATGTGGACTATGGTTTTTCGGAGGCCCACACGACCTACGGCGTTATTGGGGTCAAGGTATGGATTTTCAAAGGCGAGATCATGCCTGGGGCTTCTGAGATTGAAGCGCCCAAGGGTGCTCAGGCCGCCACTCCTGTATAGGGTTACAGTTAGATGCTTCAACCAAAAAGAACAAAGTTTCGCAAGCAGCAAAAAGGCCGCAACCGGGGACTTGCCGTCCGCGGAAGTAAGGTCAGCTTCGGTGAATTTGGGCTTCAATGTACCGGCCGGGGGCGTTTAACTGCCCGGCAAATTGAAGCGGCCCGGCGTGCGATCAACCGGCACGTCAAACGCGGTGGACGGGTTTGGATTCGGGTGTTCCCGGATAAACCGGTATCAAAAAAGCCGCTTGAGGTTCGTATGGGTAAAGGAAAGGGTAATCCTGAATTTTGGGTGGCTCTCGTTCAGCCGGGAACGATGCTTTATGAAATTCAAGGGGTGGAAGAGGAGTTAGCTCGAGAAGCATTTCGGCTTGCGGGCGCGAAACTCCCTATTTCGACCTCATTTGTTAAGCGTCAGGCGGCGTAAGGTTAAGCGATATGGCCGATAAAAAAGTTTCAGATATGGGTGCGCCAGAGCTCAAAACAGAGCTTTTAGAGTTGCGTAAAGAGCAGTTTAATCTGCGCATGCAAAGAGGCACTGGTCAACTGGCCAATCCCTCACGATTTAAGGTGGTTCGGCGCCAAATCGCTCGAATCAAAACGCGAATGACAGAAATCAGCAGGACTGGCTAATGAGCGAAAACAAGACATCCGTGGAGCAGTCTCGGGCACGAACCCTGCAGGGTAGTGTCGAGAGCGCAAAGATGGATAAGACGATCACGGTAGTGGTGGAGCGCAAGTTCAAGCATCCGCTCTACAAAAAATATATTCGACGCTCAACTCGCCTTCATGCGCACGATGCTGACAATCAATGTAAAACAGGCGACTTAGTTGTCATTGAGGAATGCCGCCCGGTTTCCAAGCTAAAAAGTTGGCGCTTGGTCAAAGTGGTTTCACGTTCGGAGCAGGATTCTTCGGCAACTGCTTAACCGTAGTGGACCGAAGAGATTCAAAACCGCCAACTATCTGGTAGAGAAAAATGATTCAAATGCAAAGTAACCTCAGTGTTGCTGATAACAGCGGGGCGCGTAGGGTTCAGTGTATTAAGGTCCTGGGCGGATCGAAACGCCGTTATGCAGGTGTGGGAGACATCATCAAGGTCAGTATTAAAGAAGCCATTCCGAACAGCCGGGTGAAGAAAGGTGATGTTTATCAGGCAGTGGTGGTTCGGACAAAACATGGTGTTCGCCGGACGGACGGATCTCGAATTCGTTTTGATAGCAACGCCGCCGTTCTTTTGAACGCCCAATTTCAGCCGGTGGGGACTCGAATTTTTGGCCCCGTCACGCGAGAACTTCGATCAGAACGGTTTATGCGAATTATCTCGCTTGCCCCTGAGGTTCTTTAAGGAATTAGCCATGAAAAAATATCGCAAAGGTGATGACGTAATTGTCCGGGCGGGTCGGGACAAGGGTAAGCGGGGAACGATTCTTCGGGTTATCGATACCGAAAAAGTTTTGGTTGATAACGTCAATATCGTCAAGAAGCATACCAAACCCAATCCTAACAAAGGAGAGACCGGGGGCATCATCGAGAAGGAATCGCCAATCCGGATTTCTAACCTCGGTATGTATAACCCAAACAGTAAGAAGGCGGATCGAGTGGGGTTTAAGGTGCTCGAGGACGGTCAGAAGGTCAGGATCTTCCGCTCTGATGGTGAAATGATCGACGCAAGTTGATTACTGATAGGTAGAAAAGTATGTCGAGATTGCAAGAACATTATCGAAAGACCGTCGTGCCTGCGCTGATGGAGCAATTTAGTTACTCCAGCGTAATGCAAGTCCCACAGATATCGAAGATCACGCTGAACATGGGCGTCGGGGAAGCCGTAGCCGACAAGAAAGTAATGGACGCCGCGGTGGGTGATCTGACGAAGATCGCGGGTCAAAAACCGATTGTCACCAATGCGCGAAAGTCGGTCGCGGCGTTCAAGATTCGAGAAGGGTGGCCAATTGGTTGCAAGGTGACGCTCCGAAGAGATCGAATGTATGAGTTTTTAGACCGCCTTATTGGCGTTGCTTTTCCGCGGGTCCGCGATTTCCGCGGCGTGTCAGCGAAAGCATTTGATGGCCGTGGGAATTACAGCGTTGGATTCAAGGAGCAGATTGTTTTTCCGGAAATTGACTACGATAAGGTCGATACGCTCCGGGGCCTTGATGTGACTATTACCACCACCGCTCGGACTAACGAAGAAGGTGAAGCGCTACTTCGGGGATTTAACTTCCCCCTTAAGAAATAGGATTTGTCATGGCAAAAAAATCAATGATTGCTCGGGAAGTGAAACGGAAAAAACTGGCGGCTCAGTATGGCGCCCAACGTGCAGCAATTAGACAAAGAGTGACTGATGAGTCGCTGTCATATGATGATCGTTGGGAAGCGATGATTGAGCTTCAAAAGTTACCGCGTGATTCTTCTAAGACGCGCCAACGTAATCGGTGTGCACTGACGGGCCGGCCACGAGGCTATTTCAGGCGCTTTGGTCTTGCGCGAAACGCGTTACGTGAAGTCGTCATGCGAGGCGAAGCGCCCGGGGTTGTGAAAGCCAGTTGGTAGCGGGTTTGGCCCTGACATTAAGTAAAGAAAAAATTTCTAGAAAAAAGGTATTCCCATGAGTATGTCCGATCCTATTGCCGATATGCTGACTCGCATCCGCAACGCGTTGGCTGCGAGGAAGCAAACGGTCTCTATGCCGGCGTCTAATTTAAAAGTTTCAATTGCTGAGCTTTTGAAAAAAGAAGGCTATATCAGCGATGCCAAAGTTGAAGGGGACGGGGCGAAGAAGTTATTGAACCTTACTCTGCGGTACGCGGAAGGCGACAGCGCAATCGAAATGATCGAGCGGGTGAGTCGGCCAGGAAGGCGGGTCTATTGCAATGTTGATGATATGCCGCGTGTCCGTGGTGGCCTGGGGGTCGTAATGGTATCGACTTCGAAAGGTCTTTTGACAGACAAGGATGCCCGATCGGCGGGTGTTGGCGGCGAAGTAATTTGTCGCGTCTTTTAGTTGGCGCAATCTACACTGGAGTGTTGAATGTCACGAGTTGCTAAAAATCCAATCTCTCTACCCACGGGTGTGGAAGCGAAGGTTGCACCTACCGCTGTTAGCGTTAAAGGGCCGAAAGGGGAGCTATCTTTAGATCTCCATCCGGACGTTAAGGTAGAGCAGTTAGACGGCGTTTTAAAAGTCGCGCCTCACTCGAACGATAGCTGGGCCATGGCGGGTACCTTCCGTGCGCTTATTTCTAACATGGTATCCGGCGTAACCGACGGGTTCGAGCGAAAGCTCGAGATTGTCGGTGTGGGTTACCGGGCCCAGGCTCAAGGGCAAAAATTAAACCTCAGTTTAGGCTTTTCCCATCCCGTCGTTTATCAAATGCCCGATGGTGTCGCGGTGGAGACGCCTACCCAGACCGAAATCGTACTGAAAGGGGCTGACAAGCAAAGGGTGGGGCAGGCCGCGGCGGAGATCCGAGCGTTCAGACCACCTGAGCCTTATAAAGGAAAAGGTATTCGCTACGCTGGTGAATACGTTGTGCGCAAGCAGGCGAAGAAAAAGTAGAACTAAACCGTGTGTTCACGGTTGATTATTTAAGACAAATCCAAAACAGCTCCAAATTGATAAAGGCAAACGAGATACAGCAGCATGAAAGATAAGAAGTTATCTAGATTACGTCGAGGCAAGAAAACGCGATCCAAGATTGCACGTGATCGAGTCAATCGAATGTGTGTTTTCAGGACGCCACGACATATTTACGCCCAGATTATCGATCAAACCGGTGGGCGTGTTCTGGCCAGCGCCTCAACAATTGATTCGGAAGTAAAGGGAAGCATTAAGAACGGCGGTAACATTAATGCTGCGGCCGAGGTTGGAAAGCGAATTGCAGAGAAAGCGAAGGCGGCCGGTGTTGAGAGTGTCGCATTTGATCGATCAGGATTTCGATATCACGGTCGAATCAAGGCATTAGCAGATGCTGCCCGCGAAAGCGGATTACGGCTCTAGTCGATAGGAAAACGAGAACGAATATGGCGACAAAAGCAGAACAAATTTCAGTCGATAGCGAAGGGTTTATTGAGCAGTTGATCAACGTCCGTCGCGTGGCCAAGGTGGTAAAGGGCGGTCGTATCTTCGGATTTTCCGCGCTGACCGTTGTCGGCGATGGCAATGGTCGGGTCGGCATTGGCCGGGGAAAGGCAAGGGAGGTTCCGGTCGCCGTTCAAAAAGCGATGGACGAGGCGCGTAGAAATATGCGCAAAGTAAAGCTGAAGAAGGGAACGCTGCATTATGCAACGATCGGCCGGCATGGCGCGGCACGAGTGGTCATTCGGCCCGCATCGGAAGGTACCGGCGTGATTGCGGGTGGTACGATGCGCGCAATCTTCGAAGCCGCTGGTGTAAAGAATGTTTTGGCGAAGGTGATCGGCACAACAAACCCCATCAATGTCGCACGAGCAACAGTGGCAGGTTTGGTCGGGATGCAAAACCCCCGGCAGGTCGCGATTCGACGCGGAAAGACAGTTGAAGAAATTCGAGGAAAGGAATCCGAAGATGGCTGAAAAACGTATCCGGCTAACGCTGGTTAAGAGCAAATTCGGGCGAGGTGCGCGGCAACTGGCTTGCGTGCATGGCCTTGGCCTAAAGCGTTTGCATCAAAGCGTAGAAGTAGAAGATTCTCCCTGCACTAGGGGAATGATTAACAAGGTCTCGCACCTTGTTCGCGTTGAGGAAAATTAAAATGCGGTTAAACGAACTCAAACCTGCGGAAGGTTCGCGACCCGCGAGCAAGCGTGTCGGTCGCGGAACAGGGTCGGGTGTTGGAAAGACGGCCGGACGCGGCGTGAAAGGCCAGAAGTCGAGGTCTGGCGGATTTCATAAAGTGGGCTTTGAAGGCGGTCAAATGCCTTTGCAGCGTCGTCTGCCCAAAAGAGGGTTTAGATCGGTTCTCCGCCCCAAGGTGGCAGAGGTTCGCCTCCACGAGCTTCAAAAAATTGAGGTTGGGGAGATCGATATCGCGATTCTTAAATCAGCTGGCGTCATTCGACATGACGCGATCCGGGCAAAAGTGATCGCTTCTGGCAGTATCGAGCGTGCGGTCGTTTTGCGTGGGATTAGCGTCACCCGTGGGGCACGAGCCGCGATCGAACAAGCTGGAGGAAAGGTCGAAGCTTAATCTTATGGCAGCGTCTCCCTTAGCCTCTATTGGAAAACTGACCGAGTTGCGTCAGAGGATTTTATTCGTCCTCGGCGCGATGGTGGTGTTCCGTATGGGAACGCATATCCCGATTCCTGGCGTCGATCCAACCGCAGTGGCCGCCTTATTTGCGCAAACTCGCGGATCAATTGTTGATGTTTTTAACATGTTTTCCGGTGGTGCGCTTGAGCGCCTGTCAGTGTTCGCGCTAGGTGTGATGCCTTACATCTCCGCATCGATCATTATTCAAATGATGACTTCAGTTGTTCCGAAACTGGAAGCACTGAAAAAAGAAGGTGAGTCGGGGCGACGTAAAATAACGCAATACACCCGATACGGTACTGTATTGCTTGCGACATTCCAGGGTCTCGGGATCGCGATTGCGATCGAAGGTCAGCAGGCAGCAGGGGGCGCGGTGGTTCTGGTGCCTGGCCTGGGCTTTAAAATCACAACAGTTGCGACGTTGGTCACCGGAACGATGTTCTTGGTCTGGCTTGGAGAACAAATTACTGAGCGCGGGATCGGCAACGGCATTTCCCTGATCATCTTTGGCAGTATCGTAGCCGGTCTCCCTTCGGCGGTAGCCGGAACGCTGGAGTTAGCCCGAACGGGTGCATTTACCCCGATTGGCGTGCTTGCGCTTTTCGTTGGCGCAATCTTGGTGACCGCCTTTGTCGTCTTCGTTGAACGGGGTCAAAGGCGAATTACCGTTAACTACGCGAAACGTCAGCAAGGCCGTCGAATGATTGCGGGACAGTCCACACATTTGCCGTTGAAACTCAACATGGCAGGTGTGATACCGCCTATCTTCGCTTCAAGTATTATTCTGTTTCCAGCGAGCTTGGGGAGCTGGTTTGGTCAGAGTGAAGGCATGGGATGGCTGAAAGACATCGCCACCACGCTGTCACCCGGTCAGCCCATTTATACCCTGGTTTATGCGGGCATGATTTTGTTTTTCTGCTTTTTCTATACCGCAATGGTTTTTAACCCCAAAGAAATTGCAGACAATCTAAAAAAGTCTGGCGCATTTGTACCTGGGATTCGGCCGGGAATCCAGACTGCGACCTACGTTGATAAGGTTGTTTCGAGACTGACATTGGCCGGCGCCTTATATTTGACCGTCGTGTGTTTAATTCCGGAATTTTTAATTGTGAAATGGAGTGTCCCTTTTTATTTTGGTGGGACATCGCTTCTGATTATTGTTGTCGTCATGATGGACATGATGTCCCAAGTGCAGTCGCACTTAATGTCGCGACAGTATGAGAGTTTGATGAAAAAATCATCTTTAGTAGGTGGTGGAATGGGTCTTCCGCGTTAGTAAGGCCAAAGTCAGAGAGATATTTATGAAAGTAAGAGCATCAGTAAAAAAGATTTGTCGAAATTGTAAAGTGATTCGACGAAACGGCAGCGTTCGCGTGATCTGTGTGGATCCGCGTCATAAACAGCGACAGGGTTGATCTCGAACCTAACGTTCGAAAAACATCAAGAGGCGAAACAGTGGCACGTATAGCAGGAATTAACCTACCAGCAAACAAGCATCTCGAAGTGGCGTTGACCGCAGTTTATGGCATTGGCCGCGTAACTGCCCAACGAATTTGCGATGCTGCAGGATTAGCACGTAATACCAAGGTTCATGAATTGTCGGAGGGCGATGCAGATCGAATTCGGTCTGAGGTTGCCAGCCTACCGGTTGAAGGCGACCTTCGACGCGAGATTTCAATGAATATCAAACGTTTGATGGACATGGGGTGCTACCGGGGCATGCGGCATCGACGCGGACTGCCTGTTCGCGGTCAGCGCACGTCGACTAACGCTCGTACCCGAAAAGGGCCGAAACGACCCATCCGCAAATAAGCAAGGAAACTGATTGAATGGCAAAAGTCCAGAATAAGAAGCGCACTAAGGCAAAAGTTCGCAAGAACATCCTTGAAGGGGTGGCGCATGTCCACGCGACCTTTAATAACACGATCATTACGATTACGGATCGGCACGGAAACGCGGTATCTTGGGCGACTTCCGGCGGCGCGGGATTTCGCGGAAGCCGTAAAAGTACGCCTTTCGCCGCGCAGGTTGCGGCAGAGACCGCAGGGCGGACGGCCCAGGACTGCGGCATGCGACAACTTGATGTAAAGATCAAGGGGCCAGGCCCGGGTCGGGATTCGTCAGTTCGTGCGTTAAATAACTTGGGTTTCGAGATTAATTCAATCACCGATGTAACGCCCATGCCACACAACGGTTGTCGTCCACCAAAACGTAGACGCGTCTAAAGTTAAATAAGAGAAACAGCTATGGCCAGATATCGCGGACCCACTTGCAAGCTCGCCCGTCGTGCGGGTACAGACCTTTCCCTGAAGAGCCCAATACGGGCGCTTGATTCCAAATGCAAATTTGATCGCCCACCCGGTTTTAAGGCCGGCGGAAGACGTCCGAGGGCGACGGTGTATGGTACGCAGCTTCGTGAAAAGCAAAAACTCCGCCATATGTATGGCCTGATGGAGAAACAGTTCCATAGTTATTACCTAACGGCTGCGCGTTCGAAAGCTGCAACGGGCGAGAAGCTGCTACAACTTCTCGAATCACGCCTGGATAGCGCCGTGTATCGAATGGGATTTGCAATTACCCGAGCCGAGGCGAGGCAACTTGTCAGTCATAACGCCATTATGGTTAATGGCTCACGAGTCAATATATCTTCCTACCAGGTGAAAGCCGGGGATGAGGTGTCCATCCGAGAACGCTCGCGCGGACAGCTTCGGATAAAAGCCGGGCTCGAAATTGCTGAACAGATCGGCTTTGTCCCTTGGGTAGATGTCGACGCCAAAAATTTTAAGGGAATATTTAAGACGGTGCCCGATCGCGCCGATCTCTCCCAAGAGATCGACGAATCGTTAGTCGTTGCGCTCTACTCCAAATAGGTTGAGTTAAAGAAGACAGTGCAGATAGCAATGTCTTTCGAGAACCTGAACAGTTAAAAGAACTAAACAGAGGTAAATGCTTAATGTCGCAAGCTAGAGAAGAATTTCTTCAACCGAATGTGATTAATGTGGATGCTGTAACGACAACTCGTGCACGAGTGACATTGGAACCCCTCGAGCGGGGTTTTGGCTATACGCTTGGAAATGCGCTCCGTAGAATTTTGTTGTCCTCGATGCCCGGCGCAGCCGTTACGGAAGTAAAAATTGAAGGCGTTAGTCATGAATATGACACCGTCCCCGGGGCACAGGAAGATGTGATCGCTGTTCTGCTGAACCTCAAAAGTCTCGCAGTTACGATGCACAACCGAGATGAAGCCGTATTGCGGGTGTCTAAGAAGGGGCCAGGTGTCGTAACCGCCTCTGATATTCAGCTAGATCATGATGTCGAAGTTGTAAATCCAGACCATCTTCTGGCCAGCCTTTCTGCGGATGGTGAGTTGAATATGGAGATTACCGTCAGCAATGGTCGCGGTTATCAGGTCGTTGATCCGACTGCTGAAGAAGGAGAAACCCGTGGCGTAGGTGTCTTGAGGCTTGACGCTTCGTACAGTCCTATTCGTAGCGTAACGTACTCGGTAGAGAATGCTCGAGTTGAGCAGCGAACCGATTTGGACAAGCTTGTGATGGAGATCGAAACGAACGGTACGATCGATCCTGAAGAAGCGGTACGGCGAGCAGCCCAAATCTTGCATGAGCAAATTTCGGTATTCGTTCAGCTTAAAGAGTCGGATCATTCCGACGCGGAAGTTCTTGAGGAGCGGGTCGACCCAATGTTGCTCCGCTCGGTCGATGATCTTGAGTTAACGGTACGGTCTGCTAACTGCCTCAAAGCAGAAAATATCTACTATATTGGCGATCTTATTCAGCGAACGGAGGTGGAACTGCTAAAGACGCCTAATTTAGGCAAGAAATCTTTAACAGAAATCAAAGACGTGCTCGCGACGCGCGGTCTTTCTCTCGGCGTAAAACTAGAGAACTGGCCACCCGCATCCCTGCAGCGCGAAAAACGCGATAACCTGCATTAAGAATTGGAGAGTCGGCCATGCGCCATCATAAAATCGGACGCGCCCTCGGGCGAAATTCCAGTCACCGTAAGGCAATGTTTGCAAACATGGCGGCGTCTTTATTTGAACACGAGCAGATAAAAACGACTTTGCCAAAAGCAAAGGAACTGCGTCGAGTTGCGGAGCCGTTGATCACCTTGGCTAAACAACCCACTGTGGCGAACCGTCGCCTGGCTTACGCACGACTTCGAGATAGAAACGCCGTTTCTAAGCTTTTTGATAATTTGGGTCCACGATTTCAGGATCGGCCGGGTGGCTATACCCGAATTTTGAAGTGTGGTCCTCGCGCCGGCGACAATGCCCCGATGGCGTATGTGCAGCTATTGGATATTCCGACTGACGAATCGAGCGAGTCTTAGATCGAGCCCTCTTGAGTCGGATTAATCATTAACGGATCATTTCTAACTCCTCGTTGATCGTTTTATAGAGCGCCGTGGAAATACCCAATTGGGGTGTTGATCTAGAAACGGGCCTGATCCCGGGCGTGACCTGTTTATGCTCTCCTCATTGTGATGATCGACCGGCTGACTGCGCCATAGATGCGGTTGTGGTCCACGCGATCACGCTTCCCCCGGGAGAATTTCGGACCGATGCGATTCAGGACCTGTTTCTCGGCTGTCTCGACATCACTGCTCATCCCTACTATTCGACTATAAAGTCTTCAAAGGTTTCCGCTCATTTCTTGATCGATCGAGCAGGCAAACTTGCCCAGTTTGTTCCCGTGACCCGGCGGGCGTGGCACGCGGGAGTTTCCAGTCTTAAGGACCGCGATCGGGTTAATGATTTCTCTGTCGGGATTGAGCTCGTTGGATCCGATGACACTGCATTCGAGGCGCCACAGTATGTGGCGCTTGCCTATCTTATCCGGGCGCTCCAAAGCGCCTATCCGTCGATTTCCAATGAGCGGATTGTCGGTCATTCGGAAATCGCACCTGGTCGAAAAACAGATCCTGGCCCCCGGTTTGACTGGAGTCACCTACGCCAACTAATGGCTAAGTTTTCAGTTGAGGAGATATAACGCGCTCGCGTATTCCTCAGGCTTGGTTAGCGCCATCGGATGATGGTTGTCGCTTCCATAGAATGTCTGATTCTCCAGCGGATTGATTGAGACTTCGTGCCATGACAAAAAGGAGATCGGACAAGCGATTAATGTACTGACGGGATGAACTCCCGACAGCATGATCGTCATTGATCAACCATAGCGCTCGTTCTGCCCTTCTGCAAACGCTTCGCGCAACGTGACACAATGATGCCGCTCGCGTGCCACCTGGCAAGATAAATTCTTCGAGCGGTGCTAGAGATTCATTTAGAGCGTCAAGCATCTTTTCAAGTTCGACGGTTCGCTCCGGTTCCACTAGCGTGAATCCCGGGAGGCTTAATTCTCCCCCAAGATCAAACAGGCAATGTTGGATTGAAACCAAACATTCTCGAATATCGTTAGGTAATTGCTCGGTCAGCATTAATCCGATAAGGCTGTTAAGTTCATCAACCTGACCCATGGCTTCTACTCTTGCTGAGCATTTAGCGACTCGATTACCGTCCCCCAGGCCAGTGGTGCCATCATCTCCCGTCCGGGTGTATATTTTGCTTAACCGTTTTCCCACAAGAATTTATCCAAGAATCGAAACCACAATTTTAGTTCAATCAGAATTAGGAATATAGGCGATCGCACGAAAGTCATTCACATTTGTATAAGTTGGACCCGTTCTGACTAGATCATCGAGTAAGGTAAAAAACGAGCCTGCGTCGTTGTTTTCGAGGCAGTCCTTTGGATTTATGCCTTGTTCCGCGGCGCGGCGAAGTGTGGAGGGTGTTATCACTGCGCCAGCCGCCGTTGTTGCGCCGTCGATGCCGTCGGTATCACAGGCGATGCCAAAAAGGTTTTCAAGCCCATTCAGCTCAATTGCCAACGCGAGCAGGTACTCTTGATTAGGACCACCTGATCCCGCTCCGGTAATTTTAACCGTCGCTTCACCCCCTGAAAGGAGTAGGGTTCGCTGATTATTCTCAAAAAGTTTTTCGGTACGGATTAAATGTGCGTGATGCTTTGCGATCTCTACCGCCAAACCCTCTACCTGATCTCCAAGATTAATGACATTGAATCCGGAATTTTGGGCAAAATTTGATGCTGCCCCAAGCGCTTTTCCGGGTCCAGCGACCACCGCATATCGGGAAAACCGCAGCGCGGGATCACCTGGCGCAGGCGTTTCTGACTGATTGGATTGCAGTATTTGATCGGTGGTGGGGGAGACTGCGATTGAGAATCGTTCTAGAACGTCACTTGCCTCGGCAGACGTTGAGGGGTCTCCTACTGTGGGGCCTGAAGCGATAGTCGAAATATGGTTTCCGGGGACATCTGATATCGCCAGGGTAAATGTTGAAGCCGGATATGATGCGGCTGCCAATCGTCCGCCTTTTATTGCGGAAAGATGTTTGCGGACGGTATTTATCTCATTAATTGTCGCGCCGGAATTTAGAAGGCTTCTCGTAATCGCCTGTTTTTCAGCGAGCCCAATTCCCGGCAATGGTAGGTTCAGTAATGCACTTCCGCCGCCCGATAATAGGCAGAGCAACAGATCATCTGACTTAAGCGAGTGAGCCATTTCAAGTATATGAATGGCAGCTTCAAGACCTACTCTGTCGGGGACAGGATGACTTGCCTCGATGATGTTAATCGATTTGGTTTTTAAGCTATGCCCCGGAGGGACGATGATCAAGCTGTCATCGATTGGCCCCAATGATTTTTCAAGGGTTTGAGCCATCGACGCGCCGGCTTTTCCGGCCCCAACAACAACTGTTTTCCCGCGAGGTGATTCAGGTAAAAGCTCTACAAGTTCAGGGCCAGGGTAGGCGCTTTCGACCGCGGCGTCGAAAAGACTTCGAAGTAGTGAGACGGCGTACTCGAAGTGTGGGCTCTCAGTTGCCATTTGCGAAGGACGGTTCCGAATTTTTAAAGGCATTATGCACTAGTTCTTGACATATGAATGGGCCTCCGATTTATAGTACGGAATCCGAGTCGACATTTAAAACGTCTGCCCTCGGCAATACACCAGCCCAAAATCAAAAACGGAGATGCCATGTTCCAGTACGAGGCTTACAACGACCCGATTCAACGTCCAAGGTATACCGGTCTTCCAACTTTTATGCGAGCGCCTTATCGAGAAGATTTAGACGGGCTCGAGATCGGTCTTGTGGGGGTTCCATTCGATGGCGGCGTTACCAATAGGACAGGCGCTCGACATGGGCCTCGGGAAATCAGGAATCAGTCGAGCTTGATGCGACGACGGAATCAGGCCAGCGGTATCGGCCCTCATGATCTTTGTTCGGTAGCAGATGTTGGGGATGCCTGGGTACAGTCGCCTTTTGAATTAGAGAAAAGCCTCGATGAAATTCGATCGTTTTATGCTGAGCTTCATCAGGCGGGGGTCGTGCCGGTATCAGCTGGGGGAGATCACTCTGTCACATTGCCAATTCTTCGAGCAATCGCGTCTGACCAGCCCGTTGGTCTGGTTCATTTCGACGCGCACTGCGATACCGGAGATGATTATCTTGGCTCTAAATTTCATCACGGGGCGCCGTTTCGTCGAGCAGTTGAGGAAGGATTGGTTGATCCCAAGCGCACCATTCAAATCGGAATTCGAGGGTCACTCAATGATCTTGACCAGTGGAAGTTTAGCCATGATGCCGGTATGCGGGTCATCTACATGGAGGAGTTTTATGAGATGGGGGTCAAATCTGTAATTGACGAAATTCGACGAGTTGCGGGCGATGCACCGACCTACCTCACTTTTGACGTTGACGGACTTGACCCAGTCTACGCGGCAGGCACAGGAACACCTGAGGTGGGGGGATTTAGCACCGTTGAGGCGCAACTAATGATTCGTGGATGCCAGGGATTAAATTTAATCGGCGGAGATGTTGTGGAGGTTGCGCCACCGTTTGATCCAAGCGGCAATACTGCTCTGACCGGGGCGACAATGATGTTTGAAGTTTTATGTGTTGTTGCAGACGCCGTTGCGCGTCGCAGGGGTGATTAGACTGGGTTGAAGGTTCGGATCTTTTTTTATACGCAAGAATTTAACGTCAGCCGATTAACCAGGGCGCTTATCGAAAGCTGAGACTTCTTCAGGAATGTGATGAAAGTCTTGCTTGTCGCAGGTAAATATTGCTACCGTTGGCGCAAATATTGACGGGTCGTCGAGTGTGCCTACCTTGATAATCATCGCGCCTGGTCGATTAGGTGTTTCTGACCCGATCCCAGTGCCGCAGTTGCTGCAAAAATAGCGGGTGACTGCCACGTCAAGATCATCGCGTCTATATTCGCTCAATTCCCCCTGGGTCAAATGAAAAGCTTCTTTTGGGAAAATGATTAGTGCTGCAGGATTCCCACCGCTGATGTATTGACACTCTCGACAATAGCATTGCAACGATGCTTGGGGCTCGCCGTGGAGTTCGTATTGGACGTCTCCGCAGTAACATCTCCCATTTAGTGCCATTTCTCCCCCTTCAATTGGGCTGTTAACTGGAACGACAATACCATAATTTCTTTGGAAAAATAGGCGAAATTCCTCGTTAATGGCGCTTATTCATGGCGGGTTCGAAATTGATTCATTCACGCGCTCAAACCTATAATCACAATGTTTCGACCACCGCATTTAATTTTGTTCGATAAAGAAAGAGTAACGTAATGCCAGAATATACCGCTCCGGTTGATGACCTTCGTTTTGCGCTAAAACTCTCCAACCAGGAGGACCTGACGACTTGGCCTGGATTTGAGGATGCGTCTCCTGATCTCATTGATGCCGTGCTCGAGGAGGCGGCGCGTTTTTCGAAGGATGTCTTGTCGCCTATTAACTTTTTGGGCGATCAGACGCCGCCCGTTGTAAATGAGGGAGTGGTCACAACATCTGCTGAATGGAGGGCTGCGTACACCCAGTTTATTGAAGGCGGTTGGACCGGTCTTGCGCTGGATCCGTCATTTGGTGGCCAAGGGCTTCCTCAGGTGCTGGCATGCGCGGTTCAGGAGATGTGGGACGCTTCTAACATGGCATTTGGACTGTGTCCGATGCTCTCACAAACCGCCGCAGAGGCAATCCTAGCCAAAGGGAGTGAGGAGCAGAAATCGCGGTTCTTGCCCAAAATGGTAACCGGTGAGTGGACGGGGACGATGAATCTGACCGAACCTCAGGCAGGCTCTGACCTTTCAGCGGTCCGTACTCGTGCGGTGCCTTCGGGCGCAGATCACTATTTACTGAGCGGCCAAAAAATCTACATTACGTATGGCGAACATGATTTGGCTGAAAACATTATTCATCTCGTACTGGCTCGCACTCCTGATGCGCCTGAGGGCGTGAAAGGTATTTCTTTATTTATTGTGCCTAAATTTATTCCTGATTCGAATGGTAATCCAGGCCAGCGAAATGATGTTTACTGCGTATCTCTTGAGCATAAACTGGGCATTCATGGCAGTCCGACTGCAGTGTTATCGTACGGGGACAATGGCGGCGCAGTAGGTTACTTGGTAGGTGAGGAAAATCGTGGGCTCGAGTATATGTTCATCATGATGAACCGCGCTCGCCATGCCGTTGGGATCGAGAGTTATGCTGTTGCGGAACGAGCCTATCAACGCTCACTGAGTTATGCGCGGGATCGGGTTCAAGGCAGGGTTGTTGGTGACACCACAGGTGACCGGTCACCGATTGCCAACCATCCTGATGTTCAGCGTATGATGTTGAGCATGAGAAGCCGGATTGAGGCGATGAGAGCACTCTCGCTTTACACGGCATCCTGCGCAGATCGGGCGACTAATCATCCTGATCAAAAGCAACGTTTGCTTGGACAGCAGCGTGTTGACGTTCTTACTCCGGTGGTCAAAGGCTGGAGTTCTGAGGTAGGCAATGAGGTAACCGCGCTCGCGCTTCAGGTGCATGGTGGGATGGGGTTCATTGAAGAAACAGGAGCCGCACAACACTACAGAGATGCGCGGATTACGACGATTTACGAGGGGACGACGGGTATTCAGGCGGCAGATCTGGTCGGTCGGAAGTTGATTCGTGACGGCGGACAAATGGTTAGCGAAATGATCAGCGAAATTCGCAGTGATATATCGTTAGCGTCCACGCAGAACGACCCCGCTGTGCAGGAGATCGCGCTTGCTGTGGCAGAGTCGGTTACTCATCTTGAGGACGCGACCCAGAGCATTCTGGAGTCTGCAAAAGATAATCCGAGATCACCGTTTTTTGACTCTTTTAATTACTTGATGCTTTGGGGCGTTGCTGCGGGCGGCTGGCAGATGGCCAAAGCGGCCCACGAGGCAAGAAATATGCTTGATGCGCAAGAGGGAAGCGACACTTTTTTACGTTCAAAAATGCTGAGCAGCCTTTACTACGCACGGCAAATTTCCCCGCAGTCCACTGCGTTGAGTCGGGCGGTGTGTGCGCCGAACCTACCCGGTGAAGATCTCGACGAACTGGTGGCCTAAATTCAGGCGAGCTTGAGTCCGTTGGGAACGGGTCGATCCGGCCTCGCGAGCACGACGGCGCCCTGGTCGAGCGAAAAGCCGGTAACAAGACATTGAGACTTGATCGGACCGATTTGTTTTGACGGAAAGTTGACAACACCAATGACTTGCGTCCCGTTTAGTTCTTCAGGTTTATAGAGGTCGGTAATCTGAGCGCTAGATTTTAGAATGCCAATTTCGTCACCAAAATCAACCTGAAGTATATAGGCAGGTTTTCTTGCCTCTTTAAATACTTCTGCGGTGATAATGGTGCCCACGCGAATCTCGACTCGCTCAAAATCGGACCAAGAAATTGTTTCCATATTATGTCTCGCTGGGTTTTGGGTTGTTATTGGGTCAAGATATCTCAAGCGTCGTACGGATCCGGACTAAATCTATTTCGGCCGGTATTCCCCGATCGCCAATGACCTGATCCAGCCATTCTTTTAGTGGCGCGAGGACTGGGAATTCCAGATTTTTCTGAAGTAATCGTAGGACGCGCGTTAAATGAGCAAGATATTGAGTTTTATGATCTCGGATCGCGAGTCGACTAAAGATGCCTAAGACCTTGCAATGCCTTTGTGCAGCAAGTACGCAGTACCATAGTTTAAAATTTTGCATATCCAAGAGCGGCATGGCGTCGGTATAGCGCTCAAGCATTTTTGAGGCAAATGGCTCGGCGATGTCACGTCGAGCATCTTCAAGAAGAGAAACAATGTCATAGGCTATCGGGCCAATTCTTGCATCTTGAAAATCGAGTAACCCGATTTGATGGTTTGAGGTATCGCCAGGGATCAGCATGAGGTTGTCGACATGAAAATCCCGCAGCACAAGAGAAACCGCGGGAGAGGGAAGTTGAGACAGGATTGCCGACCATGCATTGGTATATTGGTCTTTCAAGATCGACGACAGAGCTTGATCATTGAGCACCGGCAAGAACCAGTCGGTTAACAGATTAGCCTCGGTCATCAACGTTTGAAGATCGTAGGGAGGAATGTCAATTGCCACAGCATTCTGATGCTTGTGCAGGTGGACTAAAAGATCGATTGCGGGCCCATAAAGACTTTCAGGATCTTCATTATCATTAAGGAGTTTGGTAAAGGTGTTGTCACCAAAGTCTTCAATTAGAGCGAACCCGTTCACCTGATCTGCGTTAAATACTTTTGGAGGACGTAGGTCGATAGCGGTGAGATGAGAGGCGATGTCAATCCATTTACCCAGATCTTCCTGTGGCGGAGGTGCATCCATTAGTAGTCGTCGATGTCGCTCATCACTGAGTCGAAAATATTGACGAAATGAAGCATCTTGATGCATAGGATCAAGATGCATATTTTCAGCATTAGCATCTTTCAGAAATTGTTGACGAAGAATGTCTCGATGAAATGACACAGGGTTTAAACTTTATTTAACGGATAGGTTGGGGACATAGTGATACTAAAAGATACCATGCAGATGCCAACTGCCACTATCAAGATCGCGAAATATCCATAATTTTATGGAAGCGGTTTCAGCAAAGTAATAATCACGCCTCACTGTTTGGCCATCCCACCATCCGCTACAGATACGTTCACGCGACTGTTGAATCGATAATGTCTGATTGCCGAAGAACAGCTGGCCATTAGACACACGAATAGATTTTGGTGTTTCTAAGAGCCAAAGAGGCCGCGCACCGCCAAACAGTGCTGCTCCTATTTGTCCAGGATCGCACCGATCCCATGCTTTTTCGGGTCGATGATCTGCCCGAACTCTTAAGCCATGGACAGCATTTTTACCAAGGCGGTTTCTTAATTTCTCTACTATAGAGTTGCTTTCATCTCCGCTTTTAGTCCGATTCTCAAAAAGATCCTTACTGCTAGGTGTAAAAACTGAAAATCGATTAACTTGAAGCATGATGGCGGTGATAGGCGCTTTGATTTGAGTGTTTTCAAACGCTAATCGAGATAGCTCGTTCAGCGAGATAAGCTCCCGATTTGGCTTAGTTAACAATACTGGAATATTATAAATTTCATCGCGATCATTGGTGAGTTGCCACTGCATCTCCTCTGCTTGTGCGTGCTTTTTATGTAAGTAGTGGCATAGCTTTTCTAGCAGCTGGTACGCAAGGGGTTGTAGCAATGTCATGTTGCTAACTGCCGCGTCCAGAGCGAATTGCTCTGAAAATTTTAATGCCGGCTTGAAAATGATTTGTGGGTCAGGCGCATCTCCCACGAGTTGGTCTAGTTGAGTAATTAAGTGTGGTGTAAAACGCCTCGCCAATCCATCACGAGGCAGTCGAAGAAGATCGCCTATTGTGCGAGCGCCAATTTGCGTCAACAATCGACGACCTTTTATATCAGTGATTAAGTGCGTCGATGGCAACTTGTTTATAGCGGGACGAATATCTTTTTTTGAATTAACAATTAGCGTCTCTCCAGATCGTCCACAAAGAATAGCGCTCGCTGCTGTTGGCATCACGGCTATACAGGGGTTAATTGCGATTTTAAAAATCCATATTTGGATTTGATCCACTAAAGAGGGGATTCCACCAAAAAGTCGAATACTGCCGGCAATATTGAGTAACAGCCCATCCTCGAGGAGCGTGATGTCTGGCGTCCAATGTCCAGCCTGTATAGCGAGCTGGCGAAGATATGTTTTTTCTAATTCAATACTTTGCTGTATGGCCTGAAGAGACGGAACGAGCGCTCGCGCTGCACTGAGGGACATATTAGTATGGATGCCGCTATTTTGAGCGGTCGGATTTGCAGTAACAATTTGTTGTTCTCGGTTACCTTGTGTGTAGACTGCGGTCGGCCAATTTTTATGTTGACATCCTAAAGCCTCCAAGGGCAGAAAAGGCAGGTGAAGGGCTAGCCATAGATGACTGGTTTGCGTCCCAGTGGGAGCGGGGGGAGCATCTGGCCATTTGGCTTTAGCGAGCGTCAGTTGATGACGCCTGGCTTTAATCCGCCCAGGATTTTTCTGTGGATACAACTGAGCCATTATGTGTTTATAGTGACTGAAGTATTACCTCTTAATCTATGTATAGAGATGTTTTGATGTAATGGCCCACCTCGGCATTTAAGAAAGTCAATCTCCATTCCATTGGGTAACTCATAGCATCGCATTCTTAGGGTTGCCATGCTGTGCTGTCGTAAAGCGGTTTTATTACGAAAACAAATGCCTAATGTGTCTCCACCTTCCGCAGCAAGTTGTAACCGACGCATCTCTGTTTGGGTTAGTTTGCTAGGCCAGCAGATAACAGCGCTACATGCTCTTGAACGCAATGCTTGCTCAGCGGACCATAAGATCTCGGCGTGATCCTTAGTTTCAATAAGAAGTGTTTTTGATAAATCGATGCCACTTTGATCTAGTCCAGGTGGGTAGGGTAGAGCAGGTGGATTAATCCAGGCTTGCCAGGATCGCAATGTCGTCAGCGCTGCCAGCATGGGCAAAATCAACCACAGTGGGCTACGAATAACATTTTCAACAAGAATTTCTGTCAATGCGCCTTTTGGCCAACCCCCTCCAGGTAAGCGGTGGTCAAGAGCCTCAAATCCAGTCGCAACCGCATCGGATGACTTTGATATTCTTCTGCTGCGCCAGATATCCTGTCGCCGCAGACAGGACTCTAGCGTCATGAGATCGGCTCGTTTCGTATTACGCCTACGCCAATACCCTCAATAACCAGAGGTTGCTCACGTAAGTCCACTTTAACAGGTTCAAATTCAGGGTTCTTGGGTGTAAGCGTTACTATATTTCCGCGCCTTCGAAATTCTTTTACAGTGACCTCATCTTCTAAGCGCGCGACAACAATTTGACCGTTGGCTGCTTCTTGAGTGCGATGTACGGCTAGCAGGTCGCGATTAAGAATTCCCGCATCTTTCATGCTCATGCCACGTACACGCAGGAGGTAATGCGCTCTGGGATTAAACAGTTTGGGCGGCAGAGGATAATGATCTTCAATATGTTCTCTAGCAAGAATAGGATTGCCAGCTGCAACCTCACCCACCACTGGTATGCCGGACGGTGATAGCAGTCGAATGCCACGCGATGCGCCAGACTGAAGTTCAATGGCGCCTTTGCGCGCGAGTGCCCGTAGATGATCTTCTGCTGCATTAGCTGACCGAAATCCTAGCTGTTTAGCAATTTCTGCACGCGTGGGCGGCATACCAGTGGCTTCAACAAAAGATTGAATGCATTCAAGTACTTGTAATTGTCGATTGGTTAGGGGCGTGTTCATGCAGTTAATGCTGGATTGAAATAATTAAACATCTTAAGTACTGTTTATATATACAGTTATGATCTGTAACTGTCTAGTCTTTTTTTAATAGCGGATAAAGATTCATGATAAATTTTTAATCCCCTAAATTGAGCGTAACTAAACTTTTATATGAGCCCCAAAAATCGCATTTTGACGGTTGTTCATCAGGAGGTTTCCACTCCGGGTCTTCTGGGCAGAAATCTGATTGCGAGAGGTTATGAGCTTGATCGCTTTTGCCCTTGTATTGGCGACCCCTTGCCTCGGGAGCTTTCTGCTTATGAGGCGGTTATTGTCTTTGGCGGTCCTCAGAGTGCTACTGACGATAATGATCCGGGAATTAAAGCCGAACTTAATTGGATAGAAAAAACAGTTTTGTCTCAGAGAGTGCCTATGTTGGGCATTTGCCTTGGCGCACAGCAACTGGCGCGCGTGCTGGGCGCCAAAGTGGGGCCACGGGGGGACAACGTGGTTGAGATTGGTTACTGGCCTGTTCTGCCAACTGAAAAGGGTGGTAACTTTTTGCAGGAAGAGACATACTTTTTTCAGTGGCACTCTGAAACTTTCGAGATTCCACAGGACGCTGTTCATCTTGCGAGAAATAACCAGTTTAATGGCCAGGCATTTTCATACGCTGACCATGCTTTCGCAATTGAGTTTCATCCGGAAATTACGCGTGAAATGATCAATCGATGGTGTACGTCAGAGCGCGGTAAACCTAAATTAAAACTTGAAGGCGCGCAATCGCTAGATCAGCAATTGGCAAGTCATGCTGTTCATTCTGCCGCCGCCCGAAACTGGCTAGATCACTTTTTAGACGATTATCTTTTTTCGCAGTCGATTACTTAATCAAATCAACCGGCTTTTTCAAGAACAAGAACAATAATAGCCCCGATGAGTAGCACCGCACCGGTAATTTCTGTTGCGCTCACTTTTTCGCGAAATATAAAAACAGAAGCAATAAAGGTAAATAAAAGCTCAATTTGACCCAAGGCTCGCACGTAGGCAGCTTGGGTCAGGGTAAAAGCCATGAACCAGCACAAGGAGGCTGCCCAACCCGAAAACCCAACGAGTCCGCAGATTTTCCATTGGGCAGAGGTTTTCTTAAGTTGACCAGGCTGTGCAATGGCAAGCCAAGCGAGGAGAAATAGGGTTTGAACAGTGGTTGCAACTGCGAGGGTAAAGGCAGATCGCATTAGTAAGCCGCCGTCTTCGAGTGATAACGCTGCCCCCCTAAAGAGAACAGAGGAGAGGCCGAGCATGAGGCCGCAGGCAAGGCCAATCACGGTCGTTTTCTGACCGAGGCCAGAAATCACGCTCGTCATTGGTGAGCGAGACTTTCCAAGCGTCATGACAAAGACTCCTAAAAAAGCAACGACAATCGCGAGTAGCGACTTGAGCGTTATTTCGGTGTGCAGCAGTACAGCCTCAAGTAGGACTACCTGTACCACCTCGGTCTTGGAAAGCGCGGTTCCAACCGTAAAGTTAGACAGAGAGAATAGCCACATTAACAGTATGGTGAAGATGATTTGACTTATAGATCCGCCAAGCGCCCAGATTACGAATGCTGTATTCAGCTCAGGGAGTGAGAGCTCGCCAAGCCACGCAATCCCGGCGAGCCATATTAGTGCAAACGGGGCGGCATATATGAAACGAACTGATGCCGCTCCTAGATCGGTCAGTTCAGATTTTAGATGGCGCTGAATAGCTGACCGCAGGTTCTGGAAGAACGCGGCAGATATGGTCAGGGGAATCCAAAGCATGAGATGATCATCGTTTTTGGGCGCTAGCAGATTAGAAGCGAGATCAACTTAACGTACAAGTATTCAATTGAGTCTCTGTCGAACATTACTATACTGCGGGTGTGACTTAAAAATCCAAACTAATCCGTGTGCTGCCGTTGTGTAAGAGGGGCAGAACGCTTTCATTAAGGCTTTTGGCGATGAGAGGAAGCTCAACCACCCGCGCGCATGGAGCAATGCTTCTCTTTTCGGCTCTGGTCGCCGGGTCTTTCAGTTTGGGCCATGTCATCGCGAATGATATTAGCCCGGCCGCTTTGACAGCTATGCGATTTTTTTTGGCGGTGCTTGTGATGGGTGTCTGGGTTGGGCGTAGCGGACAAATATCCCGCGATGATCTTCGAGCTTCTTGGCGGTATTTCCTTTTGGGCGGCCTGATGGGGATTTATTTTGTGATGATGTTTGAAGGGTTAAAAACCGCGTCTGCTGTATCAACAGCCGCGGTATTTACGCTAACCCCGGTGATCAGCGGCGTATTTGCTTTTTTTATTTTAGGCCAGATTGTGACCCGACGCGTGGCGGCTGCACTTTTGATGGGGGCGCTTGGGGCCGTGTGGGTCATTTTTCGTGCGGACTTTAACGCGTTGGTTGCTCTGGATATTGGTAGGGGAGAGGCGATTTATTTCTTGGGATGTGTGGCGCATGCCCTATATACGCCGTTGGTTCCGAAGCTGAACAGGGGTCAGTCACCTGTTGTATTTACGTTCGGTATGATGGTGGCCGCATTATTGCTAATGTCAGTCTATGCCATCGATGATTTAAGAAAGACAGAATTTTTGTCATTGCGCCCTATGATCTGGGTAACATTGGTTTACTTGGCTGTCTGTGCAAGTGCAGCATCATTTTTTTTGTTGCAGTACTCGGCCCTTCATTTGCCGACGAGCAAAGTCATGGCGTATACGTATATGACGCCAACTTGGGTCATCCTGTGGGAGATTGCACTCGGAGAGGCGTTGCCTCCGGTTGGAATCTGGATTGGCGTAATTTTGACAATGGGTGCTCTCGGATTGCTATTAAAAAATGAAAATAACAATCGAAAAAACCCGCTTTTGCCGGGCGGGCAGAGTCGCCAAGAAAATGAAAGCTAATCTGGCCAATTTTTAAAGGAATTTCCAACTGACAATGTCTAAAGCTAAGAATCCCATCCACCGTGGCGCTGGTTTATCGGTCGCACTTTTACTGTTGCTCGGTTTATTGTGGGGAGGCTCAACGAATGTTGCCCGTTACGTTGGCTCTGCCGGAGTGCCCGCGCTTGCCTATGCGTTCTGGACGGTACTCATTGGCTCAATTGTATTGTCAGTCATAAACCTTGTGAGGCGACAAGCGATCCCCACATCGAAACGACACCTGCGCTATTTTCTGGGCGCCGGCGCTCTCACGTCGGGCTTGCCCACCGCAAATATGTTTCTTTGCCTGAACTACATTAGTGTCGGAGCAATGTCGCTTGTTCTGACGATGGTCCCTATTTTTACTTACCTACTGTCTCTATTGCTGCTTATTGAGAAGCCAAACGTGAGGAGAAGTATCGGAATTAGCCTCGGCTTCGCGGGCGCCTTGCTTGTTGTTTTGCCCGATAACGGTTTGCCGGCTGATCAACCGGTAGGATGGTTTATGCTGGCGTTTTTATCACCCCTCAGTTATGCCGCAGGAAACGTTTTTACCGCTAAAGTGAGACCACAAGATATCGATGATTTGGCGAGCGCTAATGGCATGTTGTTCGCATCTGCCTTGATCCTTTTAATTACCTCGCTCGCGACTCAACAGTGGTTCTCGATCTGGAGTGACGTCTCGCTGGCAAATAGCTTGGTCATGATACATGGCCTGATCTCAGCGATCGCGTTTACCTTGTTTTTTTTGCTGGTGAGAATTGCGGGCCCGGTGTATTTCAGTCAGGTCGCTTATCTGGTCACCTTTTTTGGCATTGCAATTGCGATGGTTGTTTTTGATGAGCGCTACAGCGCGTGGCATTGGGCGGCCTTTGCGGTCACCGTGGCGGGAGTCATTCTGGTGAATCGTACCCAGACACAAGGCGCTAACAATGCGGCGCACACAAGTTGAGGCCTCGCCAAAGGAGGATGGGGCAGCGCTACTGACGAAAAGATTGATCTTCGCGATCGAGCATCCGGATAAGCGCCTGCCAGTTTCGTTGCAAATAGCCGTCGGGGTCTCCAGCGTTCGGTTTGCCAACCAAACTGAACTGCTCAACGTTCGTGATTGCATTCTGATTGGGAATGATCTGCTCTGCACCTGACGCCATCACATCCACCTGAATCTTGCAGGCGTTTTCTAGAGTGTAAAGAAGATAAAACGCTTCTGCCATGTCGCGCCCGACCGAGAGCAGGCCGTGGTTATGCATGATCATGGCCCATTTGTCGGCGAGGTCTTCACCGAGGCGTGCACATTCGTTGTCATTGTCGGTCGCGACATCATAGCGGTGATAACAGACCAGATTTCCTATCTCATTCGCCTGCTGACTCAGAGAAAGCAGACCACACTCCATAGCCGACACGGCGGTCCCAGCTCGAGTATGAGAATGCAGTGCTACGTTGATGTCTGGTCGCGCCTTGAGCACGGCTGAGTGAATGGCATGCCCTGCTTCATTGTAGGGATAGTCGCCGGATACCACGTTGCCTGAAAAGTCGACCTTAATCAGATTCGACGCGGTGATCTCCTGAAACAGCAGTCCATAAGGATTGATCAGATAGTGATAGGGTTCTCCCGGTACTCGCGCACTCAAGTGTGTGAAAATGAGATCGGTCCAGCCGTATTTAACGAAGAGTCGATAGCAGGCGGCAAGATCCTGACGCAAAGCCCACTCTTCGGGTGAAATCGTATGTTGTACTACAGGATTTGAAGCCATGATGTCCTCCTTGAGGTCGCGGGTTCAGGATTGGCGTGTTTCGTTATCAAGAAAAAGATAAATGGCGCCATCTCTTACCTCAATTGGGTAAGTTTTAAGGTCAATACAGACAGGAGCCGACAGGGCTTTGCCTGACCGGACATCAAAACGCCCCTGATGCAAGGGACACTCTATGACATTATCGATCACGAAGCCATCTTCGAGATGCTGCTCTTCATGCGTACAAAATCCGTCGGTTGCAAAAAATCCGTCGGGGGTGTGATAGATGCAATAGGTTTGATCTTGATGATCGAACCGCCTGACATCTTCTTCATCAATGTCTTCTGCCTGGCAAACGTAAATTTCTACGGACACTTAATTTTCCTTTCTCGTGCTCACTTTTAGGGTATCGATTTATTGATGTGCGGGCGTCCATTTATCCAACGCCTCTAGGAACTTTTCTTTTTCTCCGGCGCGCATGGTAATGTTGGTATGTGCATAGGGAAAGTGATTGGCCGCTACTTCTTGATGAAAGGCGCCCAACGCGGCAACGCGTTCCTTGTAAATCTGCTTGTGCAGCCGGCCGAGGTCACCAAAAGCATGGGCATGCTTGGGTGGGGTGTCTTCTTCGCTCGCCTCGCCGCAAATATCGGCCACAAATGACATGATGACATCTCCACCGCTGCCTGATCCTAACGAAAAGGTCACGATCGAGGTTTTAAGATTAATCGCATCAAGTACTTCCTCGGCAATACATTCTGCTTCGACGGCAAAGACGCCTGCTTCTTCCATGCGTTTTAAAGTCGTGAAGATCTGCATGGCTTCGGTGGCTTCGCGGCCCCAGCCTCTAAGGCCGCCGCCGTAGTGGCTGAAAGTTGGGATCAGTCCAATGTGGCTTTGCACGGGAATGCCTTCCTTCGCCATCATTTCCATCGCTTCATAAGACCGCAAGGTGTAGTACATGTCCGCGCCGCGGCGCATGGCATCAAAGGCGTGGGCCATGATTTCTTCATTTGAATCAAATTGAGCCCAGGTCGAGCCGACCCCTGTGAAATGAGTCGGGGCGATTCGTCGGATGTCCTCAATCTGATCAGCGCCAACCACAAAAAGATCGATGCCCGCCTCAACACAGGCGAGTGTCTCGTCGTCACCGACGGGGTTGGCCATGGACAGTTTTTGGCCCGAACCCTTGAGCGCTTGCAGGTCCTCGATGGTGTAATTACGGGTCGCCGGGTGTCGGCTGAAATCATATATCCGCTTCATATTTACATAGTCCTTTTTGAAATCTGAGAAACCGATCCTCCGTCGGTGATATGGTGCGGCGCCTGGCGAATAGTCCGCGCCTTGGTATTGCGCCCGAGGGAGCGGCGAATGACCACCGATAATACTTCGAGGTTAGTCCGCCAGAAACCAGGATCAGGAATTGGGAGTTGATCTTTTAGTTCCCGATGGAGAGCCGGTAGTGCAAAAAAAGGCACTTGCGGGTAAAGATGATGCTCCACATGATTTTCCATATTCAGGTAGAGAAACGAGGCGATGGGACTGCTTCGACAGGATCGCGTACTGTTCAGAATCGAAGGGGAATTCTCGGCCATTTCGACATGCTGAATGAGAGTCATTAACAGGACGATGGGACGCCCGATTAGAGTGGGCAATATCAGAAACCACCATAACCATGTTGCACCAAAGCCAATGGCAACGCCAATAGCGATATAAATACCGAGAAAGGACCGCGCGTTCCATCGGAGTCGGGGGAATTCATTTTCAGGAACCACTGATCTTAATGTTTCGGGGTAGTGTCCAACCGCTAACTGAATGAGGCGATGAATATGGAAGCGAGTGAGCGAGAAGCCTGATATTTCCATTATCCAGACCGCGAGTGTCATTGGTGTATCGAAGGGCATTTGACTGTCTTTGCCAACATGCCAGGTGTAGGTGTGATGATTGGTGTGGGTGTAGCGTCGGTGCAGTGGTTCCTCAAGATAGAGCAGGGCGCAGATCCACATGACGGTTTCATTTAGCCAGCGCGTTCTAAAGGCTGTGCCATGCGCAGTTTCATGACTCATCGCATATACCGGCACCGACAGAACCGTGCCGTATATCAGCATTGCTGGCCAAACCCAAGCGGTTCCAAGCGTAAGGTAAACCGTGGACCCTGAGATGCCTAGGGCTAGCGCCCATTTGCCGAGGTAGATAAGACCCGGCAAATCTGAACGTCTGCAGAGTGCTTTCAGGGTCTTGCGCTCAAGCGTGATCCCGCTCGAAGCCGCGTTTGTTGCGATGAAAGTATTCGTAGTCAATTCTTTCCGCCTGACTCAGGGTTGCCGTCATAGCGATTTTGAGGATAATTAGATAAAAGTAAATTTAAATTTAATTAGCAATTTAATAGATATTATTTATGTCTAATCTTGACACCCAGATCAAGACATTTCTGTCAGTCGCTCGCCTGGGAAGTTTCCGACGTGCGGCAGATGAGCTTTGCGTCACGCAAGCAGCCGTAACAAGCCGAATAAAGGGATTGGAAGACTACCTGGGATTTCCTGTTTTTCGTCGGCATCGTCGCGGCGCCGAGCTTACGGAACAAGGCGAGCGCTTCATTGACTATGCGCGAAACGTTATCGACACGATTGAGCATGGACGGGAGGTCGCGCGTCGAGCGACCAGTTATCGCGCTCACTACCGATTTATGAGTCAGTACTTATTGCTGGATGAGCTTGTCCCTGAATGGTTAGGCTGGATGACGCTTCATGTACCGGACGTTTCGATCTCGATTGATTGCGGTTACTCAATGATTGCGACAAAAGAAATCGCGAATGGGCAATTGGATCTTGCCGTCGGGTATCAGTATCAGGTCACTAACGGTGTGATATTCGAGCCTCTCTTTACTGAACGACTGGTGTTGGTGACGAGCTACGAAGAAGTTGTCGATTGGCGAGAGAATTACATCTCTATTGGGTGGGATCAGGCATTCGACGAGGAGCATCGGCGTTTTGTTGCTGAGAGCAGACCAAAGTGCCGCTTACATGCAGAATTCATCGATACGGCGCGCATTATGCTCACCCAAGAAGCGTGTAGCGCATATGTTGTGGAGAGGTCTGCTCGAGCGCTGATCACGTCTGGTGCGGTTCGACTGGTGCCAGACGCCCCTGTATGGGTACGACCCGCTCACGCTATTTACCCGGCTCGTCCGACACACCCCGATGTTCAGTCGGCTGCACTGGAGGGTGTGAGGGATATTTTCGCTCGGGTAGAGAAATCTCCCGCATATGAGTGACAGGATGTGAGTCTCAGGGCTCGCTGATCAGGTGTGGCAGTTCACTTTACAAAAGGCAGAGGCCACTTAGCGGTGTGCGACCTTTTTGTCCTCGCTTGTTCCGTGATTACACATTTAGTCTAAATAAACTATGTTGACATCATTGCGGTGAATGGGTATTTTTATAGAAACTGCGGTCGTTTGTAGGCCAAATTTTTCTTCGCGATGACCTCAGAAATCGCCGCGATGTCAAAATATTAACCACTGAGGAGCAAGGGATATGTATGAAAAACAGAGGGTAGAGCTGGATCGTCTTCAAGAAAAGGTAGCTAAGGGCAAAATTAGCCGACGTGAGTTTATGTCACGGGTTTCGGCAATGGGTCTTGGTGCAATGGCGCCCGGCCTTTATATGCAAAGTGCTATGGCGGCACCGAAGCAGGGTGGTCGATTTCGCCAAGGGGTAACCGGAGGCGCAACGAGTGACGTGATGGATCCGGGTCAGATTCTTGATCATTACATGCTGAACGTACAATTTGGTCAACTCCGAAACAATTTGACCGAGGTCGCTCCATCTGGCGAACTGGTTCCAGAATTGGCCGAGAGTTGGGAAGGTAGTAATGGTGCAAAAACATGGAACTTCAAAATCCGTCAGGGCGTCGAGTTTCATAATGGAAAATCACTGACTGCCGAAGACGTTGTAGATTCGCTTAATCATCATCTCGGTGAGGAATCAAAGTCAGCAGCCAAGGGTCAACTGGGCGCCGTGACATCAGTTAAAGCGGATGGCAAATATGGTGTTGTGGTGGAGCTTTCCGGCGGAGACGCTGATTTCCCGTTTATTCTTACCGACTATCACCTTCTCATTTGTCCGTCGAATGGAGACGGCACGATTGATTGGCAGTCTGGCACAGGCACGGGAGGCTTTACTTTAGTCGAGCACGAGCCAGGCGTTCGCACCCTAACCAAAGCGAATCCAAATTACTGGAAGCCCAATCGACGATTCTTCGATGAGGTCGAAACCCTGCAAATCGCAGATTCCGCTGCGCGTGAAGCGGCCCTGCGCACGGGTGAGCTCGATGCGATGAATAATGTTTCCGCAAAAACTGCAGATCTACTGAAACGTCAGCCCGGTATTGTCGTTGACGCGACCAAAGGAAATAAGCAGATCACGCTTCCGATGCTGACTAATGTGGCGCCGTTTGACAACAACGACGTGAGAACGGCAATGAAATATATTGTCGATCGGGAGCAGTGGCTGAAAGTTGTCGCGCGAGGCTATGGTGAGTTGGGTAACGATAACCCGATTGGACCTGCTAATTTCTATCGGGCCTCAAACGACGAACTGCCACAACGCGCCTATGATCCCGATAAGGCCAAATATCACCTCAAGAAAGCCGGTATGGACAGCCTGAACGTGAAGTTTCACGCGGCTGAAACAGGGTTCGGTGGATCGATTGATGCAGGCCAGTTAATGGCGGAAACGGCTCGACCCGCTGGCATTAATATTGAAGTCGTTCGGGAGCCGGATGACGGTTACTGGTCTAATGTATGGATGAAGAAGCCATTTTCAGCTTGTTACTGGTCGGGACGACCGACTGAGAATATGATGTTCTCAACGATATATGCGGGAGACGCAGCCTGGAACGACACCTATTGGAAAAATGCGCAGTTCGACAAGCTTCTGAAAATGGGTCGTGTTGAGACCGATCAAAACAAACGTCGGGATATTTATGTCGAGATGCAACAGATTGTGCATAACGATGGCGGCACCGTGCTTCCGTTGTTCCTGCAGGATATTTTTGCGACCAACGATAAGGTTCGACATCCGGACGTTATCG
>JADHSN010000097.1 GCA_016776875.1 Gammaproteobacteria bacterium | reverse complement strand
CTCGATACTTGATACCTCGTTGTGTAGAAAATAGACCTGGCCTCCTCGATGCAATTCCCGTAAACACGCCTCTTTGATTATGCTTTTTGAGTAAGGTTGGACGCTTGTTTTTATCGAAACTCGACCGGCGGGAGGCGTCGATATTAGTGATATCGAACGGATTCCCGATAGCGCAATATTAAGTGTTCGCGGGATAGGGGTCGCGGTCAGCGTGAGCACGTCAACTTCTTCACGCATCTGCTTGAGCTGTTCTTTTTGACGGACACCAAATCGGTGCTCCTCATCGATAATGACGAGGCCAAGCGCCTTAAAGGTTATGTCTTTCTGCAGAAGGCGATGGGTACCAATAAGGATATCGATCTTTCCGTTTCTGACGTCGACAATGATTTTTTCGATTTCCGATTTAGAAAGAAAACGAGACAAACACGCGACTCGAACAGGCTGGTTCGCGAATCGATCCCGGAAGGTTTCAAAGTGTTGTTGGGCAAGAAGGGTCGTTGGGGCGAGAATCGCAGTTTGTTGACTGTTTGACGACACGATAAAGGTTGCTCGTAATGCAACCTCGGTTTTACCAAAACCCACGTCTCCACAAATCAGTCGATCCATGGGTTGATTGGCGCCGAGATCCTCTCTGACCGCTTCAATAGCGTTTTCTTGATCTATCGTTTCCTCAAAAGGGAACTCGCTCGTAAAAGCTAGATATTGTTGCTCCGCGACGGCAAGCGACTTTCCAACTCGGAGCGTTCGAAGCGCTTGGGTCTTAAGAAGTTCCGCTCCAACATCGTAAGCCCGTTTCCGAGCTCGCGCTCGCGCCTTTTCCCATTGCTCGCCCCCGAGCGTATGCAATGGGGCAGTATCAGAGTCGCCTCCGATGTATCGAGACAGCACCCCAATATTGAAAACAGGGATATAAAGCTTTCCACCGCCTTTATAGCTGACAACGATGAACTCGTCGGGCTTTCCATCAATTGCCAGTGATTTCAAACCCTCATACCGTCCCACCCCATGATCAATATGAACAATAGGATCCTCAGGTTTTAGTTCAGCGATTGATCGAATGATCGCTTCGGGATCAGTTGAGCGGCCGCGCCGTTTGTTTTGACGTTTCTTTGAGCCATAGAGTTGCGATTCGACAACTACTTCAGGGGCTTCATTGGGGATGCAAAGGCCGCGATCTAGAGGAGAGACGCAAATTCCAACCTCGGCGTCAGGGTCGCTTGTAAATGCATGCCATGAGGAATACTCCTGGATGGGCAGATTATAAGAACGAAAAAGGTCTAGAAATGTCTCTGCTCGACCAACAGACTCTGTGTTCAGTAGGATCGGAAATTCTTTTGATCGCTTTACCCGGTTAACTAGGGCTAGAAAAGGCTCTGAAGCCTGGTGATCGACGGGATAAACGGGCACTTCAACAACCGCTTTAATCTTCGACTGAGTTGATGCCGCGGAATTGGTTTTGATCACGCTCTGGGATTCGATTTTCTCAACAACCTCCTGCGGTGTCATTGAGATTTCGCCAGGAGGCATTGGTGGACGCTCTTGATCATAAGAGAACTGTGAATATCTGTCATTCAGGGCTGCCCACTCTGAATTTAAGAGATCTTCGAGGTCCGACGGTACAACCCAGGTTGCCTGCTCGGGCAGATAATCAAAAATTGTCGCCGACTGTGAGAAAAACAAAGGGAGGTAGAACTCTATTCCAGAGGGAAATTTACCCTGGGAGACGTCTCGATAAATGATCGAGTTTTGAGGGTCCCCAGAGAACGTTCGCCTGTAATTCGCCCTAAAACAATCGATGGCATTCTGGTCGGTTGGAAATTCCCGGGCCGGCAGTATTGAAAGTGAGTGAGTTTCCCCAACAGACTTTTGAGATTCCGGATCGAAAAAGCGAATGTTTTCGATTTCGTCGCCAAAAAGATCAATACGAAAAGGTTTTTGGGATCCAGAAGGATAGACATCAATGATGCCGCCGCGGACGGCAAATTCGCCCGGCGATATCACCCGTGAAACCGAAAGATAACCTGAGTCGGACAGTCGACTCCTGAAGGCTTGCGGATCAAGCGCATTTCCCTTTTGCAGCTTAAAACTGTTTGAAAGCAGAAATTCTGGCGGCGCTAGTCTTGCGAGCAGCTGATCGGCCGCGATGATGACGATTCGTGCTTCAGTTTGAAGATCAATTAAGGTCGCGATACGTTGCGAGACAATTTCGGGGTGGGGCGAAAATCGATCATAAGGAAGGCATTCCCAGCCAGAGAAAAACAAAGGTTTTGGCCACGAGTTCTTAAGGAAAAATGTGACCTCATCGAGAAGAAGCTGATGCTCGCGAGGTGTGCGCGCGACGACGATAGTCGGGCCGTTTTCAATACTGAGATTCGCGATGTCGAACGCAAGCGCTGCGCCTGCGCGTCGAGGCCATCGCTTGCTACGTGTCTGAGTCGGCGGGACGCGTTGGGGAGATAAAGAAGGCAACGACAGAAAAATCAATGGAGCGAAAGCATAATTTTAGCGTAAACTGAGTCATAACTTTTACATAAACCAGTATTTTGATAATAATAAATTAGTCTGAATGAGCAATAAAATATGGGCGATAGTCCCATCGGCGGGATCTGGAAAACGGTTTGGGGGTAGTGCGCCAAAACAATACACCCCTTTGCACGGGAAACAGGTTATTCACCGGACGCTGGAGCGACTTTCTGCGGTTTCGGAACTATCGGGTATTTTGGTTGGGGTGGCAGCGGAGACTGATCTTACGCTGTCCGATCCTTCAACGGGTCGTTTGAAGGTGGAGACCTATATCGGTGGCGCCACGCGCTCGGAAACCGTTCTAAAAGGGCTCAAACGACTGATCGACTGTGGTCGCGGGGATGAGTGGGCGTTAATCCATGACGCCGCAAGACCGCTTATTACACCCGAACTCGTCAGTGAACTGGTAAACAGTGTGGGTTTTGATGCTCGAGGCGGGTTTTTGGCGATACAAGTTGTTGATACCTTGAAAAAAGCTAAAAACGGTCGCAGTCTTGAAACGATTGACCGAGGGCAACACTGGTGTGCACAGACGCCCCAACTTTTCCCGGTCGGTCGGCTGTTCGATGCGCTGAGTGCCGGAAAAGAAAAAAATATTACTTTTACGGACGAGGCGAATGCGATGGAGTTCTTGGGCTACGCCCCGTTACTGGTCCAGGGCTCAAGGGAAAATCTGAAGCTCACCGAACCTGAAGATATGATTTTTGCGAGTGCGATTTTAGATACCCAGGAGAAGACCAGTTGATCCGCATTGGCCATGGTTTTGATGTTCACAGATTGGTTAGCGGGCGTAAGCTGCGGTTGGGCGGTGTGGATATTCCATTTGAGCGTGGATTGGACGGCCATAGTGACGCAGACGTACTTATCCACGCCATTTGCGATGCGCTATTCGGGGCCGCATCGCTTGGTGATATCGGGAAGCATTTTCCGGATTCTGACCCGGCCCATGCGGGTCAAGATAGCAGGGAGCTTCTGAGAGCGACACTGAATGAACTTAACAGTCACGGTTTTTCAGTCTCGAATGTAGATACCACAATCGTCGCTGAGGCGCCCCGTTTGTCAGACTTCATTTCCGCAATGATTGATAATTTAGCCCAGGACCTTAAGGTCGACACCAGCCAAATTAACGTTAAAGCGACAACGACCGAGAAATTAGGTTTTACCGGAAGAGGGGAGGGGATTGCTGCATATGCAGTCGCGCTTCTTACGACTGAGACCCATCGATAAGTAAAAAAAATGCGCCGCTACCGCCGTGAGAGGGGGTTGCCCAGCAAAAGGCTACCACTTGCGGGAATGTTGGCAGTAGTCCGAGGGTCGAATTCCTGACGGGCGAGAAACCTTCAGGCGAGTGAGATCCTTTTCCAGTGATCACTAACTGACAGGTTTGATGAAAATATGTTTTTTGATGAATGAAGTCGGTGAGCCGCTGCATTGCTTTGGTCACCGTATTACCATGGAGGTCGATAACGTCTTCGGGGTTAAATCTTCCGGCCTTGAGAGCGGAAAAGGTCGCTGGGTCGATGTTGGCCCGACGAAAGCTCTCTCCATCCTCGGATAATATTGCGCTTTGGGGAACGCCATTAGAAGGCCCGAGTCGTTTTTTATTGATAGCCGGTTTCGAGTTCACGCGGGGTGTGTGCGAGAAGGGTTGAACGCCAGATACCGCCTCGCGAAAAAGTCGAACTTCATCTTTTGAGATGCGAGTCTTTTGGCGAGGAGTCTTTTTCATTGCTCCGGCTTTAACTGTTGGTGTCCAGAAAACGTTTTGCATCAAGTGCAGCCATGCAGCCTGTCGCCGCAGAAGTGACTGCTTGCCTGTAGACGTGATCCATTACGTCGCCGGCAGCAAAAACACCGGGTATGCTAGTTGCCGTTGCATCCCCATCAAGACCGGACAGGACCCGAAGATAGCCGTTGTTAATATCGAGTTGATCGACGAACAGATTAGTATTCGGTATATGCCCAATCGCGATAAAAACGCCATGAACGGATAAGTCTTTCGCTGGCTTATTCTCACCAACCCCTTTGATGCGGATTCCCGTTACACCGCCATCATCTCCTAGCACCTCTTCGAGGGTTTGGTTCCATTCGATCGAAACATTTCCTGTATCGCCAGCTCTTGCAAAGAGTTGATCCTGAAGAATTGCCTCAGCTCGTAGAGAATCTCGCCGATGAACGAGCGTGACCTTTGAGCATAGATTGGATAAGTAAATCGCTTCCTCAACGGCTGTATTGCCTCCGCCAATGACTGCAACCGGTTTATTTTTATAGAAGAATCCATCACAAGTTGCGCATGCAGAGACGCCTTTGCCTTTGAAATTTTCTTCGGACTCGAGGCCTAGATATTGTGCAGAGGCTCCAGTTGCGATGATTAAAGCGTCGCAAGTATAGGTGGCAGCGTCACCATTTAATTCAAACGGGCGAGAACCTAATTTAGCGGTGTGGATATGGTCAAACACGATTTCGGTTCCAAACCGCTCTGCGTGGGTCAGCATTCGAGACATCAGGTCTGGACCCATTAGCCCATGTGGATCACCCGGCCAGTTATCAACCTCTGTAGTCGTCATTAACTGACCGCCTTGCTCAATCCCCGTCACAAGTACCGGGGACAAATTTGCTCTTGATGCGTAAACAGCGGCCGTGTAGCCAGCCGGCCCTGAGCCCAGTATTAGTAAGCGCGAATGTCGTGTTGTCCCCATGGATTGCTCCGAAAAAAAAATGACCCTTTATTGTCGCCCCAACGCCGATGAGAATCTAGGGAGACGTCACAGATGAGCCCAATGTGCGGTTAGATTGCCTGATTTCGCTATAATACGGAACTCTTTACGGGCGCCAAATTAGTTGCAGGTATTCAGACTTGATCCAAACAAAAATTAAGAATAAACGGAAGTCGCCGCCTTCTGAAACGCCCGCTCGCCTGACCCGACTGGCGCGCGAAGCGCTTGTTATTTCGCTGGTTGCGCTAACGGGCTATCTATTGATTTGCCTAGTTTCGTATTCTCCTCTGGACCCGGCCTGGACTTCAACAGGGGATGACGGGTCGACTCGAAATCTGGGAGGGCGCTTTGGCGCCTGGTTTGCGGATTTATTTTTACATGCGTTTGGCTACGCGGCGTACCTATTCCCGGTAATTTTCGGCCTATTAAGCGCCCGAATGTTGCGCAATCGGGATAACCCGAGCAGCTCGTACGCCCGATTTGTTCACGGTATTGGGATTGCATTAACTGTTTTGTCGGCTTGCGGAATCGAGTATGTCCACTTTGCGAATGGAGGTTCAGATAATGGATTCTCGGGCGGCGGGTGGCTCGGATTGGTTTCGGGCGGCTGGTTATTAGACGTGTTTGGGTCGGTTGGATCGACCGTTGCCTTAATTGTGGCATTGATTGCAGGGTTATCCTGGACACTTGATTTATCCTGGTTTAGCGCGATGGATAATGTCGGAGCGAAGGCATTTGAATGGGCCGCACGCACGCGAGCCGCTCTCGCTGACTGGCTGGATAAAGTGAAAGGCCTTCGCTCGCGCCGTCAACGACAGGAGACCGTCGCTGAAATACGACGCGAGCGAGAGCATAAAGAACCGCCACGTATAGAGCCGAAGATCAAGCCCGCAAAAGAAGGGCTACGACTGCAAAAGGAAAAACAGACCACGATCCCGCTATTTATCGAAGGCAAAGCACCGCAGGGTAATCTTCCGGCGCTTAAGTTGCTTGACCAACCGCAAGTCCAACCGGGGGGGTACAGTAAGGATTCGCTCGAAATGATGTCGAGACTGGTTGAGAAAAAGTTACGGGATTTTAACGTTGAAGTCACCGTTGTCTCTGTCCAACCCGGACCTGTAATTACCCGCTTTGAGATTGATCCTGCCGCAGGGATAAAAGCAAGTCAGATTGTCGGCCTTTCCAGAGATCTGGCAAGAGCCTTGTCTGTGGTCAGTGTTCGAGTGGTTGAAAATATTCCCGGTAAGACCTATATCGGCATCGAAATTCCTAATGAGTCTCGGGAGACCGTATTTTTACTTGAGGGTTTGGCGTCTGCCGTTTATGAGACCAGTAAGAGCCCGCTGACATTGATTCTGGGAAAAGATATTGCCGGTGAGCCCGTGGTTTCCGATCTTTGCAAAATGCCTCATCTGTTGGTCGCGGGCACAACAGGGTCCGGAAAGTCAGTTTGCGTGAATGCAATTATTTTAAGCATTCTGTATAAATCCACTCCGGAAGATGTTCGTTTGATTATGGTCGATCCCAAGATGCTTGAGCTGTCCGTCTACGATGGGATTCCACATTTATTGACGCCTGTTGTCACGGACATGCAAAAAGCGGCAAACGCGCTTCGTTGGTGTATTGTTGAGATGGATCGCCGGTTTAGAGTCATGGCTGCATTGGGCGTTCGCAATATTGTGGGATACAACCGTAAAGTGGAAGCGGCAATTGCTAGTGGGAAGCCTATCGATGATCCGATGTATTCGCCAATTCCGGGGGATGATTCTGAAACCCCGAAGCTAGCAAAGATTCCCTACATCGTTGTTATTGTTGATGAATTCGCCGATCTCATGATGGTCGCGGGTAAGAAAATTGAGGAGTTGATTACGCGTATTGCCCAAAGAGCAAGAGCCGCGGGAATTCATTTGGTGCTGGCGACCCAGAGACCTTCGGTCGATGTTGTTACGGGCCTGATCAAAGCAAATATTCCGACTCGAATCGCTTTTCAAGTCTCAGCTCGAGCCGATTCAAGAACCGTTCTCGACCAAATGGGGGCCGAGCAACTTTTAGGGCACGGGGACATGCTTTTTATGCCACCTGGCACCGGCCTGCCGATGCGCGTTCATGGATCATTCGTCTCCGACCAAGAGGTGCATCGGGTGGCCGAAGAGATCAGAAAGAGTGGGAGCCCCGAATATCTTGAGGCCGTTGTCGACAGTTCGGCATTGGCCGGCTCTTTACCTGGAGAGGATTCTGGAGATGGGGCGGGCGGTGAAGAGGATCCGCTTTACGACAAAGCACTCGCTTTTGTAACCGAGACCCGCAGAGCGTCCATATCTTCGGTCCAGCGTCATCTTCGGGTAGGATACAACCGTGCGGCTCGGATGATTGAGTCAATGGAAGCGGCTGGTGCAGTAGGCCCGCTAGAAAACGGAAAGCGTGAGGTTATCGCGCCCGCAACTTCTGATTAGTTCGAATAAAGCGAGCATTCCCATCGATGAAAATGAATTCTGTTTTGTGGTTTTTCCTGTTTTTCGGGATGATCCTAAATTCGTCAAGCGTCATCGCGGAGATTGATCCACTGGATTCGTTTTTCGAGTCGACCGAGACATTCAGCGCTGATTTTCAGCAAACCGTGCTTGGAGAGAACCGTGAGGTCCT
>JADHSN010000096.1 GCA_016776875.1 Gammaproteobacteria bacterium | reverse complement strand
GGCTTCACTAGCCGTCAGGCATGCGGGATCATTAGAAATAGTCATTGATCAATAGTCAATTAAAGGCATGAAACTGCGCACCGACATCGTATCCAAACCATCCACACCAACTATCAAACGATCCTGTTGTGAGGGCGAGTAAGCCCTACGCGAGGTTTCTCGGAATTTTGCCAACAATTGATCACGCGGCATCCCAGCCTTGATTTCATCAAGCGTTACAACCCGATGCGCAAACACCTCACTGCCGTCAGATGTAGTTGCAACGATCCGGCAATTTCGAATTTCGGGTGTTGCTAAGGTGAACTCGTCACTTATGTTGACTTCGGTCCTTTCAATCAGGCCGAGGATATCTGGATCAAGGAATCGCGCATCCTCAAAACTATCTGGCGTCACTTTGCCGTCGATCAATCCACAGGCGACAGCGAAGAGCATCGAATGATCAGCTGTTTCGCGAGTTCGTGGTGACCAGAGTTCACTGTCTTTCACGGCGCCTTCCCAGGCTGATTTATAAGTTTCGATCTTCAACGATTTGATTTCGCGCCCATCCAATTTTTCGCGCAATTCAATAGCGGTAAAAATTGGCAATTGGCAACTGTCACGAACTGCGTGGGTTTTGATATTGGTTTGTTCCAAACCCCAAGTCCAATCTGGGCTACCATCTGGCAGGGAAACCTCGTAACTTTCCCCGCTGAGTGTTTGATTCCAGACACCAAAAATTCCATCAAAAGCACGATAAGGTCCTGTCATTCCTTCGCGTGCTAGGCGCGCCGCAAAAATCCCGTTGCGCGCGCCATTTGGCCCGGCGCAACCTTTCCACATCGAAAGTTCACCTGCACGTGTTTGATAAGTGCAAAGGTTTGGGACCACAGCCAATGCAATGGCGTTATTCATCTGCTCACGATCCAATCCCATCAGCCGCCCAGCCGCAAGCGCTGTTGCTATCGCCCCGGAAACTGGCTGGTCCCAACCCGCTGTGTTAAATGGCACACCGTCAGTGAATCGGCACATAATTTCGTAAGCGATAGCCAAGGCTTCAATGAATTCACGTCCAGAACAATCAAATGCGTCGGCCACCCCAAGAATGCCGGGCAGATAATCGGAAGGATGATGCGCGTCACGAGTACGCCAAGCATCGTTGAGATCGAGATAGCGGACTGCAACACCGTTGGCAAAAGCGGCATCCTCAAGCGTTGATTTGCGTCCATCGCCCCAGAGGCGAGTGGTTTCACCTTCAGCAACAATGGGTGCAAGGCTGCGTGCAATCCGCGCCGGTGGCGCAAGAATTGCTGCCATAGCAACACCAACAGAATCTAGCACGCGCATCTTTGCGGCGGTTACCGCCCGGTCAGACAAATCGTCAAATGTCAGCGAAACCGCAAACTCTGCAAGTGCTGCCTCCAGTTTTCCAGGTTCAGTTGTGTTCATCTGCTTCGTTCCTTTCTGAGTGTTGCGGTTGCAACAAAATCTATCTTGCTCCCGGCAATAACTACGCCGTAATCAGCCTGGGCTTGGGCGTCGTTGAATATCCCGTCTATAACATCGGCTAACACGCTTTTGGGATCACGTTCCAATGGGTCGCCATAGCCAGCACTGGCCGGACCACAGACGCGGATCACATCACCCACTGTTACTTTGCGTCCAGATACTTTTGATGGCCACTCAGCTTCATCTTTTGTTCCTGGGTTCACTGTGAGCCGGGCGCCATGACCCGCAAGTCCACCAAAAATCCCATAAGGAGGTTCCAGAATACGGTCGCCATTGCATGAGAAAAAACCATCTTCTAGAAACCGTACCTCGCGCACGTGACCGCAGCCACCACGCCACTTTCCAGCTCCCGGTGACTCTGGTCGCATTTCATAACGCTCAACCCGTAACGGATAGTGCAGTTCGATTTCTTCACAGGGAACATTTCGGGTGTTGGCCATAAGATTATCAACACAGTCGAGCCCGTCTTTTGTTGCTCGACCGCCATAGCTGCCTTCGTTTACCTCAACGCAGACCCAGTATTGTGCCCGTTCTTTGTCAAAACCTGAATATGACACACTCATTACTGTCGCCGCGTTACCGCCTGTTGCACGTTCAGGCATAACCGGTGCAAGTGCGCGGATGATGCAATCGATCACTCTTTGAACTTGGGCCATACGCGCAAAACAGGCACGCGGAAAATTTGGATTAAAGATTGAACCTTTAGGTGCAATAACGTCGACAGCACGAAAAATACCTTCGTTTTGAGGGATGAAATCTTCAGTTTCGGCTTGATCTAACAGCAAGGTGCGGATTGCATAAAAACATGCGACCTTTAGAGATCCTTCAAAAGGGACATTAAAACCAGTTTCAACTTCATCTGCTGACCCGGTCAAGTCGATCGTGATCCCGTCGCCTTTTATTCGGAGGGTTACCACAACCTTTAGCATGGTATCCCAGTTGCGCCCGTCATGATCCAGCCAGCTTTCAGCGCTATAGTCCCCATCAGGAATTTTAGCAATTTCTGCACGTAGACGACCTTCTGAATAATCCATCCAATGGCGCGCTGTCGCCATCACAGTTTCACAGCCGTAGCGACCTGTTAAATCGAGGAATCTTTTCCGACCAAGTCTGGTTGCCGCAATCATGGCCTCAATATCTGATGCGTTATGGTCAGGCGTGCGTACGCTATCCTGCAGAATTGACCAGACTGCTTCGTTGCGTACACCGCGCTCATAAAGCTTGATACTGTCATAAATCGTGCCCTCGGCGAATAAATCGATCAGGTCGATATTCAACCCAGGCGCCGCAGCACCAGTATCAACCAAATGTGCTGTCGCCGCCGAAAAACCAATCAATACGCCCTCGTCAAATATCGGCACTGCAACTGCAAGGTCAGGCGTGTGTGATGCTCCATGATAGGGGTGGTTGTGGATGATGACGTCACCATCCTCAATTTTCCCTTCAAGCTTGCGCATGAAACCACGTATATAGAACGGTAAAGAACCAATATGCATTGGTGAAGTTTCACTTTCGCATAACTCCTGCCCGATGGGATCAAAAATACCGCAACCGATATCTTCACTTTCGCGGATAATCGAGGAGTTCGACATACGATAAAGGGTTTGTGCCATCTCTTTTGCAACAGCATCGAAAGCTCCACCAAGAACGCGAAGTGTCACTTTGTCGATATTGGACGCGGTCATGCTGCACCTCCATTTGGCTTCAAGACGATGTTCCCACTGGCGTCAACTCCACCGCCGAAACCAGGTGGGATGATAGTAGTGGAGTCCATCTGGTCAACAATGGCTGGGCCGTTCAGATGGTGTCCTGGTTGCAGTTTGGTGCGATCGTAACATGGCGTTTGGAGTGCTACGAGCTCGCCGTCGTTCAAGTAATTAGCAATTCGACTGCCTGTTTTTGCAACATCAGCGTCTGGATTGTCGGCAGTTACAAATGTGATAGCCTGCAAAGGGACGGTTCGTCCGCGCCCTTGAATGCGGATATTGACAATCTGAATGGGTTTCTCGGGGAAATTTTTGCCGTACTGGCGTAAATGGGCAGCATCAAAACCTAGTCGGATGGCCTTTAAATAATCGGTGTTCACAGAGCCTTTTGGCGCATCACTGCGCAATTCGTACCCCTGTCCCGCGTACCGGCAATCCACTTGGCGCGTAATTTCAATGTCACTTTCTTGAAAGCCATCGGTGCGAAGTTGGTGCAGGATGTCGATTTCTAATTTAGAAAAATCGGCCTCAAGTTGGCTTGGTTCTGGATTGGAACTTGATTCCATTACTGTGCGGCTTTGTTCGTATATAACATCCGACGCCAGAAGTCCCAGTGCTGAAGTCAATCCAGGAGAGGGCGGTATAATTACTGTGGGGATGTTCATTTCCCTGGCTATTTCACAAGCAAAAAGAGGACCTGCGCCACCGAAAGCCACTAGCGCAAAGTCTCGGGGATCATAACCACGACGCACGCTGTTGATCTCACAAGCCTGGATCATTGAGTGGGTGAGAATACGGATTGCGCCGCTGGCCGCCGCTTCGACACTCATGCTTAATGGACCGCACAGGTTATCTTTGATCGATTTACGTGACAGTTCAGTGTATAATTTAGTACGCCCACCCAAAAAGTTACTCGGGTCGATCCATCCCAGTGCAAGCATACAATCTGTTGCAGTTGGCTCGGTTCCGCCGGTTCCATAACAACATGGGCCTGGATCGGCGCCTGCGCTCCGAGGGCCGACCTGAAACTGTCCGCCACTGTCGACGTATGCAATCGAACCACCGCCGGCACCAATAGCGTCCAGCTCTGCCATTGGAACCATCGCGTGATAATCACCAAGCCGCGTATCGAGTATATGTTTGTAAAGTATCTCACCATTTGGTGCGACACCTATGTCAGCAGACGTGCCGCCAACGTCGAGTGTAATGACGCTATTATAACCGGCAGATTTTCCAACCCAGATACCACCGATTAATCCACCAGCTGGGCCTGACATCAACAAATTCACAGGCCGCGCTTCAGCCGCCTGAAGCGTCGCCGCACCCCCTGACGACTGCATCAAATGTAAATCTGCGCCAACACTGTGGGTCTTTAATTCTTGCTCCATACTGCGCAAGTAACGCGCAGTTTTTGGGCCGATATAGGCGTTCAGTGCTGTTGTTGAAAATCGCTCGTATTCCCGGTACTGTGGAACCACTATATGGCTTGCGCAGACAAACAAATCGGGGGCCATTTCTTTCACGATCTCAATTGCGCGGGCTTCATGCGTCGAATTTAAATAGGAATGAAGGAAGCAGACAGCAATGGCCTCAACTCTTTCAGAAAGCAGGTGCTCCACCGCAGTTCGCACAGCGTCTTCATCGAGAGGTCGCAGAACTTCACCAGGTGGGATAATTCGCTCTGGCACGGTCATTCGCCAGCGGCGTGGGACCAGTGGATTGCGTTGCCAGGGAAGGTCAAGTTGCAAGCTGAATGTCTGTGGGCGTTTGTGCCGAGCGATGTGGAGAATGTCGCGAAATCCCTCGGTTGTTATCAATCCAGTACGCGCGCCATTGTGTTCCAATGCGATATTGGTAGCCACGGTGGTGCCGTGCATAAAATGGTTGATTGATTGGGGCGAAATGTCAGCTTGGGTGCAAAGCGCCATAAGCGCTTGAATGGCCCCCCGTGATGGATCATCAACGCTGGTTGGTGCCTTATTAACATGCAATTGGCCAGACACCTGATCCAGGATGACCAGATCAGTGTGGGTTCCGCCTACGTCTATGCCTACGCTATACATCTTATTTTAAATCCGAGTTAAGTGAATAATCTCATCGAGGGTCTCATGGTTTTCTAACTCCATCAGTGCGCTGAATAATGTTTCGGAAGCACTTTGCGGCATCATTCGGCCAGTCAGGTCCATAAATTTTTGTTTGACTTCGCCATCACTGGGCCCGACTTCAATATCTTTGGCGGTCAAAGCTTGTTCGACCACGTGTGTAGCACCAGCATTATCTACTGCCTCTAACCTGCATGTTCTTACGTTTGGGGTGAGGCTTGAGAATTTATCGCTGACCACTACTTCTGTTCGCCCAATCAGGCTCAACACGTCAGAATCAAGAAAACGCCCACGCTCAAAAGTCTCTGGGGTCAGAGTTCCGTCTATCAGGCCAATCGCAACGGCAATAAGCATTGAATGATCCGCAGTTTCGCGCGTTTTGGGTGCCCAAAGCTCAGGGTCTTCTACAGCGCCTTTATAGGCAGATTTATAGGTGGTAATTTTGAGTGAGGCAATATCGTTGGCTGCCACTTTGATCCGCAATGCTCGAGCAATATTTACTGGTAACTGGCAACTGTCACGCACAGGATACATTTTAATATTAGTTTGTTGCACGCCAAACGTGCCTCCTTTGCGCGCTAATTCTGGCAAATCATAGGGTTTTCCGACTGTTTGATTCCAGAGACCAAAGATACCGTCAAACGCCTCGTAAGGGCCAGTCATACCTTCTCCTGCCAAACGGGCCGCAAAGATACCCTGTCGCGCGCCATTTGCGCCCGCTGCGCCTTTCCACATTGAAAGCTCCCCCGCTCGGGTCTGGTAGGTGCACAAATTTGGTACAATTGCTAAAGAAAGTGCGTTGCGCAAGGCATCCCGATCAAGTCCCATCAGTCGACCTGCAGATAGCGCCATCGCCATAACTCCAGGAACAGGCTGGTCCCAGCCATTTGTATTGAAAGGCACAACGTCCACAAAACGACATTGAATTTCATAAGAGATCGCAGTCGCCAGAAGTAAGTCTCGTCCTGACAACCTTAACGATTCTACCATCGCTACAAGCCCACCAATGTTGTCTGATGGGTGGCTGCCGTCAACAGTTCGATGTGTATCATTGATGTCAAGATATCGAAGCATTGTCCCATTTGCGAAAGCTGCAGCCTCCGGTGTTGTTTGAGCAAGTGAACCCCAAATTCGGGCGCTTGCTCCAGATGAGATTGCAGGTGCAACAACCCGGGCGATACGTGGTGCCCCCATCGCATACGCACCTATTGCACCGCCAATCGTGTCGGCAATTCGGCGTTTGGTTTGCTCGATTCCAATATCTGAAAGTTCGGAAAGCTCCAGTGATGCGGCATAATCAATCAGTCGTGACTCAATTGGGCTTAGTAATTCGGTCATGCGCGAATTTCCTTTTGGAGTTTTGAAAAAGAGTTGGCTAATGCAGGAAAAAACCCTGCGCTGGATAGTTGGCCAGTAATTTTGTCAGGAATTCGATCAGCAAGCCAATCGACGATCCCTAGCAGAGCTGTCGCGTTAAGACCGGTTCCAACACCAGATAGTTGCAACATATACAACAAATCCTCAGTCGCTATGTTACCGGTCGCACCTGGCGCAAAAGGACAGCCACCAATTCCGCCGATAGAGGTATCCAAAATTGATGCACCACCGGCCACCGCAGCGAAAGCGTTAGCGTAACCCGTGTTCCTGGTATTATGAAAGTGAAAACCGAAGGGTATGTCGCCAGCCGAACGGCGAAAATTGTTGCAAAAAACGGTGACTTGCGCTGGCACACCAGCACCAATAGTATCGGCAAAGATGACTGAATCAGCACCCGCCTCAACTGCGCGCATTGCAATTTTCTGAACGACATCTGGATCAACGTTACCTGAATATGGGCAGCCAAAAGCAGCAGCAATAACTGCGGTTGAGGTTCGATCGTGTGCGTGAGCTTTCTTAGTAGTGGAAGAAAATTCTGCCTCTGCTTTTATGATAGTGGCGCCCTGATTGTGGTGGCTAAACACTTCGCTGGCCACAATAACATACCGCAGTTCGTCAATTCCACACGCAAGCGCCCGGTCAACCCCTTGCCCGTTCATCGTTAGTGCGGCAAAGCAAGTGCCCTCGGGTTGGTCAATGCGTTTCAGTACGTCTTCGATCCCAGCCATCTGTGGAACGCGCGCGGGGTCGACGAAACTTCCAACTTCGATGTTACGCAGCCCTGCACCAATAAGCTGTTTGATGAGCGTAACCTTTTCATCGACTGAAAAAATGCGATCAAGATTTTGTAATCCGTCTCGGGGAGAAACATCGCAGATCTTAATGGTTGGTTCAGATGGTGCCATTTTGACGTAGCTCCTCCAAACTCTCCTCATCATACCCAAGTGCACCCAAAACTTCAGTGTTGTGTTGCCCAGGCTTGGACGGTCCCAGCCAGCCAATATCACCCGGTGTTTCAGAAAGTTTTGGTGTAACACCTGGAACTTTGAGGGTGCCAAATCGGTCGTCCTCGATCTCGCGTATCATCTCGCGAGCATTGAAATGAGGATCTTTTGCGATGTCTTCAATTGAAAGAATTGGTCCATGGACGACACCATGTTTTTCCAAGATACTCGATAAGCCTTCCATAGAAAGACTGCGGGTCCACTCACCGATTATTCGGTCTAGTTCCAAATCGTTGTCACCACGTGCTTTATGATCAA
>JADHSN010000095.1 GCA_016776875.1 Gammaproteobacteria bacterium | reverse complement strand
TGGTTCATGACTTTCAAAAAAAAGTGCTCGAAGCCATCTCCTAAACATGACTCATTAATGAGTTCGGAAGATATGAACTGAATCAACATGAGTGGTGTAACGCTTGATCGAAAGGAAATTTGATACGGTTATGCGGGATGATTTTGGCGCGTGGACAAACTATGAAACGTATCGGACTTATCTTGATATTTTTGAGGTTAATAACTGCCTTAGTCAGGCGATCGATGCTGTTCGTAAAGATTCCAGATACAAAATCAGCGCTGATGAACTTCGATCCATCGCGGGAGATTTATTTTATGAGCGTATTGGACCTCACAATTCTCGGTTCCGAACGGAATTTTTAGCGAAAGTGAATTTCAACGAGATTGCAGACTTTCTCAACATGGGAGTGAGGGCCGAGCTGGGGCTGGATGAATAATCATTTTTGCGCACCTTTCTGCTTAAAATTTTTGGCCATGTTGCCGGAGATTTAAAGAAAAACGTGATGAATTTTTTAACAGTTTCACTGGACACTCTGTTTCCATTTTATTTTAATGCAATAATATTCTTCCAAAAAAAACGCCATGTAATTGTTGTTGTCGTAGACTGACTTTTGGTATGCGGTTGATTCATTCAAGAAAAAATGATGAGAACGGATAATGACGGATTCAATTATTGTAGAAGCCGGAGGCTCCTGGGCGGGTGTGGTGCCCAAAGGTGACAAATTAACTATTATTGATTCTAAAGGAGGGCAGGGCGTTGATTTTCTTTGCTATAGCGCTGATCATCCAGAAGAGCGATATCACGCACCGAATACCTTAAAGGCAGCGCGTTCGTTGAAATTAACGACCGGACATACGTTGTATTCAGACGATGCCCGACCGATCTTTTTGATCGTTGAAGATACCTTTGGGGGTCACGATACGATCGGTGGTTGCTGCAGTGAAGTGAGTAACGAGATGCTTTATGGAGTAACCGGCGTAACAGGGTGTCGGGAAAATTTTTTAAATAGCCTCGAGTCATTTGGTCTTGGGCGGCGTGATATCGTGCCCAACATTAATTTTTTCTGTAATGTCCCGGTGAACGTCGACCGCAATCTGGCTGAAACGGTGTTTGTTGCAGATCGGGCTATTGTAGGCGCGAGAGTCGTCTTACAGGCGAAGATGAATGCGCTTGCAGTGATCTCAAACTGTCCGCAAGTCAACAACCCTTGCAATTATGGAAATCCAACTGAGATCGAGCTCTGCATATCTAATAGTTAAAAGGTATTTGTCACAATGGTTTTGTGGTTACGCTCTCTAACTCCCTAGAGATTTAATCGGCTTTGATTGTTGCCAATTTAGGCTCCCTCGAACCAGTTCGATCGTTATCGCATCCGGGCGGGAATAAAGCGCGTTAGCCAACTTGCAGCCAGCATTCCAAATCCGGTGAAGATGAATACCCCTGCCAGTGGGAAGATGGCGAGGACGCCCGAATAAAAGCCCGGAAAAGTGAGGCTTGAGATGGATCGATAGCTCCCAAATACGGTGGCCATTTCGGAGCGTTCCCAAGATCTCACCGCTCGGTAAAAGAGTGTATTTCCCACCGAGTCGCACAAAACGGCGAATAACGCGGCGAGCAGTATCAGTATCAAAAACAGCGAGGGGATTTCCATGGAGGCGCCGAGTCCGAGGGTGATTAGTCCGGCACCACAATAGCCTATTAGCAGAACCCGACGAATTCCAAAACGCTGTATCGTACCCCGCAGTAGCGGCGTTGCCATTACGAAACTGGTGGCAAGTGATACTAGCGCGCCCCCCATGGTTTCGCCGAAACCTGCGGTGACACAAAAAATTGGCACGTAAATGAAATACATGGTCCACCAACCGGACCGCATCGCGGATAAAAGATAAACCAGCATCATCCGTGGTTGTGAGAAAAATCTGGGTAGGTAACGAAACGGATTGGTAACGGTGGTTCGCTTGGCGCTCGGTATCGGGTTGTCAGAGAATCGGAGATAGAAAAAATAGGCGCCGAGCAGCAGAACGACAACGGCCCCGACAAAGAATGGCGCCATAGGATTGATGGCATTGCGCAGATAAACTCCAAGAAATGGACCAATGCTCCAGGAGAAAGCGAGGAAAAACATGCGAACAGGTTCGAATCGTCCAAAATCCTGTCGCCGCACATGCTCCATTAAATAAAGGTTAAGCGTGACATCGATGCATGAAGCCGCAAAGAGATGTAGTGCCATACCCGCGCAAAATGACCACAGTTCGTTGTGCATGAAAAGCAGCATGCTAACGACACCGGAAACCGCGCCGAGCCAAAACGTGCCTCGTCGAGCTAGTCGTCTTACTAGCCAGGGAACAGCGAGACTCATGCCGACGCCTACAATTCCAAGCACGAAGAAAAAAATGCTGACATCCCGAGCGGAGCCAAACCGTTCGAGCGCCATGAGTGGCACGACCGTCACGATGATGGATCGATACAGCGGTTCCAGAGTAAAAAGAACCAAGAACGCTGATGTTGATGGGCGGCTGATTAGACTGGCGCCTTGCCTGGCTTTTAAAAAATATTTCAACCTAGTTTGAAAAAACAATATTTTTCAAGGGATTTGAATTTTTCGATCAATGAACAAGAATGCCTATGTTTTTTAATGCTTCGCTTTTTTTAAGATTGGGATTAAAATTTATTGGGAATTTGGAGTGCGACATTTTGACAGTGCGCATGTTTTATTCGAGAGCTGAAATTAAAATTATTAATTGGGATTAATATTATGACAATAAAGACAGGGCAGAAAACATTTAATTTCGGCATCAAAGTGCCGGATGAAAAGGCTGAGGCGGTAGAAGCCGTTATTCGGAATCACGCGCAATGGATGCGGGATACCCATAGCCTGGATGACAGCAAAATACGTCTGGTGCATTACTACGCCTCTAAATCCCCTGATTTTAAGAACCCGATGAACCCAGAAGAGGGGACGACCGGACACACGGTTTTCTCGATCAACGAGGTCTATGTTGTGCCCGAAGGTATTGGTGAGCATTTAGCGGCCGCCCAACAGTGGCCAGATTTTCCTACCTTCTTCAGTATGTTGACGACTTATGGCGATGTATTGGTTTTGGGCGGGGATGTGATCGAAACCCTTTAGTAAATTTTTCTGTTAAAAATGTAGGCCGAAGACTGATCATAAAGCCCCGCTTTGTCGGGGCTTTATTTTTTGCGATTGCTTTAAGTTAACTGACCTGTCTTAAATCGAGATAACACATTTGATCTACGGATTCGCATTTGTTAAGCGCAGCACGAAATTTTAAATGAGAGACTAATCAATGACTGATCGCATTGCGACTGTAACGCCTTATCTAATCCCTCCCGAACCCGTCAAGGATCAATGGTGGGCGCGAAAGGCTTATGTGCTGGTGCGGGTTCAGACTCAGGATGGCATCGTCGGTTGGGGAGAATGTCATCTATTAAATTTCCGCGAAGATGCGATGATTGCGCTCGTCAACCGGTTGGCTGAATGGCTGATTGGCCGCCCCGCACATAACATCCGAGCTTTTATGGGGGACGCATTTGGCCAGTTTGGGCAGCAACGTCCCGGTATGGAGGTTTACAGTGCTTTTGCTGGAATTGAAATTGCGCTGTGGGATATTCTTGGCAAACAACTTGGCGTACCCGTGCATTGCCTCCTCGGAGGCGCCTGTCATGAATCGATATCGGTTTATGCCAATATCTACACTCCAAACAGCCATCCACCAAAAGCCTATGCCGACGTTGCGACGTACATCGCGGCGCAGGGATACACTCAAATAAAGCTCTATCCTTTTACATCGAAGACAACAGTTGATGAGGGCGTTGCCATTTTGGAAGCGGTTAACGATGCCGTTGGAGCGGACGTAGATTTAGCTGTTGATCTGTGGCGTCATGCGAGCCCCGCGAGAGCGCTGAAACTGGCTCGTGCGATCGAGCAATTTGATTTAATGTGGCTGGAGGACCCCTTTGCGCCGACTGATGCTGCCAGTATGCGTTATCTTCGTGATGCAATCGAACAGCCGCTGCTCACTGGCGAGACGTTGCCTACTCGGCGGGAGTTTACCGAATTGTTCGAACGTCGCGCCGTTGATATCGTCAATCCCGATATTTGCCTGTCGGGCATCCTCGAAATTCAGGCAATCGCCGCAATGGCAGAGCCTTTTTTTATAGCCGTCTCGCCTCATAATTCAAATTCAATGGCGCTTGGTACGGCCGCCGCCGTCCATGCTGGTATTGGAATCCCAAATTTAGCTCCGGTAGAGTATTTTCCATTTTTTGAAACGGCCCTCGACGATGTTTGTAGTGGCCGCCTATCTGTCAAAGCAGGCAAAATTGTCGCGCCTGAAACACCAGGTCTTGGGGTTACGTTTGATGATGGCGCAATGACTCGATTCCGGGTCTAATGAGCAGTCGAGATTAGGTGATAAATTGTCGATGAGATTAACGATTAAACAAGCGCAAAAAGATTTTTACCGGTTCTTCTGATGGGGTTTTCAGGCGGTAAGTTTATTTCGGAATGCAATCGCCTCTGGATATCACTTCACTCGAATTAGATGAAACTCATATGATTCACTTTGACACGGTTAGCCATTGTAATGCTTAAGATTTTAGAAACGCTGCAGTCTCCGCCTCCGGAGCTTGACGTTTTTGATATTCACCGGGTTGCAAAAGAAAGTTATGGCGTTGTCGGCGTATCAAAGTCTTTAGGTGGAGAGCGTGATCAGAATTTTCTGATAACTCCGAGTGAGGTTGGTCAGCAATGCTTGATATTGAAAATTGCAAATCAAGCGGAGCCTGACGATTTTTTAGATCTGCAATGCGCCGCCCTGGATCATATCGCGCAACAAGATCCGACCCTTCCGATTCAATTACTGATCCGGACAAAAAGCGGTGAAAAATGGTCCACGATACAGTCGGGTGGACTCACGTTCAGAGTTCGCGCTTTACGGTACTTGCCTGGGGTCTCGCTCAACGAAGCACCTGAAGACGCCCGGTTAATGCGCAACCTGGGACGCGATCTGGCAAAACTAAACATCGCTTTGCGGGGATTTTTCCATCCGGCAGCAAGGCACGCCATTGCATGGGATTCACAAAATCTAGATCAGCTCGCATCACTTTGTGATTACCTGGAAGATGTGTCTGTACGGGATATTGCAGTGAAATATCTCGATCGATTCTCAGAAATGGTTAAACCTCGGTTATCGGGTTGCCGGGCTCAGGTTATCCATAACGATGTTAGTTTTCATAACGCGCTAATTGATCCTGATCATCCTTATGAAATCAGCGGAATATTTGATTTTGGTGACATGTTATTCGCACCACTGATTCAGGATCTCGCAGTGACGGCTGCAGAAGTGCCGATAGGATCTAAAAATTATTTTGGTCGCGCGGCAGACATCGTAGCGGGGTTTAATGAGATCACTCCCTTGGAGAGGCAGGAATTTGGGTTATTGCCTGATCTCATTATGGGCCGTCTTGTTATCGGTTTGTTGATCAAAGCCTGGGCGGATCAAGAGATTGCATGGACTGACAATCGTGAGCATTTGGTTGGCCTCGAAGAAAAAACCATAAGGGTACTGCGTGATGGTGATGCCATGCGGGATGGTGAATTTGAAAACCTGCTTCTAAGCGGCTGCGGGTTGCGCTCTAATGCCACAACAGAACGATCTACCTTCTCGTTACAAGAGAGCTGGGATAAAAGAAATAAATTTCTGGGGAATGCGAGCCAAATTTCCTATAGTGAGCCGGTTAATCTTGTAAAGGGTGAGGGCGTCTGGCTTTTTGATTCCAGCGGTAAAGCTTATCTGGATGCATACAATAATGTCCCCCATGTGGGGCACTGCCATCCCAGAGTCGTTGCTGCGATCGCAAAGCAAACCGCGACCTTAAACACCAATACGCGCTATCTCTATGACGCGTTACCGGCGTATGCGGAAAATATCACCAGCACGCTGCCGCCACAATTAGACACGTGTTTTTTTGTATCCTCAGGTAGCGAAGCCAATGATCTTGCCTGGCGCTTGTCCAAAATCTGGACGGGTCAGACGGGGGGATTGGTGATCGAAAACGCCTATCACGGCGTTACAGACGCGGTATATGATTTATCTCCTGCAGAAGCTTTAGATGCCAGTACGCTGAAGTCTCACATTGAGGAGATTAACGCTCCGGATGACTATCGCGGGCCTTGGAAGAGAGATGACCCCGAGCGAGGCTTGCACTATGCGGTATATGCCGGAGAAGCGATCGACAAGCTTATGCAAAAAGGTCATTCTCCCGCCGCTTTTTTTATGGACATGATTATGAGCTCAAGCGGAATCATAGCGCCTTTGCCGCTCTATACCGAAGAAGTTTGTAACCGCGTCAGGAATGCGGGAGGCCTTTTTGTGGCAGACGAAGTGCAGTCAGGATTTGGCAGGCTAGGTAAAGCAATGTGGGGATTCGAGATCGCGGGCGTTACCCCGGATATCGTCACCTTTGGCAAACCCATCGCAGCGGGATATCCAATGGGTCTCGTCGTGACCCGCAAAGAAATCGCTGAAAAATTTGAGCGCCATAGTGAATTTTTCAGCACCACCGGCGGCAACCCCGTCGCGTGTGCGGCGGCTAACATGGTTTTACAGGTTATCGAAGATGAAGCGTTAATGCACAATGCGGATTCCGTTGGCAAGCTGATATGCGATGGAATTCGAGAGCTTGCAGATCATTATCCGATCATCGGCGACGTCCGGGGCAGCGGCTTGTTTATCGGCGTTGAGTTAATCAAGGACACTGAGACACTGGAGCCTGCAGCCCTGGAGGCAAAGTCCATTACGGACGCGCTCAGAAATGAGGGTGTATTAATTGGTGTTGACGGGATTCACTCTAATGTGCTCAAAATCAGACCACCGATGGTCATTAATGAGAGCAATGCAAATTTTTTATTGCGAACATTTGAACAAGTGCTTGAAAAAGTCTGAGACGATTCTGGAAAATTAATCGTCGATAAAAGGGAGTCGGTCTTTTGATGAATCTGTCTTCGACGACAAACTGGATTGATTGAGCGGAGGACGCGCTTCCTCATTACTAAAATTAAGTGTAGGGAGAAATTTTTGTTTACGAATCGTCTATTGATTGTTGCGCTTGTGATCACGGGGGCCATTGCTGCGTGGGGGATTATCGATACGAGCAGCCTAGCAGCAACGTCCGCCTATCTCGTTAAAGTAGAGTTCACCGCTTATGCGTGGTTTATTATGCTGACCGTCAGCTTTTTGCTGATCACCAGTATCTTCCTCGCCGTTTCGCGTTATGGCCGCATCAAACTCGGTCAGGACGATGATGAACCCGAATTTTCAACGGTATCTTGGCTTTCAATGCTTTTTGCTGCCGGCATGGGCGTTGGACTGCTTTACTGGGGGACCGCCGAACCCCTTACGCACTACCTGTTGATCTCGGAATTTGAAGATCCCCGGTCATCCGCTTCGAAGGCCCTGTCCATGACTAATTTTCATTGGGGCCTTCATGCCTGGGCAATTTATGCCCTCACCGGGCTCGTGATTGCTTACTTTGGTTTTCGCCTGGGCTGCCCCAGTCTCGTCAGTGCGCCGATCATCAAGGTTTTTGGAGTCAACCGAATCACTCGGGGTGTTGGTTGGTTATGCGATTTGCTGGCGATTGTCGCTATTGCAATTGGCCTGGGGGGTTCTGTTGCGATGGGCGTATTTCAGGTCAAAGAGGGCGTTGACGCGTTATTTGGGCTTCAGGACACAGGCATGACACTGACGTTTGGGATATTCGTTGTCCTATGTATCTCGTACATCTTGCCTTTGACCGTCGATCTGGGTCGCGGTATGGCTATTCTTTCAAACGCCGCTATGGCTATTGCTGGCGGTTTGATGATTTACATCCTGTTGTTTGGACCCACCCACTTTATTATGGGAGGTGTTGTCCAAGCAACCGGACAATATTTCGACAATGTACTTTCCCACGGCTTTCGCACTTTTACTTTCATGGACGAGCGTGTCCGTGACTGGTTTC
>JADHSN010000094.1 GCA_016776875.1 Gammaproteobacteria bacterium | reverse complement strand
AAATTCGTTTTTTGATGAGGTTCAGCCGATCTACACTGGCCTCGATATAATGAGTCTTATGCGCTTGCTTTTCTACTGCTCATTCTTTATCTCGTTCGGATCAGTGGCCGCCGACGAGGTCACTCGCAGTCACGCGATCTCGATGTTTGATTCAGAAACACCCCGTTATGAATCAAACTTTACTCATTTCGATTATGTTAATCCGGATGCGCCCAAAGGTGGGGCATTGCGCCTCGCGGCTCAAGGGAGTTTTGATAGTTTTCACCCCTTTATTCCAAAGGGTAATGCAGTCAGCACTGGAGCTGTCGAAACACTTTTACTCATGAGTGCCGACGAACCTTTCACTGGATATGGACTGATCGCTGAAAGCATCGAATGGCCGAAAGATCGCGCCTGGGTAATTTTCCATCTGAGACCCGAGGCTCGCTGGCATGATGGAAGCCCCATTACATCCGAAGATGTTACCTGGTCTTATGAAACCCTGGTCAGCAAAGGAAATCCCCAATACCGCTTCTATTATGGTGCGGTCAGTGCTGCCACAGCGCTAGACCCCCTCACCGTTCGATTTGATTTTAAAGAAAGCAATAATCGTGAACTGCCACTGATCGTTGGCCAAATTCCCATCCTGCCCAAAAATTACTGGTCAACTCGCGATTTTTCAGCTACCACGCTCACCCCACCCCTCGGAAGCGGTCCCTATCAAATTACGAATTTCGAAGCCGGACGTTATATCGAAAAGGTTCGCGTGAAAGATTACTGGGGTGCGAACCTGGCTGTACGGAAGGGACTTAATAATTTCGACACGATCCGCACTACCTTTTTTCGAGACGCGACCCCGATCCGACTCGCGCTCAAAGCTGGAGATATCGACTTTCGCTCTGAAAATCAGGCAAAAGCTTGGGCGGAAGACTACAACATTGATGTCGTCCAAACCGGATGGCTAAAAAAAGAATTGATTCCTCATCGGATGCCAACGGGTATGCAGGCTTTTGTCATGAATGCTAGACGCAATCAGTTCGCAGATCCCCGAGCTCGCGAAGCTGTGGCGCTGGCGTTTGATTTTGAGTGGACTAACCAGGCGCTCTTTAATGGGCAATACACTCGAACCACCAGTTATTTCTCGAACTCAGAACTCGCAGCCAGCGGAATGCCAGAAAACGAGGAGCTGAAAATTCTCGACACATTCAGAGACCAACTTCCAGTTGAGGTGTTTAATGAGGCCTACACACCGCCAGTCAATGATGGCAGTGGATATTTGAGAAACAATTTACGCCGGGCGAGTCGACTGCTCCGGGAGTCTGGCTGGATCGTCAAGGATTTAAAGCGGATAAACGAAGACAGCGGAGAATTATTCCAATTCGAAATCCTGCTGGTGACGCCTGCATTTGAGCGGATCTCGTTACCTTTTATCCGCAACTTACAGCGTCTTGGGATTGAAGCGAAGGTGCGCTTGATTGACGAGAGTCAATACATCAATCGATTTCGCCAGTTTGACTTCGATATGATTGTCTGGGTCTGGGGGCAGAGCCAGACGCCTGGCAATGAACAGCTTGAATATTGGAGTCAAGCGGCATCTCATACTGAAGGCAGCCGGAACCTTGCCGGCATTCAAGATCCTGTTGTCGATGAGCTCATCACATTAATGCTGCGTTCACAGTCACGGGAGCAGTTGAATCATCGTACCCGTGCATTGGACAGGGTGCTACGATGGGGGCATTATGTAATTCCCCACTGGCACATACGGGCAGATCGAGTCCTGTTTTGGGATAAATTCGGCAGACCCGACCAGCCCGTCAGAACCGGTGTCATGACTGATCGCTGGTGGTTTGATGCCCTCCGCGCTGACGCGCTAAAACACAATAAACCCTGACTATGACGCACGACGTTTCTCATTCGCTTGAGAACTTACTCGACGCTCCTCTTTACTGCTCATGAGCGCTTATATTATTCGACGCTTGTTGCTGATGGTGCCTACTTTGTTCGCCATTATGTTGATTAATTTCCTGATCATTCAAATTGCCCCGGGAGGACCGGTAGAGCAAATGATCTCCCAGATCACCGGAGTCGGCGCGGATATCACTGAGCGCGTCAGTCGCACCGGCACCACCGAGACGCTGTCATCTCCCGCTACAAGCGACGCCTTTAGCAGCAAGTACCGAGGCGCCCAAGGCCTGGACCCTGACTTCATTCAGGAGCTCGAAAAACGTTTTGGTTTTGATAAACCATTGCACGAGCGATTTTTCTCAATGATGAAGAAGTACCTCATGCTTGATTTTGGAGAGAGTTTTTTCAGGGACCGATCTGTTGTCGACCTCGTGCTCGATAAAATGCCGGTTTCAATTTCATTGGGTGTCTGGACCACACTGTTGGTTTACCTAATATCGATCCCACTGGGGATCGCCAAAGCCGTTCGAGATGGTAATCGGTTTGATGTCTGGACCAGCCTACTTGTGGTGATCGGGACTGCTATCCCTTCTTTTCTTTTCGCAGTTTTTTTACTGGTGATATTCGCTGGCGGCAGTTACATGGATTGGTTCCCGCTTGCCGGCATCACCTCCGAAAACTGGGACAGCTTGCCATGGCCCTCAAAAATAATGGACTATTTTTGGCATTTAACGCTCCCGGTATTGGCCATGACCATTGGCGGTTTTGCCACCCTCACGATGCTGACCAAAAATTCGTTTCTTGATCAGATCCATCAGCAGTACGTTATGACCGCTCGGGCAAAAGGACTCACCGAAAAACAAGTGCTGTACGGGCACGTCTTCCGCAATGCGATGCTCATCGTGATTGCCGGGTTTCCCGCGGCTTTTATTGGCATCCTGTTTACGGGATCGTTACTTATCGAAATTATCTTCTCCCTTGATGGACTTGGCCTGTTGGGTTTTGAAGCCGCTTTTTCGCGCGACTACCCCGTAATGTTTGGCACGCTATTTTTCTTCTCGCTTCTTGGCTTGGTAATGAGTCTCATTGGCGATCTCACTTACACCCTGATTGATCCACGGATTGATTTCGAGCGTCAGGAGCGATAATCCATGCGGTCGCGACTTAATCCTCTTACGCGCAGAAGATTACAAAATTTTAGATCGAATCGACGAGGATGGTGGTCGTTATGGATTTTTCTGGTGTTATTTTTTATTTCACTTTTTGCCGAGTTTGTTGCAAATGACAAACCCTTAGTCGTGGCTTATCGAGGTGAGATATACATGCCGATATTCAAAGCCTATCCAGAGACCGTTTTCGGTGGGGAGTTTCTAACAGAAGCGGATTACCGGAGTCCCTACGTTACTGAACTGATCAACCTTGAGGGATGGATGATCTGGCCACTGATTCAATATCACCACCAAACCGTCGCCTGGGACCTACCCACGGCCGCACCCTCGGCGCCCGATCGAGAACACTGGCTGGGGACAGATGATCAAGCGCGCGATGTGCTTGCCCGAGCCATTTATGGCTTCCGAATTTCGGTACTCTTCGGGTTTGCGCTAACATTTGTCAGTGCTGTGATTGGTGTGAGTGCGGGCGCCGTTCAGGGGTACTTTGGCGGGTGGACCGATTTACTGGCACAACGTTTTATTGAAGTCTGGTCGGGATTGCCGACCCTTTATCTTCTGATCATCCTAGCGAGCATCGTAGAACCCAATTTCTGGTGGCTTTTAGGTCTGCTTTTACTTTTTTCCTGGATGGGTTTTGTCGGTGTCGTGCGTGCAGAGTTCTTGCGGGGCCGTAATTTTGAATACGTCCGTGCCGCTCAGGCGCTCGGTGTCAGCAACAAAAACATCATATTTCGCCATCTGCTACCCAACGCCATGGTGGCCACCATTACTTTTTTACCGTTCACACTCGCCGGATCAGTAACCGTACTCACCTCCCTCGATTTTCTTGGAATCGGTCTCCCTCCCGGCTCGGCTTCTCTCGGGGAGTTGCTCGCCCAAGGCAAATCCAACCTTCAGGCGCCCTGGCTCGGTTTGACCGGTTTTATCGTAATCGGGTTCATGCTCAGCTTGTTAATTTTTATTGGCGAGGCCGTACGTGATGCTTTTGATCCTCGAAAGACGCTTGACCTCTAATGACAACCTCAAATTCAATCGCGCCGCTTATTGAGATTAAAGATCTCTGCGTGCGATTTCAAATGCCTGACCATCATGTCGACGCGGTTCAACACGTTTCACTGAAGGTGTACCCAGGAGAACGAGTTGCAATCGTTGGAGAGTCAGGATCAGGTAAATCGGTAACCGCAACTTCGATTCTTGGCCTCCTGCCTTATCCACGAGCAACCCATCCCGGAGGGTCAATCAGGTTTCAGGGGCGAGAACTACTTGGCGCTTCCACTAAGGACCTAAGGTACGTTCGAGGGAACCGTATTGCCATGATCTTCCAAGAACCGATGGTCTCTTTGAATCCACTACACACCATCGGCAAGCAAATTTGTGAAACTCTGATCCTTCACCGAGGTCTCAATCAGGCAAAAGCCAAAGTACAGGCACTCGCTCTTTTGAGTCAGGTGCAAATTAAAAGCCCTGAAAGACAATTTGACGCTTGGCCCCATCAACTTTCGGGCGGTCAACGACAGCGCGCGATGATTGCAATGGCGCTGGCCAATGACCCTGACTTGTTAATAGCAGATGAACCGACGACAGCCGTGGATGTCACGACCCAGGCTCAGATCCTGGCACTGATTAATACGCTCTGCCGGGAACGCAATATGGCTCTACTCCTGATCACCCACGATCTTGGTGTGGTCGAGAAAACAGCCGACCGCGTTTACGTGATGCAGGGCGGTCGGGTCATCGAAAGCGGCGCTACCCAAAAAGTTTTTAATCAACCGAGTCAAGCCTATACCCGATCTTTGATCGAAGCAGAGCCTTCTGGCATCCGAAAACCCGTCAGGACAACAGCTGAACCGATCCTCGAAGCAGAAGGGATAGGGGTCTGGTTTCCGATTCGGCGCGGTGTATTTCGACGAACTGTTAACTACATCAAGGCAGTGGATAATGTGCATTTCTCGCTTCGGCGAGGCAGCACTTTAGGCATTGTTGGTGAAAGCGGATCGGGAAAAACAACATTGGCCTTGGCGCTTCTGAGACTCACAAACAGTCACGGCTCCATTAAATTTGAGGGACACCGAATTGATCAGCTAGCTGCGAAGACGCTCAAAGGTCTCCGACGCGATATGCAGATCGTCTTTCAAGACCCTTATGGCAGCCTTAATCCTAGAATGATGGTGGGCGATATTATTGCCGAAGGCATCGCTGCACATCATCCGAAAAAAAGACGTTACAGTGATCTAGAGGCCGATGTCATTGCCGCGCTCGAGCAGGTTAATCTTGATCCTGATTTTCGACTTCGATACCCCCATGAATTTTCCGGCGGCCAAAGACAAAGAATCGCGCTTGCCAGAGCGCTTATTCTCAAGCCTCGATTAATTGTGCTGGATGAACCCACCTCTGCACTCGATCGTTCGGTGCAAAGCCAAATGGTTGATCTCCTCACCCAGCTTCAAGCCGAGCTGGATTTGACCTATATCTTTATCAGTCATGATCTGCGTATTGTGCGCGCGCTTGCTGATGACATCTTAGTCATGCGATCCGGCAGAGTTGTTGAGCACCAACCGACCGCAGAATTATTTAATGCTCCGCGAGAGGCCTATACGCGCGCGTTGATTCAGGCTGCCATTGATCTACAAGCAGCTTAAGCGCATCAGCGTCTATGATGAAAAAGAACAAAAGATCGTCAGATATTACTTAGACTGAGACTGGTGCCATTTTTTTATAATGTTTTGAAGCTGTGCGAGGCCATCGGTTAGCGCAGCAGGGCCTGGCTGCAAAATATCAGCGGACTTTATTTCGTGTAATGCGCCATTTTGCACTGCTGGAATCGTGTCCCAACCCACACGCTGCGCCACTTTTTCCGGCCGAAACTTTTTACCACACCAGGACCCAATAATAATATCGGGAGCTCTTCGAATCACTTCGTCGGGATCAACAATGATACGACTCTTTCCATCTGGGCAAGCCGCAAGTTCTGGGAAAATATCGATTCCGCCTGCGATCTCAATCAATTCTGACACCCATCGAATCGCCGAGATCTGCGGCGAATCCCACTCTTCAAAATAGATTCGGGGTGCTGTTACGCGCTTTGCAGACCGTGCATCTCGAATATTGGCCGCACACTCTGTAATCAAGATATTTGCTTTATCGGGCGCACCGACCAAGGCGCCTAATGTAGACATCATGTCAAAGATGCCCTCAACCGATCGGTGATTGAAGACCATCACACTCACACCCGCCACAATGAGGTCGCGGGCAATATCAGCCTGGAGATCAGAAAAGCCGAGAACCAAATCTGGATTGAGATCAAGAATTCGATCAATCTTCGCACTCGTAAACGCGCTGACCCGAGGTTTTTCTTTCCGGGCTTGAGGCGGTCGAACGGTGAACCCCGAGATCCCCACAATGCGGTGAGATTCACCAATCCGGTACAAGGTCTCGGTGGTTTCTTCGGTCAAACAGACAATGCGAGATGGGAGCGCGCCTTTCATACCCAAATCATACGGATAAATGTCTGGAATCCCTACCCCTGATATCCCATTGTTAATCACAAAATGGCCAGGCGTTGACCGTGATGACCCAGATCAAGATTACAGTCTTTTCACGAACCGCCCTTTGGTCCGGTGCTAAAATCGCGGCAAGTTCAATCATCCCTAACACCTGATTACGCCGCCAAAAAAGCTAAAGACGCTCATGGCTTCGCACTCCATGATCGCGGCTTTATGACCGGTTCTTAATGTAATGACGCAATCGCTTTCTCGCCGGCAATTCCTCAGTGCCTTGGCCCTTGTCGGGGCGGGTACGGGTATCAGCGCGCTTACGATGCGAGGGTTTCGTTTGCCGTTTATGCCGGAACCCCGTAGCCGGGCATCCGAGGCAGTCCATCCCTCTGAAGGCTTCTCGGCACGTGGCGAAGACGCGTTTTTTGTTCGAGCGGACGATCAGCAGCTCGAGTGGCGCGCTTTTGCGCCAGAGCCATCACTGAACATTCGCGGACGGTTCGAGATTAGCATCGATAATCTTCATCCCAAAGCTGATTTGCAGATCTCTGGGGATGGTCGTTTATTTGAAGAAGTATCAGTGGGTCTCAAACGTTGGGTCCGGGGAGAAGCGATCGGGCAGCGCGAAATGACGCTGAAGTGGAACGTCCCCTTCAGGGACAATTTCCGATTTGCAGCCATTGGCGACAGCGGGGGCGATCGCGAACTGGAATGGGTATTAAAACGCTCAGCGCAACTTGATGCTCAGTTTCTGATTTTAATCGGTGATATTTACTATCAGCCGGGCGACGACCAAAACGTCATGCGGCATCTGTCGAGCAGCCCGATCCCAGTGTATGCCGCCATCGGTAACCACGATATCGTCAGGGGCTGGGATCAGAATCTCCTGCACTGGTTTGAGAATCAAGTGGGGCCCCGAAATTCAACTTTTCAATTAGGGGGCATCCAATTTATTAATCTTGATACAGCGGCAGACACCATCCCCTGGTCGTCGGGTCAAAGAGGCGTCATGTTAAGGCAAATACCACCGCTTTCTCAAAATCCGGGCATCCGCGATTATGTCGTCTTCAGTCATCGTCCTATCACTGATCTGCGACCACCAGAGACGCGCCCGAGCGATCACAGTATCGAGAATTTCGGTGAAGGTGAGTGGTTACGTCAGGAACTATTGAGACGGGGGGCACGCAGTATTCTAAACGGGCATATTCATGCCTCAATTGAGGAAGACGACAAAGGCCTTCACACCTATATTGCGGGAGAAGGAATGGCACACCTTGATATTGTTCGAAGTCGGGGCAATCTTGCCTGGTTTGATAACCCCGCGGACCGGGTGGCAAAAATTTTAACTGGTGTCGTCGAGCCCAATCAGCCTGTTACCTACCGATGGGAGCCATTGCTCATGCCGCTTGATGCGCACTGCAGTCAGCGCTTGCGGGCCGATATGGCAAAAGAAAAAGGGCATTACACCGAGCTTCTAACAAATCTCGAGCAGCAATGCAGAATCCAAACTTAGACG
>JADHSN010000093.1 GCA_016776875.1 Gammaproteobacteria bacterium | reverse complement strand
GATTACGTTCAGTCTCAATACCGCCGCATACACAACTGAGTTTCTTCGGGGCGCCATAGAGAACACGGCTAAAGGGGAGATAGAAGCGGCCAAAGCTTGCGGCATGTCAAAAATACAGATGATGCGTCGCGTCATATTGCCAGGCGCATTTCGTCGCGCCCTGCCCGCGTACTCGAATGAAGTTATTTTCATGTTGCACAGCTCCGTAGTCCTCAGCACGATCACACTCCAGGACATTCTTGGGGTCGGGCGATGGCTGAACGGGCGTTACTACCTCGCCTATGAAGGGTTTATTACCGCAATGGTTTTTTACATGGCCCTTGTCTTTCTCATCAGTCAAGCCTTTAAGTTTTGGGAAAAAAAGTGGCTCGGTCATCTCAGGCCCAGAACAGCCGGCAGCACAAGGTAATTTTTCATCACTTGTTGATCGCGCTTAAAAATCATAGCGGCTCCGGATCTAAAATTTCCCAATTTCATTGAAGGCCGTCTTCTCTGGATCTTAACCTTTTCATATCCTTATTCTTGATGTATTCTGCCGGACAGTCAGATTTAACCCAACGGTAACAATTGTCTGAGTACATTTATTGGGGCGTGACATCCTTGATGGGCGCCCAGGATCACCGGTGCAATGAGATCGCGAACGAATGGGAGCTTTGTAGTCCAGACCTTGTTGCGAGTCGCGATGCAGGGCTTTATAGCTTAATCACCACACCGAATTACGCGATACCCCGCCGCCTGCCTGATGGAAATTACGCAGCGATACCGCTAACGATTGTGACTGAGTAGGTGTTGAACCTGTGTTGAATGCTAATCAGCCATGAGAATTCGTATCGGGCTGACATAAAGGAAATTCTTGTGAGTGAAATGTCCGAAACGCTGACCATGGCACAAGCCCTAATTCGGAAAGCCTCGGTTACGCCTGATGATCAGGGTTGCCAGCGCGTACTGGCTAATGCGCTTGAGCCCTATGGATTTTCGGCTGAGCTTATGCAGTTTGGTGATGTTCAAAATCTCTGGTTAAAGCGTGGCACCACCGCGCCTTTATTTGTTTTTGCGGGCCATACGGATGTGGTTCCCACAGGGCCTGAAGAGAACTGGTCTTACCCTCCATTCGCGGGCGAACTTGTTGACGGCATGCTTCATGGCCGAGGCGCTGCGGACATGAAAGGCAGTCTCGCGGCGATGGTGACCGCTTGTAAACGTTTTGTTACTGCTCATCCATCGCATAGAGGATCAATCGCGCTATTGATCACCAGCGACGAGGAAGGTCCCGCCGTAAACGGCACGGTCCGAGTCATCCAAACCCTGGCCGAGCGCGGCGAACAGATTAACTGGTGCGTTGTTGGTGAACCCACTAGCTCAAAGCAACTTGGCGATACCATCAAAAACGGGCGGCGTGGCTCACTCGGTGGAACCTTAACGGTGCATGGCATCCAGGGTCATGTCGCCTATCCTCACCTTGCCGATAATCCCTTACATCGAATATCGGCGATCGTGAACACGCTGGCGGCGACTCGCTGGGATGAAGGTAACGATTTTTTTCCGGCAACTTCTTTTCAGGTTTCAAATTTGAAAGGCGGCACGGGCGCCACCAATGTCATTCCCGGTCGTGCGAGCGCTCAATTTAATCTGAGATACTGTCCCGATAATAACGCCGATGCGCTTAAGAAGCAGATTAACCAAATTTGCACCCAACATGCCGACAATTATGAAATCGACTGGAGCCCTATCGGATTACCCTATCAAACATCACCAGCAGAGCTTTTAGAGGCTGTCCAATCTGCGGCGGTAATGGTCACGGGTCGCCCCGCCAAACTCTCCACCGATGGCGGTACATCTGATGGCCGCTTTATCGCACCGACCGGCGCTCAGGTAGTTGAATTGGGCCCATTGAATAAAACAATTCATCAGGTGAACGAAGCGGTAAATGCGAAAGATTTAGATGCACTCTCGAATATTTACGAGCAAACACTACTACGCCTACTCGCCTGAAGCCTCTCGCGTTTTTATCATTAACAAACCGTAATGCTGTGGTTATCTTAAGGTAATACAGATTGTCCTAATTTAGGCTGACTTGTTAAACAGCCTTTTAAGTGAGGACATCCATGAAATTCCTACAACCCCTTGTCTTGCGCGCACAAACACCAGCAGCGGTTATTGTGCTCGCAGGAATTACCACCATCGGTGCAGCGGTTTATGCAGGCAAAGCAGTCACCGCTGTTCCTGAAGTCACTCATACTAATATTATCCAACCGAGTCGAAGTTTTGCCGATCTGATCGAATCGGTGCGCCCAGCCGTCGTAAATATCTCCGCCAGATCTGTTCGATCTGTATCGCTCAGTCCCAGTGCTCAGTCAGGGTCGAATCCAGGTCACTCTCGGAAATTTGATTTTGGGGCGCATCCAGAAATGCGTCAGTTTATGGAGCGTTTTTTTGGCGAGCACTCCCCTCAGATGCGGCCAGGTCGACGGCAGAGTAATGCCTTGGGATCAGGTTTCATTATTGATGCCTCGGGCCTGGTCGTAACAAATCATCATGTCATTAAGGGCGCGGATGAAGTTGACGTTATCTTGGATGATGGCACCACCTTAAGAGCATCCGTGAAAGGTGTTGATCCTCGAACAGACCTCGCGCTCTTGAAAGTAACTTCAGATAAGCCCCTTCCCTACGTCAATCTCGGAGACTCTGACACCGCTCGAGTGGGGGACTGGGTTATCGCGATTGGAAATCCTTTCGGACTCGGCGGCACAAGCACCTCCGGCATTGTGTCAGCTCGAGGACGGGATTTACGGGATGGGCCCTATGTCGATTACATTCAAATCGACGCACCCATTAATCGAGGTAATTCAGGCGGTCCTTTATTTAATGAGGTCGGAGAAGTCATTGGCATAAATACAGCGATCTTTTCGCCCAATGGTGGGAGTGTTGGGATCGGCTTTGCCATTCCGTCGTCTCAGGCAAAGTCGATTATTACGCAGCTTGAGGAAACCGGTTCTGTCGCGCGCGCATGGCTTGGGGTTGAAATTCAGCCGGTTACCCAGGGAATCGCGGAAGGGCTCGGCCTTGAAGATCAAACCGGCGCACTGATATCCAAAATCACCCCCAATAGTCCAGCCGAGTCCAGCGGACTGCGTGCAGGAGATGTGATCATTCAATTTGATGGCGAGGACATTAAAAAAATGCGCGACCTGCCGCGTCTGGTTGCTCAAGCGTCCCGTGACAAAAACGCAGCAGTATCCGTTTGGCGAAACGGCAAGATTATTGAGATCCAGACAGATCTTGAAACCCTTGAAACGGTTGCTCAAGCGACGGAGCAGAATAGTGTTGAGCCCGTCGAGGAGCCTCTTGGCCTTTACCTTTCGGACCGAGATCCAAAGACTAGCGACGTTGGTGGAAATCCAACAACAGGAGTCCTTATTCACAAGGTCGATCCCCAAGGTGCTGCAGCGCGGCAGGGTTTGAAACAAGGCGACGTTATCCTCCAGGTCGGCCAGGAGACTGTGAACTCCCCTTCGGAGGCAATTGAGCAGGTCAAACGCTATCGTTCTGAGGATAAATCACGCCCCGTGGTTCTATTGGTTGAGCGAGCGGGTAACCAGCGATTTGTCGCGGTTAAGACAGGTTGAGCTCACTTACATTAACAGCCGGGGTCACAAGCCCCGGTTGTTTACCGAAACTAACCCTTGCGGTGAGTGAAATCAGCAGTAACAATAATCTCATGCGGATTTTGTTGATTGAAGATGACCAGGATGTCGCCCGACATGTGTCCCGTGGCCTGAAGGAGTCAGGTCATGTTGTTGATATTGCTGAGAACGGAATCGACGGGTTCTCGCTTGCCACCGAAGAAAATTATGATGTTTTGGTGATCGATCGAATGCTGCCGAGACTCGATGGTCTCACCCTTATTGAAAATCTACGCAGCCGCAACAATCTGACGCCAGTACTCATTCTAAGTGCGCTGGGGGAACTTGAAGATCGCATTATTGGGCTTCGAGCCGGTGGAGATGACTATCTTCCGAAACCCTTTGCTTTCGAGGAATTACTCGCACGGGTTGAAGCCTTGGGACGGCGGACTTTTCAGGGATCGGCAAATACGCATCTTAAGGTTTCAGAACTTGAAATGGATGTCCTCAGTCGAAAAGTTCAGCGAGCAGGACAGGCTATTAGTCTTCAGCCACGCGAATTTCGACTTCTTGAATATTTGATGCGTCATAGTGGTCAGGTGGTGACGCGAACCATGCTTCTTGAAAATGTCTGGGACTATCACTTCGATCCACAAACTAATGTCATTGATGTTCATGTGAGTCGACTGCGTTCCAAAATTGACCGGGACTTTGAGTACCCACTTTTACAAACTGTACGGGGCGCGGGATATATGCTTTGTGATTCAGAATAAATTCATTGCCAGCTCAACGTTTCGACTGGCGTTGCTTTATGTCACGCTATTTGCAGCCTCCGTTCTTCTCCTCTTTAGCTTTATCTATTGGTCAAGCGTCCGCTACATGGCGGCACAATCTGATGCGGGTATTCAGACTGAAATCCAGACGCTCTCCGACCGATACGAGCGCGCGGGTATGCCGGGTCTGCGTCGCTTGATTCTTGAGCGCATCACCCGACAGCAACCAACCGGATCATCTCTTTATATTTTGACCGACCCAACGGGTCGGCATGTGGTCGGGAATATCAGTCGGTGGCCAACCGTTGAACCCGAAGACGGCTGGCTTAATTTCAGGCTTGAAACCCGAGACCGGGACAATCCGGAAACCCACCCTGCACGGGCCAAAAAATTCCAACTCAGCGGTGGTTTTCGGCTGTTGGTCGGAGAGGATATTCAAGAACTCAAAGCGGCTCAGCGGCAGATTATTATTGCGCTAGGTTGGGGTGTGATCCTAACGCTCGTTCTGGGATTAGCCGGTGGTTTCTTTATGAGTCGACGTATGCTGACTCGTCTCGAAACGATTAACCAGACGAGTCAAAACATTATCGACGGTGATCTCAAATCTCGTGTTCCGGTAAGCGCTCGTGGGGATGAGTTTGATCGACTGGCTATTAACCTTAATCAGATGCTCGACCAGATTCAGGAATTAATGGAGAGCATTAAACAAGTCAGTGATAACATTGCTCATGATCTTAAGACGCCCCTCTTTCGTCTTCGACAACACCTAGAGAGCCTTTCGAAACTCTCTGAAATTAGCCCAGAACATACGCAAGCGCTCGTGCAGTCTCTCAGTGAGGCAGACCGTCTACTGGGACTTTTCAACGCACTTCTAAGAATTGCCCGTATCGAGTCAGAGGCGGTCAAAAAAGCGTTGCAGCCCGTCAAGCTTGCAGATCTGGCGAGAGATCTTGCGGAGCTCTATGAGCCCCTCGCTGAAGAAAAGCATCAAGCCCTTGACGTAGTGATACAGCAATCGCCGACTGTGATCGGTGATCAGGATATGCTTTTTCAAGCGCTAGCCAATATTTTGGATAACGCGATAAAGTACACACCCGCTAACGGCATCATCCAAGTAACGGTAACGGAAGATGCTAACCAAGCCATAATTTATATCTGTGACAACGGGCCCGGCATCCAAGCGGATGATCATGAGAAAGTATTTCAGCGCTTTGTCCGGCTCGATCATAGTCGATCAAAACCCGGGAACGGTCTCGGCCTAAGCTTGGCTCGCGCGCTTTTGCACTTGCATGATGCAGCAGTTGAGCTCAGCGGTAATCATCCTGGACTTTGCGTCAAAGTTGAAATGCCCATTGATAAATAACGGCATCCTCTCTGTTCAACAGCCTGACAAGTAAACACTGACACCGGCAAGACCTAAGCCATCAGAGGTTAGCTTCTACTCCGACTGCGACACCGCTTTTCGGATCGTTTCTGCCGTCTGTCCAAAAAGAACATTACCGACGCTCTGGGTGACGGCCTGACCCTTGTTGATCTGGTTTGCCTCTTGGTAGGCTGCCACGACCGCCTCCCTTTGGCCAATGGCGAAAAACCACCGACTCACCTCCGGGAAATCCGAAAGCGATACCTTGTGGCGTTCGTAACGTGCAACCCAGGGATAACAGGCCATGTCCGCGATTGTGTAATCATCGCAAATAAATTCCCGGCCAGCTAATCGCGCATCTAAAACCGCGTAAAGCCGAGAAGCTTCTTGATCATATCTTTTGATGGCATACGGTACTTGTTCGGGTGCATAAGCGTTGAAATGATGATTCTGCCCCAACATGGGGCCAAGGCCCGCCATTTGCCACATTAACCATTCGAGAACCTCCACTCGCTTTCGCTGTTCGGTTGGCAAAAAACGACCCACTTTCTCCGCAAGATAAATCAGGATAGCGCCCGACTCAAAAACCGAAACAGGGTCGCCGCCCCCTGTTGGAGAGTGATCGATAATGGCGGGAATTCGACCGTTCAGGGCAATTTTTAGGAAATCAGCTGAGAACTGCTCTCCCGTATTAATATTCACTTCGGTCAGGCGGTAATCCAGACCCGACTCTCGAAGCAATAATAACGGCTTCATCCCATTTGGGGTTGGCCAGAAAAATAGTTCGATCATATCTTTTAGCTTTAAAAGGTTTAATTTCAATCAGCAAATATCTTGTTAACCTGACCAAACCCAGAGCCGCCCTCAAAAGTCACTGTTATCGATATTGAGTCGAGAATAGCAAACTTCGGTATACTTCGCGCACATCAAAAATAACGGACCCGGTTTCGCGTGTGACAAAAGAAGAACATATAGAGATGGAAGGCACGGTTCTAGAGAACTTGCCCAATACCCAATTCCGAGTAGAGTTGGATAACGGACATATCGTGATCGCCCATATCTCAGGCAAAATGCGCAAGAACTACATTAGGATTCTTCGTGGGGATAAAGTCACGGTGCAGTTGACGCCTTACGACTTAAGTAAAGGCCGCATCACTTATCGAGCGCGTTAGTCAAAAAAAACCCCCGACATTTTTCGGGGGCTTTATCAACGCGATTTCAAATCGCATTATTTTATTTTTGCTTCCTTGTAAGCTACGTGCTTTCGCACAACAGGATCATATTTTTTGATTTCGATCTTCTCTGGCTGGGTTCTTTTGTTCTTTGTCGTCGTGTAGTAATGCCCTGTTCCCGCAGACGATACGAGTTTAATTTTATCTCTCATATTAGGTATCCTCTTTTTCCAATCAGTGCAAACTAAATTTTAGTACCGCGACTACGCAAGTCGGCGAGCACGACGTCAATGCCTTTCTTATCTATAATTCGAAGCCCTTGGTGTGAAATCCTAAGACGCACCCAACGGTTCTCACTTTCCACCCAAAACCGCTTGTTATGGAGATTCGGCTTGAAAACGCGCTTGGTCTTGTTGTTAGCGTGCGAGACGTTATTTCCCGACATCACCCGCTTTCCTGTTATTTGGCACTCTCTTGCCATCACTGCAACCCTGAATAAGAACTTTGTTAAGGTCGCGTTTTATACCAGATTTTTGGTCTTTTTCCTAGGGTTTCAAATTTCTCGATCATTTTCGGCCCTGAAAACCGATTTCCTCTATTCCAAGCGTGCCGTTAGACTGCGTCCATGATGCCTTTTCCCACCGGCCAACACATTCTGCTCGGGATTACCGGGGGCGTCGCTGCCTACAAGTCAGCAGACCTCGTTCGTCGCCTTTCGAAGCAGGGGGCCGAGGTTCAGGTTGTGATGACTGAAGCCGCCAAAGCATTCATCTCCCCGCTCACGCTGCAGGCGCTTAGTGGTCGCCCTGTCCGGGACACCCTACTGGACACTGAAGCCGAATCAGGTATGGGACATATTGACTTGGGCCGATGGGCGGACACCTTGCTTGTTGCGCCTGCGAGCGCTGATTTCATCGCCAAATTAGCCGGTGGCATGGCCTCAGACCTTCTGACCACAGTCTGTCTTGCAACCTCTGCGCCCGTTGTGATTGCGCCCGCAATGAATCAGGCGATGTGGCTTAAGCCTGCAACCCAGCGCAACATTCAAACACTGACTGCTGATGGGGTTCAGGTAATCGGCCCCGCCTCGGGCGAGCAAGCCTGCGGCGACATCGGACCCGGACGAATGCTTGAGGCCTGGGACATTATTTCCGAGCTTGAAAGCTTGAACGTTAAAAAATCTCTAGCCGGTATTAAAGTGACCGTGACCGCGGGGCCTA
>JADHSN010000005.1 GCA_016776875.1 Gammaproteobacteria bacterium | reverse complement strand
ACTCGAAAATACTCTTTGGTTTGATGACTGAGTTTCTCCCAACTGGCTATTTTGACTATTGCCTGATTCGTTATAAAAAAAGGCCGGCATTTCGCCGGCCTTTTTCAAAACAATAACAACGATAGCAATCAACTCATGCTGCGCTAGCCTAGCAATGGAGCGATCACCAGTGAAACAATGGCCATGACGTTAATCAAGATATTCATCGCGGGACCAGAGGTATCTTTAAACGGATCACCAACCGTATCTCCTACAACAGCCGCCTTATGCACATCAGAGCCTTTTCCACCAAGGTTGCCCTTTTCAACGTATTTTTTAGCGTTATCCCAGGCACCGCCCGCATTCGCCATGGTCAATGCGAGCAACACGCAGCCCAACAGTGCGCCGCCCAGCATGCCGCCTAAAGCTGCGGGTCCTAAAGTGAAGCCGACCACAACTGGCGCGCCAACCGCAAGAACGCCAGGTGGCACCATTCGCTTAAGCGCTGCTGTTGTTGCAATTTCCACGCATCGATCAGTATCGGGCTCTCCGGTCCCCTCAAGGAGGCCGGGAATTTCTTTAAACTGCCGACGAATTTCTCGAATCATATCGAATGCCGCATCCCCGACTGCTGTCATTGTCATACTGCTGACGAGAAACGGGAAAATGCCGCCGAGAAACATGCCCGCCAGCACGATCGGATCATTGATTTGCAAACTGAAGTCAGAAACATGCAAAGCCACCGTTTCTATATAAGCAGAGATAATCGCGAGTGCCGCAAGCGCAGCCGCGCCAATCGCAAAACCCTTACCAATAGCAGCGGTTGTGTTACCCAGCTCGTCCAAAGTATCGGTAATCTCACGAACCTCTTCGCCCAGTCCAGCCATTTCTGCAATACCACCGGCGTTATCTGCAACCGGACCGTAGGCATCAATCGCCATCGTGATACCCACCGTGCCCAACATACCAACAGCCGCAATACCCACGCCGTAAAGGCCGGCTAAATGGCTTGAAACAAGAATAATGGCGCACAACACCAAAACCGGCACAACAACAGACTGCATACCAACCGAAAGGCCCGCGATCATCACGGTTGCCGGTCCAGTCTCTCCGGCACCCGCGATCTTTCTGACGGGACTGCCTGCCGTGTAATACTCAGTCACCAGCCCAATGATGATACCGCCGACTGCGCCAACAACAACTGCCCACCAAATATTCAAACTCACATCTGACCAGTAAACCAGGGCCAGTGCAGCAATAATAAATATAACGGTTGATCCAATAGTCCCGGTTCGAAGCGCTTTATCAGGCGCGCTACCGGACGATCCCTTCACGATCGCAATTCCTGCGAGCGAGCACAAAAGCCCGACTGATGCTAATGCCAGCGGCATAAACATGAGCTTGGATTGATCGCCGTTTGCCAGAAGGCCGAGGACTTCGGGGGTCAGTGTTGCGGCAATCGCGATTGAAGCAATAATAGCGCCACAGTAGGATTCGAAAATATCTGAGCCCATACCGGCCACATCACCCACATTGTCACCGACATTATCTGCGATCACACCGGGGTTACGGGGATCGTCTTCCGGAATGCCGGCTTCAACCTTGCCCACAAGATCCGCGCCAACGTCAGCGCTCTTGGTGAAAATACCGCCCCCGACTCGGGAGAAAAGTGCAACGGATGACGCTCCCATTCCAAAGCCGTGAATCACATGAGCCGTATGGGGATCACCTCCAAAAGCCAGATAAAGTGCGCCAAGACCCAGCAAACCCATCGCCGCGACTGTAAGGCCCATAATTGACCCACCAAAAAACGCGACAGTCAGCGCTGCTGACGCACCGTTTTCTGCTGCGGCCGTTGTTGTCCGAACATTTGCCCTGGTGGCGGTGTACATCCCAATGTAGCCAGCGGATGCAGAAGCAAGGGCGCCGACGAAAAAAGCGACTGCCGTTTTCCAGCCGAGATCTGATATAAAAATCAGGGCGCCAACCACAATGACAAAAATGGCGAGATAGGAATACTCCCGACGCATAAACACCATTGCGCCGCGATGAATCTTTTCGCCAATTTCGACAACCTTCCCGCTGCCAGGCGAATACGATAAAACCGACCGATACACTATAAATGCCGCTAGCAAACCAACGACACCCAAAACAACAGGAATCAGAGCAATAGAAGACATGGCTACTCCCAGATAGACATTAAATCGCCAAACCAAGGGCCCTTGGGGCCCACGACGGCGCCGATGTTATCATAAATATCAGCGCTTTACGCCTGATCACTTGATATAAATTGGACAGATTAGGAATCATGTCGGTACCGGCTCAAGCGTCATTGAGACCCACCTTTCAGCCAAAAACCCGGAACCGGTTGCGGCCAAACAACATCCAAAGTATCCAAAACCAGTTAAAAACTATTTTCGTCTTCGAGCTCTCGGATGCGCCTTATCATAGACTTTTGCAAGATGCTGAAAATCAAGATGGGTATAAACTTGTGTCGTCGAGATATCAGAATGGCCCAATAATTCCTGAACCGCCCTTAAATCCGAGCTTGACTCCAGCATATGGCTTGCAAAAGAGTGTCGCAACATATGCGGATGCACGGATCGATCAAGTCCTTGGCGTTTGGCCCAGTACTCAACTCTTTTTTGAATCGCGCGCGCGCCCAATCGGTTGCCCGATCGGCTGACAAAGAGCGCTTTCTCTTCAATATTAGAAACCAGCGCTTGTCGCCTCTGAAGCCACGATTTAATCGCGGTAATCGCATGCCGCCCTACCGGCACAATTCGGGTCTTGCCGCCTTTCCCCAGGATCGTCATTGTCCTGTCCGCAAGATCAACATCACAGACGTTGCTGCGTTCGATCTCGGAGAGACGCAATCCTGAGGAGTAAAGTAATTCGAGGATAGCCCGGTCACGGAAAGTTAAATCAGAATCAGGCGTGATCATAACTAACTGCGCCGCTTGCTCGATATTCAGCGTACGTGGCAACTTGCGCTCACCACGAGGCGTCGAAATACCTTCAAAAGGGTTTGTCTTGCCTTCACCCTCACGAATCAAGAATTTATAAAACGAGCGGGCCGCTGAGAGCGTGCGGGCAATTGACCGACTCGACAGATTCAAATGACGGAGACCGGCCGCAAACAGTCTGGCCTGGGGTGGCGCCAACCGAGCGATGCTCTGGATCTTGCGCTGTACAGCAAACTCCTGAAGACGGAGAAGATCAATACGGTACGCCGATACCGTGTGATCAGATACACGCCGCTCAAACTTAAGATGGTCAAGAAAGCGGTCAATGAGTGGTTGAATTGGGGTCATCGGGACCTGCTTAGGCTAACCTGAACCGCTGAGTTGTGGCGCTTAAAAGGCCGCCGAGTCCCTCGAGCAGGACCGTGTCCATATCAGGTCGATAGTGGTCCCGATCCTCTGAGACTAAAACAATCCAACCAATCAATGAGTGCTCTGCAGTCAGCATGGGCAAAACCGCGCAAGAACCTGGATTGAAAGAAGAGTCATTTTTAAGCAATGAGATCAAAAGATCCGAGACCGGAGCCTCAATTAAGCATCGCTTCCCCGCAAGCCGTTTAATGAGCGCCTCAGTTCGACTATCGTCGCGCGCAATCATGTGCTCGACGGGAACCGCTGGCCACGTTTTCCCATCCAGCAGTCGAATATCCACAACCCCTAGGTCAAACTCTGCCTGCAAAAGACTGGGCAGTGTTTCGAGCAATATGTGTAGATCATCGGATCTTGCGATTAATTCAAAACATTTTTGTAGTCGCTGCTGCAGCCGGGTGTTATCTAGCGCGGCATTAACCAGTCCCTTAAGATTTTTGCGCTCAATGGTCAATTGATCTCTCAGCGCAACCACCTGGCGCTCAAGCAAAGATACCGTCCGCCCTCTCGCAGAGTGAGGAATAACAAGCTCGGTTAACAACGCCAAATGACGCTCAAAAAAATCAGGGTGGGCGCGTAAAAAATCAGAGACCTCGGCCTCTTTGACTCCCATGACGGCACGTTTTTGCTTTGAATTGACAGGATTCATATCAGTCGCAACCCCAATCCCCTTGAAAAACAGTTGTCGTTGGACCCGTCATCCAAACAGGTCCGCTGCCGGGCCAAAACATCGCGAGTCTTCCGCCAGGGAGAGTAACCGTCACTGACGCCTCGATTCTGCCCCAACGGTGTGCCACAGCCACCGCGGCACAAGCACCACTACCGCATGCGAGTGTCTCACCAACACCCCGTTCCCAGACCCGCAATCGCAGTTGGTCTCTACCCGAAATCTCTAGAAATCCAACGTTGGCGTTCTCAGGAAAAGCAGCGTGACATTCGATTGCCGATCCAATCTCAGCAACCGGCGCAATACTTACATCATCAACCAGTATGACGGCGTGGGGATTACCCATGGAAACAGCACCCACCCGAAAAGATTGATCCTTAATTTTAAGATCGTAATAGTCTTCCTGAGTCTGGGCGATCAGTGGAATATCGCACGGCTCGAAATTGGGTGCAGCGAGTGCGGCACTTACTACGCCTTTCTCTTGCATCTTGAGTTCAAATTGAGTGCTTTGGGTTTGAATGTGAACCGACTCTCGCGAGGTCAATCCCTGGTCCCGAAGAAACTCGCCCAAGCATCTTGCCCCATTCCCGCATTGACCTGACTCGCTGCCATCGGTGTTAAACACCCGCATTAAAAAATCTGCCTCCCCGTCAGCAGGCTGCACCAGAATTATCTGGTCACACCCAACACCATAATGACGATCTGCTATTTGCCTAGCTTGTTCGGCGCTTAAATCGATGGACTCATCAATACCGTTGAGCATGACAAAGTCATTGCCCAGGGAGTGCATTTTAGTAAATGGTAAACGACGTTCTAGGGTCACGACATAAGTCCTTTTGGACAAGACATATTAATATAAGGCGGTATCAACCGACTAACCCACGCCCGGTCAATCGATAAAAGTTATTCGCCATGATCCGCAGGACAAAAAGACAGCCAGTCGATTTCACCATCAGCAATGGCGACAAACCAGGGGTTTAAAATATTTTCTTTGTTGTACCGCAAGACAAGTCCGTTACAGTCCAGAAGTTGTCCACCCGCTTCATCCAACACGCAATGTGATGCGCAGGTGTCCCACTCGGATGTTGGAGCGAGTCTTGGATAAACATCGGCGTCGCCCTGCGCAAGCACGCAAACCTTCAACGCGCTGCCCATGCTCACAATCTGAGGCTGGCTGCCACTCCACTCAGCCAGTCGCTCACGAAAGAACTCGACGGGCTTACCCGAGTGAGAACGACTTGCGACCATCCGAGGTGATTTAGGATCAAACGTCGTCACTGACATTTTTTCAGGTGCTCCATCGCCCTTTTGCCGCCACGCGCCTTGTCCTTCTGCCGCAAAATAGCAAACATCAAGATAAGGGCAATAGACAACACCTAAAACAGGGCGGCCTTTTTCTGACAACCCGATATTTACGGTAAATTCCCCGTTGCGACTAATAAACTCTTTAGTGCCGTCAAGAGGGTCCACGAGCCATACCCGATCACTTTCCAATCGAGTAAGGTCATCAAGATCATCTGACTCCTCAGAGACAATTGGAATGTCTGGTGTCAAGTTCTTCAAGCCCTCAACGATCACATGATGTGCCCGATGATCGGCCGTCGTCACCGGCGAGCCATCTGCTTTCTGGATAATCTCGTACTCTTTTTCATACACTTCGAGAATCACTTCACCGGCTGCCTTAGCAAGGGCGATCACAGGCTCTACGGCTACAACATCTGATTTATTCATTAATTAACTCTTCTGCAATTAAAAAAGTGGCAAGGACGCTTCTTGAATCTGAAAAATTTTCTTGTCGCCGAAGCGTATCAAGTTCCGCGAGCGGCCATGAAATTGTTTCAAGCGCTTCTGGCTCATCGCCAGGCAGCGGCGCGCTAAATAGCTCATCTGCCAGAAATATATGGGTCTGATAGTTTGAATAAGAAGGGGTGAGCCCAACGGTGGCGAGACGTTTAAGAGACTTTGCATCGAATCCTGTCTCCTCTCGCAATTCTCGTCTCGCAGCCGCTTCAGGCGCTTCCCCGTTATCAATCTTTCCTTTGACAAAACCAAGTTCATATCGCTCCATTCCGGCTGCAAACTCACGAATCAGCAACACCTGATCATTTTTGATTAACGGAACCACCATCACCGCACCTTGACCTGCGCCCATCAGCCTTTCAAACGTTCGCGCCTCACCATTCGCAAAATGAAGATCCACACTTTCAATCGAAAAAAGACGAGTACTCGCGAGTACTTTAATATTTTGAATTTTAGGGTCTTCGCTCATAAAAATATCAGGAAGCCAACTGGGCGTTCGGAGCTAGGGTCGATTATCTCACGGTACTGGACTTCATGACTTAGATATATCCGCATCAAACATGTGCAAACATAGAATTTTCCATGTGCGCTACGATATATTGCGTTAAGCCCTCTTCATCCGAAGTCACAAAAAACAACTCAAATTTCCCAATGGTTGACTGGCAAAAAATCGACAGCGTTTTTCTTGATCTCGACGGCACCCTCCTTGACCTTCGTTTCGATAATTTTTTTTGGACCGAGTTCATCCCTGCGCATTATGCCAAGCAACATAAACTGCCAGCTGCAAAAGCCAAATCAGATCTAACCGCGTTGATGAAATCTCTTCAAGGCACGCTTGACTGGTACTGCATCGACTTCTGGAGTGAACAACTTGATCTTGAAATCATCGTTTTAAAAAAAGAAATGCGGGATCTCATTCGAGTGAGGCCGAGCACAGAAGAATTCTTATCTGGACTCAACAAAAGTAGACACCGGGTCATTATGGCAACCAATGCTCACCCTGAAACCATTGCGCTCAAAATGGAACAGACCCGAATTGCTGATCGATTTGATCGAATCATCAGCTCCCATGAAATCGGATATCCAAAAGAGCATCAACAATTCTGGAACAACCTCGCCGGGCTTGAACCGTTCGATCCTCATCGGACACTATTTATTGATGACAATTTAAGCGTCCTGCGCGCGGCGCGCGAATATGGCATTAAACATCTGCTGGCTATCTGTAATCCGGACTCAACAAAAGGCGTGGTGGATACCGCAGAATTTGAGAGTCTGGAGAACTTTGAGACACTTACGGCTCAACTTGGCACGCACACCAATCGCGACTAGATTCATATGTTGAAGGTTAATCAAAGTCTTCAGGCTCAATTCATCAAAAAGCTTGCCGGCGCCGACTCGGAAGCGGATGAGAACCAGATCCTCGCGTTAAATGCCTGCGCCATTGCGCTTGAGCAGATTACACAAGGACTCGAACGAGATAGAAGACGAGCCGCCAACCCTCTTGACCTGATTTTTTCAAAATTTCATAGAAAAGTTCAATCTCAATTCCAGGGAATCTATCTTTGGGGTTCAGTGGGTCGCGGGAAAACTGTGATGATGGATGCTGTGCTCGATGAACTCTCTGGTTTTGAGATTCAACGCACGCACTTCCACCGATTCATGCTGGACGTCCATCAGCGTCTGAAGAAGGCTCGGCTTAAAACGTCAGATCCCCTCCAACAGGTCGGGCGAGAAATTGCACAGCACGTTCAAATATTGGGACTGGATGAGTTTCATGTCTCCGATATTGGTGACGCCATGATTCTCTCTGAACTGCTTCATGCTCTTGTTCAAAATAAAGTCGTCCTGATTATGACGTCGAACACGCCCCCCTCTGCACTGTATGCTGATGGTCTGCAACGTAACTACTTTGTACCCACCATCTCCCTAATCGAATCCATTACAAAAGTGATTCAGGTCAAAGGGAATCGGGATCACCGGCTCGAAAAAATTAGCCTTCAGCCTGCTTATGACGTTTTAGATGATCAACAGTCTGCCGAAAAAATGTTGGATTTACTAAACAACATTGATCCTCAATCGGTATATCCCGCCAAGACCGTGTCTATCAATGATCGAACAATATTGGCTAAAGGGGTTGGGAAGGGAGTCATCTGGTTTGACTTTGAAGCCTTGTGTGGTGGCACTCGTTCCAAATCAGATTACGTTGAGCTCTCGAAGACTTTCCACACGCTATTGCTAAGTGAGGTGCCGATACTAACGGAAGAAAATGATGATGCCGCCCGCCGTTTTATCGATCTAATCGATGAATTGTACGACCGAAAGGTCAATATATTTATTGTAGCCAAGTCAGCGCCAAACAGGCTTTACCGCGGCACACGATTAAAAGAAGACTTTAAGCGTACTGCGAGTCGATTAATAGAAATTCAGTCATCCGAGTATCTCGCACTTGCGCATCGGCCCTAGTTTCTTTTTACATTTTCCTAAATGACGGCAGACATTCGCTCAGCGTACCATTTTTGAAAGGCGTGAACGCTGGGCTCAAGCTCAGGGCAAAAACGACCTTGTCGAGCAAATTGCGAGGATACTCCAATTTGTTGGGCTTCCAAGACCACGATATCTTCTGCCATCCCGATTTTCATTCGTTCCTCATAGGTCGCAAGCTTCGCCGCAAAACCTCTCGATTGCATTACATCCGCATCAAACATTAACCGCATACGAACCTGGGTCTCGGTGGGATCAATAGGCGTAACCTCCAGCATCCAAAGGGCATCGCGGGATGCGGCAAAGCTAAGATTTGGGTAAACCCAGGAATAACGCGTCCCATTGGAAAGACGACCGGTTAAGCCAGGCAGCAACGGCAATTCATTATGATCTTTCTCAAGCACGCCGACACTTCCCTTTTTGACATGCTCCCCAAACTGGCTCACGAAACAACCGGTAATAGGTTCGGGCGGATCAGGATCCTGATAAAGCGAGCCAAATGTCCCTGGATGAACTTTCTTCAAATGATAGTACTCATTAAAAACTTCAAGAAAAAGTTTCCAATTGCACCGTACTCTGAATTCGCGCTGGCTCGCTGTTCTTAAAGCCTCAAGATTCCAAGGTTGATGTAAATCAGAAAAACCGCTCAGCCAGTCATCGACGGATCCAGCTGCCCCATCGAGATTAACAAATATAAATCCTTCCCGGACAGCGCTTGAGATCTGAATCAAACCAAAATCCGACTTATTAAAATCTATCGATGATTTCATCCGCGGCGTGGCTGTCAAGGCGCCATCAAGGGCATATCCCCACCCGTGAAACGGGCAGGCGATCTGTCGAACGCATCCTCGACCTTCAGATAAAAGTTGCATCCCGCGGTGCCGACAAGTATTTGCGAACACGCGAATTTCCCCATCATCTCCTCGGACTGCAACTAGTGGCGTATCCGAAACCGTCGATGCGAAATACTCACCCGCATTACCCAGATCCTCGGCCCTTCCAAAGCTCACCCAACCACCTGAAAAAATCCGCTTGCGCTCGGATGTATAAATATCGGGTGAAAAATAGCAAGATGGCGGCAACGTGTAAGCTGTCTCTACAGGACCTTTCACTTTATCCCATCCGGCAACTGTCCTCATCGCGAGTCCTCTAGGCGTAGCAAATAGATTTTCAATTTTGACCTCTTTTTTTAAATCAGGACATCTTTTTTGCTGCCCCTAATCAAAAGAATGCTGATTAATACATATCCTGAGGGTCGATATCTACCGACCACCGAACTCGGGAAGACTCCGGCAATGACTCCAGTATTGCAATCCATTCGTCGAGAAATAAATGAAATGCTTTCTCATTCACACTTTGGATCAGAAGCTGCGCCCGAAAACGCCCTGCCCGGCGCTCCATAGGAGACGGAATCGGGTCAAACACCTCCACCGACTCGATTTCGGCTACGGTCCGAGATGCTGAAAGCGCACGCCGAAGAAAGGATATCGGTGCCTGGGGCTTTGGCGACTCAGCCCTAAGAAGCGCAAAGCGAGCAAATGGCGGATAGCCTGCCTGCTGACGCTCCGTCAGAATTGTTTTGGCAAAACCATCGAAATCATGTTGCACGACGCGAGAGAGCACTTCGCTATTCGGATGCGCAGTTTGTATCAACACATCTCCACGGCGCTTACGCCGCCCCGCACGCCCCGACACCTGAATCAACTGCTGAAATAGCCGTTCAGGACCCCGAAAGTCCACGCTGTACAGGCTCTGGTCAGCAGAGAGAACACAAACAAGGGTCACCCCCTCAAAATCATGGCCCTTTGAGAGCATTTGAGTCCCGACCAGAATATCAATTTGTCGCTCATTGACTGCAGTCAGAATCTCAGTAAGGCGATGAGGTGAAGCGGTGATATCACTATCCAATCGAGCCACTCTGGCCGCTGGAAAAATTTGGGCCAAAGCCTCTTGAACGCGCTGAGTGCCGTCTCCGGAGAAGAATAAATCCGAACTCGCGCACTCGGGGCAGGCTTCAGGAGAGCGGGATTGGCTCCCACAATGATGGCAAATCAGTCTTTGCGATCGACGATGAAGCGTAAGCCTTGCGTCACAGCGCTGACACATTGCCTGCCAGCCGCAAGCGGCGCAACTGACAACAGGTGCAAAACCCCTTCGGTTTACAAAAACAATACTCTGCTCTCTTTTTGCAAGACAATCTTTAAGCGCCTCGACAACCGCGGCAGAAAGACCTTCGTTTATCGACTGATGATTGACATCTACCACCGCAACCCGCGGCATCTGGCTACCCCCGTGACGCGTTGAGAGTCTGAGGTGCTGATATCGGCCAGCGCCCGCATTAGCAAGACTTTCTAGCGATGGCGTCGCAGAGCCGAGAACAATCGGTATCTTGGACATTTGCGCGCGTTTCACCGCGACATCGCGAGCGCTATAACGAAAGCCTTCCTTTTGCTTGTAAGATAGATCGTGCTCCTCATCAACCACGATAAGGCCGAGTCGACAAAACGGCGCAAATATCGCTGATCGCGTACCCAAAATGACCGAAGCCGCGCCCTGGCGACATCTCCACCATGATTGATGACGCTGAAACGCCGTAAGACCCGAATGAAAAACAGCTAATCCTCCAGGGATATTTGCGCTAAAACGCTTAATTAGTTGAGGGGTGAGCGAAATCTCTGGAACCAGAACGAGTGCCTGCTTACCTTCAGCTACTACTTTCTTTACGCAATCGAGGTAAACCTCGGTCTTGCCACTACCCGTGACGCCTTCCAGAAGATACGGCGCATAAGACCCTATTGAACGAGCGATCGTGAGAGACGACTCGAGCTGCTCACAATTGAGCTCAATGCTCGACCCAGCCTCAACGTTCGGCAACGCCGGAGGATCACAGGTCTCTATCCACTCCAGCTTCACGAGGCGACCAAGCGCCGTAGACGCGCCCGATGACACGTGCTCGGCAATATCACGAGCCGACAAGCCCTCAGCGCCCGCATTCGCCAGTAGTTCGATCACCCGCTTTTGAACGTGAGATCTCGCCGAAATCTGACTTAGTGCGCTTAAGCCCTCTTTTCGAACACGATAGTGCTTTGGCACCACAGGTTCAATCGCGCAATCCTGCCGGAGCTTAGTCGGCAGGGCCGCCTGCATCACTTCTCCGATTGGATGGTGATAGTACCGAGACGCCCAATTTAGGAGATCAAATAACGCTGGCGGTAGTGCAGCTTCAGAATCAAGTGTTTTCTTTATTGGACGAAGTTTCGAATCTGGAAGCGAACTTGTGTCTGAAACGTCACAAACAATTCCAACAACAAAACGCTTTTGAAGGGGAACAAGCACTCGACTACCCAGCGGGGGCGCTGCCCGCCCTTCTTCGACCTTGTAGTCAAACAATCGCCGCAGTTTCACAGGCAAAGCGATTCGAAGAATCTTCTCTTCTGATGCCATTAATTAGAAGTTCGCTTGATGAGTAATTTACCGCTAACTGCTTTTGACACACTCAAGTTGTCGCGCGTAAATAATTGAGAGTTAGTGAGGTTTTCGGTTTGCGCACATATTCTGTGGATAACTTTGTGCACAACTAGATCATCCCAAAACTTTTTTCGGGACCTGAGATAGCCTTTTATAGTTTGCCTATTTTTTAGGCATATAATTTCGAACATTTTTTCAACTACTTAGGTCTGGTTAGCCGCTTTATCTGAAATTCGTCTTCCCTGTGAAGATCAAAGTAACCCGCATCGGCTGATCTGTGAACAACCATAAAACTCTTGGCTCCAATCGGTGTGCGAGTTGCTGTTTATGATCAGTGAGTTAGCCCCAAATCCTTAAATACCGCGATAGATAAATCACGCATGTGCCCTTCGAACATATCACTAATCTGGCGTTTAGCGTTAGAACCTTATTGCTCTCGAATTGAGCATTATTTTGGGTTGCTTTGACCCCTTCGAGGAAATTTGATCGCGGCCTTCCCAATAAACATAGATCATCAGAGAGCGAGCCATCGTCAGCCCTGAAAACTGACTCACCTATAGAGCCTACATCAAACGCGCCGATATCAAAGTAGTTCGCAAATTTTCAGAAACAGATCAAGCGCGAAGAACTGGCACAAGATTATGACGTATGTCATCAATCCGGTCGACGACGAGTCAAAATCTCACCAAAGCTAACGTACTCGCTGGCACCCAGTCGACCAATCGGATTGATCTTGTCAGCAAGAATCTTGGAACGCCCTTTTTCATCTTCCCCGATTGCGCCGTCGTCGACAAAAACCCCTTTAACCTCACCCAAGATTAAAGATTGCAAGGAATCGCCAAGAGTTTGAATATCGTAAACGCTGCAGGCAAAGGCAACTTTCGCGCAGGAAAGTCGGGGAAGACGTGATCCCTCAAATTTTTCCGTCTCAAGTCCTAGGGCTTCAATTTCCGATACATCGCGGGCAAAGTTTGCGGACGAGGCATTCATCTCATCAAGCTGGTCAAGGCTTGCGATATGAACGACAAACTCTTTCCGGTCCCTAATGTTGTCGCGCGTATCTTTCGTCGCCCCATCAGGCTTCAATCCAGCTGAAATCATGAGTAACGGGGGGTCACTGCAAACCGCGTTGAAATAGGAGTACGGCGCTAGGTTCAAACTCTGATCGGGATTCTCGGACAGCACCCAGGCAATCGGTCGGGGAACGATTGTCTGGGTCATCGTAATATAGACCTGCTGGGCGGTCATTTTCCCAAAATCAATATACATGCCTGCTTTCCTTGATCCCTTGACTGGAGTCGTGAAACTGATTATTTGTCGATTAGATTATTTTCCGCAGCTCGTATTCAAGAATCCCCTCAGCACCGCGCTTGCGAAGGTCGGGGATCAACGAACGAACCTGATCACGGTCGACAACCGTCTCAAGCGCCACCCAATCCGTATCGGCTAAGTCGCTCACGGTAGGGGCATGAAGGCTTGGCAGCAAAGCGGTAATTTCGCCCAGTTTGGCCTTCGGTGCGTTCATTTTAAGCGCGACTTTTTGATGGGCCGCCAGGGACGCCTGAAGCAGTAACGCAATATCTTCAATTTTTTGTTTTTTCCAGGGATCTGCCATCGCAGCCGGACTCGCGATCAAGCGGGTATGAGTGTGCAGAAGATCACATACAATCCGCAGCCCGTGCGCTCGGATTGTGCTACCGGTCTCTGTGATTTCCACTACGGCATCAACCAGGCCCTCTACCGCTTTAGCTTCAGTCGCACCCCATGAAAATTCAACCTCACAGTCAATACCCCGCTCCTGCATATAAGTGCGGGTAAAATTCACAAGCTCGGTTGCAACACGTTTACCCTGTAAATCCTCAAGACGTTGAATATCCGAGTCCTGCGGGACAACCAGCACCCATCGACACGGCTGATCGGAGCTTTTCGAATAAATAAGGTCACAGACCTCTTCAACCTGCGCGCCACTATCCAGAATCCAGTCAAGGCCTGTCAAACCCACATCTAGGACCCCTTTGGACACATAAGTTGCCATTTCCTGCGAACGTACCAGCGCACAGGAGATTTCCGGATCATCGATGGTTGGGAAATAATTTCGGGATCGGGGCTGAATTTGCCAGCCGGCCTGACGAAACAAGGCAATCGTCGCCTCTTCCAGGCTTCCCTTGGGAACGCCGAGCTTCAGTTGAGTCATAGTTTCGGGGTTTGCTACAGAAAACGACCGGCGATTATGTCATAACCCGACGATCTTAATCGCGTGCATACTATTTAACCTTTAAGTTGTTGTATTAAAGGCAAAATATCCTCTTCTATGGATTTAAAATCAAGCGGGCCAATGTGCTTGTATCGAATCAAGCCTGATTGGTCTATGACAAAGGTCTCGGGCACTCCGTATACCCCCCAATCAATCCCCACCTTACCCTCTCGGTCAACCGCGACAATATCATAAGGGTTGCCAAGCTCCCGCAACCACGAACGTGCATCCGATGGCGCATCTTTATAGTTCAGGCCCACTAATCGCACCAGCTGGCGAGCGGCGAACTGATTCAATAGCGGATGTTCAGCCCGACACGCCACGCACCAGGACGCCCATACGTTCAGTATCCAAACTTCGCCTTTCAAGTCCGCTGTGTCAATTAAGCCGTCCATTTTCAACAGCTGAGGCAAACTAAACGCGGGCGCGGGTTTATCAATTAAGGGGGAAGGGACTTCTCTGGGGTCGAGTTTTAGCCCGGCAGCAAGAAATCCCCCGATCACCACAAAAATCAGCAAGGGCATTAAGTATCGGATCGATCTCATCACGTTGACGGTAATTTACAGGGCCAAAAGGTTAACCCGGAATCTTCCGAATCAATTCGCGAATTTTATCAATAACCACAGCCTCTGAAAAATCACGCTCGCCCATGGCGGAATAAACGACTCGACCGGTATGATCCACAATATAGGTTGTTGGTAAAGCGCGAACTTTCCAGTCTTTTACCGCCACCAGGTTATCGTCAACTAATACCTCTAGATTCAAAACACCGCCAAGACGAGTGCGCAAAAAGCGCTCGATTTGCGTCTTATCTTCGCCCACATTAATCACTAAAACATCAAACGGTTCATCAGAGAGTAATTCTCGTGCCTTGGCAATCGAGGGCAACTCCTTAACACAGGGCGGACACCAGGTTGCCCAAAAGTTAACCAGCAAAACGCTTCCCTTGTAATCCTCAAGGTCTCGTCGCTCGCCTTGGATATTTAACAACGCGAGCTCGGGTCGGAAAATTAATTCATTATCAACAGGGGTAAGTGCCTGTCCGGCTGAAGCAATCGGACTATTCAGGCCCAAAAAAAACATCGCAGCCAAAACGACCCCTGCAAAGCCTAGGTGCCTGATAAATCGCATAGACAAACTAATTGAGCGCCGCCGCATTGGCCATTGGAATTAACTCACCGGCAGGAACATAACCAGGGATCAGCTTGCCGTCTTGTAGCACTATGGTCGGGGTTCCTCGAACGCCAACCGCCTCGGCGGCCTGCATGTGTTGCTCAATCGGCGTTTCACAAACCACCGGCTTGATCCGCTGCCCGCTTTTGGCATCGTTCATCGCATCCTGGGGATCTTCGGCACACCAGACCGACACTAATGTCTTATGAGACTCGGAACCCAATCCGGCTCGCGGATAGCCGAGATACCGAACTCGAACCCCGCCGTCTAATATCTGCTGTAATTCTTGATGCAAACGCACGCAGTACCCACACTCGGTATCCGTAAACACCGTAATTGTGCTTTGAGTCTCGCTAGGTGTAAAAATCACCATACCCTGTTCGTCAAGGCTATCAATCACCGACTTGCGTCCAGATTTTCGAGCGTCTTCGGTGAGATTAGCGCCCGCCTCCAAATTGATCAGATCACCACTGAGGAGATGCTTGCCGTCTTCGAATAAGTAAACAACCTGCATTCCAAAACTGACCTGATATAAGCCAGACACGGGTGTCGTCTCAACCGAATCTGGCAATGTATTCGGAATAAGAGTCGCGGCCTTATCGATCACCTGCTGGGGAATAGATTGAGCAAACGCGGCGGTGCCAACTAAAAATAATAAAAGAAATGTAGCGAAACGATTAGCCATATGAGTTTTTAATTTGGTTGAGTAAGTTTAAAACTGAAGATAGTCTACCCTAAGCAAGTTTTGCCCTGATGAACCCGATCAATCACAAAAACCTAGTTATCCCGATCTTTCGATCCTCTTAAAAAGTCCTTATATTGCTTTGGTTCTGCGCGCCCCGAAGCGTATTCCATGGCATGTCAGACGGACTGGATAATAGTTTTTCGCTTCAGGAAATCATCTGCCGCGCTAAAAATAGTCTCGCGACGATCGGCCTTTAATCGTGCCAGGTTTCTTGGCATCATCGCCGTTCGATGATTTTTTGCGAGATACGCCTGATGGTCATGCACAAAACGCCAATACAGGCCGTCGACCACGTCACACCAATCGCCTTTTCCATAGTCGCCCATTTTTCGGATATAGCTGGAACCGCAAATATAGGGCTTTGTCGCAAAAATCCCGCCGTCGCTAAAAAGCGCCATTCCATAGACATTAGGGCCCATGACCCAGTGAGCCGAGTCAACATACATCTCCATAAACCATTGATGAACCGCTTGTGGATGAATACGAGCCAGATTCATCAGGTTGCCCACCACCATTAAACGCTCGATGTGGTGCGCCCAACCCATAGATTGCGTCTTTTGGATGACATGATCCAAGGGGTCAATACCCGTCGTCCCCTTATACCAATCATCGGTCAGTCCTGAGGAATGTTCAAAAAAATTACCGCTTCGTTGTTCATCACCAAAATTATGATAAATGCCTCTCACAAACTCTCTCCAACCAATCACCTGTCGAATAAAGCCTTCCAAACTATTCAGCGGCACCGGATTTTTTTGATGAAACTTAAATACTGCCGCCAGGACTTGTCGGGGATCGAGCAATCCGAAGTTCATTAAAGGCGAGATCAAAGAGTGAAAAACAACATCTGAGCGGGTAGTCAGCGCGTCTTCAAAGTCACCAAACAGGTTGAGGCGCTCTTTTATAAATGCATCCAACCAGCGCTTCGCTTGACGATGATTAACGGGGTATTGGTATCGACTGGCATCACCAGGATAAGTCGGGAAACGCTCCGCAACCAAACGCATCACCTTCTGGGTGGACGGACTGGGGCGCGGGAAACTGGGCGGTGGAGGTTCAACCGCCTTCGCTAACGGTCGCCGATTCTCCGCATCCAGACTCCATTGACCACCGGTCGGCGCACCATCTTCATCAACCAGCATGCCCAAACGAACCCGTTGCTGGCGATAAAAACTGACCATTCGAGGGCGGGATTCTTTTGCCAAATAATCAGCGAACCCTTCTCGAGAGCAAAGAAAAATTGGACTGGGAAGTATCCTGGTTTTTAACCCTAAATGATTTGCGCAATCCCTGACTTCCTGAGCCGCCGGTTGGTCTTCAATCTCAAAATGGATAAGGTCCTTACTACCCGCCGCTTTCATCGCTCGATTCATTTGCTCTAAAAACGTATCACCTTCCAGCCCATCAAGAGGGTAATAGCAAACCTGCGCGCCGGCGGTTCGGAGGGTGTCCGCGTACTCACGCAAGGACGCCAGCATCATCACCATTTTGAGTTGATGATGGTTTTCTCCAACAATCGTAAAGCTGCACTCAGACAGAATAAAAGTGCAATTCAGCCAGGGCTTTAACTCTCGAATCGAAAAGCATTGTCCAGGAAGGACCAAAAAAAGGCTTCCTGTAGCCGAACCGGGTTTTTCACCGACGGGCGCTAATCCCATTTCTGAGGTGTCAGGCGCAAACTGGACTCCTCGTAACCCAGCGCGACAATTTGGGCTAACAGCGCCTGATACTCATCGTCCGGAATCGATGGCTCCCTCGCCATTAGCCATACGAGATCTCGTTTTTCGCGAGCCACAATGACGCGTGAGTAGTCGTCATTGAGATAAACGATCTGATAATCCGCCTTTATCGGCCAAACAAACTGCATGCCCCACACTGCATTTGAGCCATCTTCCTTCACAAACCCCTTGGGATGATAAGTTTTTAGCGGTCCATCAAAACCGCCGTCAAAAAATGAAAATTTTGTTTGAATCGTGCCGTCGTCCGTGAGGGTGTACTCCTCAATCGCGTTAAAACTTTCCTTATCGATAAAGGTAGGCGTCGACGAGATCACATACCAAGGCCCCATAAAGCGCTCCAGGTCCACATAATCAACGGGCTTAAGTGGCTCAACCGCCATGGCATGAAAAGAACATGCGGCAGTCCCGACTGCCGCCATAAGGACTGCTATTAACGCGCTCTTGCGCCCAAAAATTTGTTTCACTCAAACTCCTCAACGTTTAGTAAAAAGATAATGACAAACCCGCCATTCATCTCCTCCGTGCATTCCGAATAACTCGGCACATGCCATAAAAAATACGCGCCAACGGTTCACCCACATCTTCGCGTTTGCTCTCCCATAGGTTTCAGAAAAAATATTAAAAACATCATCATGAGCCGCGTCTAATTTATTCAACCAAGCCTCTGACGTTTTTTGATATTCAACGCCGCTCCAGTCCCATCTTTTTTCAAAGCAAAGCGAATCTTGAAATTTCAATGGGAGGTCTGCACTTGGCATCATTCCGCCTGAAAAAAAATGACGGCTCATCCAATCTGATCCATCGTTGTCCTCAAAAAAATAAGGAATGGTCTTATGACAAAAAATATGCATAAAAAACCGGCCTTCAGGTTTCAACCAAGCCCCTACCCGGTCAAAAATCTCGCGATAGTTTCGAAGATGTTCAAACATCTCAACCGAGACTATGCGATCAAAACTCTGATCCAGCGCCAAGTGATTGATATCCGCTGTAATCACCTGGAGGTTTGTTAACTTTCGCTCGATTGCCCGGGATTCAATAAATTCCCGTTGGGACGCAGAATTCGAGACCGCTGTTATTTTGGAATTTGGATATGCGGCTGCCATCCAAAGCGTCAGCGAACCCCAACCACAGCCGAGCTCCAGCACTTCCTGCCCATCTTCAAGACCGGCGTGATCGCATGACAAAGTCAATGCCTGCGCTTCGGCATCATCCAAAGCATCGACACCATCCCAGTGCGCACTGCTGTATTTCAGATGAGTACCCAATACGCACTCAAAAAATCGCGCTGGCACTTCGTAATGTTGCTCGTTTGCTTTCTCGACAAGAGGGGCGACAGGCGCCCGATCGAGATCTTGAATAAATCCCTGCAAACGTTGAGGCAAATGCTCATCTGACACGCTGATGTCTTTCAGTCGTTGCCTACAAAGTGCCCGTATGCCTGCCCGAATGGCGAGATCAGGCACATAGCCCGAGTCCACTGCCCAAAAAGCGAATTGCGAAAACACGCTCATAATTTCTCCTGATCCGTATCCAAAGCATAGCGGTCAGCCGAGACTGACTGACGCGAAAGGCTTCGGTCTGACGCTTGTTCCAGCAAAAGCATAAGCGGCATCGCAACTACCCATGCCAGCACCACACCCAACGGGGAATGAATCACAAGCGCTCCCATCTTTTCGCCCGCAAAATAGGCCAACGGTCCACCAATGCCACCAAACACCAGGCCTAATGCGTATCGACCCCGAATCCAGTTGAGACTGTGCCTGATCGACGCTGCAAAATTAATCCAGAGCGCAATCATCCAGATGGTGGTTGGGAAGCCGGGACCCGCAGCCTGAGGAAAGCTGATCACGCCGGTCAGTACCGATAGAGAGTCCGCCGCAAATCCAATCAAGCCAGCCCCTACCAATAACACCAAGTCATCCCGGGCTGGTGGATGCCAAACCCAAAAAGCGGCTATCCAACCCAGAACAGCGATCGGGCCCATCCAGGGATAACCTCCGGCTGCGCCGAGCACTGCAATAAACCAGGCCGCTTGAAAGGCAACAAAGTTAATAATGACAGTGCGACTCAACACGAACTCCGGTTACCCAGGCGGCGGGGAACCTCACCACGCCATTTCGGACGGGTCAGTACGATTTGAAGATCGGATAAATAACGCTCGTCGAACCCCGCCTCGCAGTAGCAAAAATAATAATTCCAAAGTCGAATAAAACGCTCAGGGTAGCCCAAAGCCCGAATCTCTTCCCGATGCGCATTAAAATTGTCCCGCCACCGGCGCAAAGTTTCTGCATAGTGAGGCGCGATATCCTCAAGATCCACCAATTTGAGATCAGTGCGCTGACGAACGGCCTCATTGATCGCGCCTAAAGATGGCACACAACTCCCGGGGAATATATACCGCTGAATAAAATCACAGCCTTTGAGATATTGCGCATATCGCTGATCAGGCATTGTGATCGCCTGCAATAAAGCGGCGCCGTTATCCTTCAAAAACGATTGAACTTTCGAAAAATAATCGCCCAAAAATTCCTGTCCCACCGCCTCTATCATCTCAATCGAAACCACGCGATCATATTGACCTTGATGATCCCGATAATCACAAAGCACAATCTCAACTTGATCTGTCAAGTCAGCCTCGATCACTTTCGCTTTGGCGAACTCAAATTGTTCTTGCGAAATCGTAATACCCGTCACTCGACATCCGAATCGAGAGGCTGCATGAATCGCAAACCCGCCCCATCCGCAACCGACCTCAAGGACGTGATGAGAGGCATCAAGCGAAAGCTTGTTGCAAATCCGCTCTAATTTGTTCTGCCCGGCTGTATCAAGTGAGTCACGGTCGGAATTGAAGAATGCGCTGGAATAATTCATTGATCGATCCAGAAACAGATCAAACAGCGCATTGCCGAGATCATAGTGATCGGCGATATTTTGACGACTGCCCCTAGGGGAGTTACGTCGTTTTTCATGAAACCGGCTCGCGGCTCGTGCTGCGACTTGAGACCATCCCCGATCAAAACCGTCAGTGAGCGCTGGATTCTGGGCCAGAATTGCGAACACCTGTGTTAAGTCTTGACTAGACCACGTTCCATCCATCCACGCTTTTGCGGCGCCCAGGCTACCGCGCAAAGCGATGTCGGAAAAAAAATCGGGATCTTTTACTTCAATATGGGCACTGATACCCATATCGTCACCAAATGAATGCGAGATCCCTGCCTCTTCAATCACCAGTCGACCATTCAGGTCTGACAGCCTACGAAACAACATGCGCCGGCATTGTTGCTGAAACCACGAGAGTTCCGCCGCATTCGAAGGTTCCAAAAATGTTCTCGCATTATCACTCATCATCAGGAATGCTATTAAATATTGGATTTGGGATGCGGCACAAACGGGATACGTTTTAGCCACAGTAGCATTGCCTGCCAGTAAATCGCGACGACAACACGGGCGGTCATTATTGGAAAACGCAGGAGGCAAAGCGCCAAATTCCGGCTTGTGATCGGTCTGGCTTGCATCGATAGATTGGCAGAAAACATTAAATGACCCTCTTGAAACGAGCGCATTGTCACCTCCAAGCCGTGGTCCGGCTGTGAAAACTGCCAGTGATAGCGTTGATTCATCTCCATAAAAGGCGAAACGTGAAAAACCTTGTCAAACTCGAAATTTTTTTCGCCCAACGCTACATTTTCAGGACATTTCAGCACGTAACAGTGCTGCTCACCCCAAGGGGTATTGTTTACCTCAGCAACAACATGTGTCACTTTCTGCCCTGAGTCATCCCAGCAAAAATAAAAACTAACCGGGTTCATGCAATAACCAAAATAACGCAGGTGCGTTAGCAATGTAATTCGTCCGCCCGGCCTATCGCCGGACTGACTTTCAACAAGATGACGAATACTCTGGTCAAGGGAATGCGACGGATTACCCGTATGATCAGAGCGCCTAAAGCGCGCAAGTGCTGTGGAGCGTGCAGACCATAACCAAAAGGCGTCAAACACATCCGGAATCTCATCAAGATCCAGATAGAGCATAAACAGGCGATAGCAAAATTGATGCCGCTGAGGCCATATACGAGTATGGCAAACACGGCCCACGTAAACCTTGCTATTCAGCATGGGCGCTCGACACCAAAAGCGTCGCAAACCGCAATCGCGCTGCGCACACCATCTTCATGAAATCCAAACCCCCAATACGCACCACAAAAGCTGATCGCCCGCCGGCGAATCACCTGATGGTGACGTTTTTGAAATTCGTCGCGACCTGGGGTAAACAGCGGATGCCTAACGACCTCACGGCGCAAAATACGATCCTGATCTAGTTCATCGTGTTGATTTAGCGAAACACAATAGGTCTGTTTCGCATCAAGCGCTTGCAACTTATTCATGTTGTAGGTGACACCGGTACCTGCTGAAGCATTCTCACGAACGCGATAATTCCAACTGGCCCACGCGCGTTGCGCTTTGGGCAACACACGGGTATCCGTGTGCAGTGTGACCACGTTATCCTGATAAGGAAAAGCGCCGAGGATTTCAGACTCCTCCGCATCAGGCCCCTGCATCAGATCAAGACTGGTATCCGCATGCGTAGCAAGCACGACCTCATCAAAATGTTCGCGTTTACCATTATGAAATTCAAGGTCAACGCCCGTGCCGACGCGGGTCACGCGGGATACACAATGGTCCAGCTGCAATTGGCTTTCCAACTGCTTCACTATCTTTTTCACATATTGTTGCGATCCCCCAGAGACGGTTCTCCAGACCGGTCGATCCTCCATCTGCAGCATCGAATGGTTGCGAAGAAACTCCAGAAAAAAACGCACAGGGAATTGACTGAAAGATTCACTGGAGCACGACCATAGCGCGCCGCCCAGCGGTAATAAATAGTGTTCAATCAGATTCTGGCGATAGCCTCGATACTTCGCGAACTCGCCAACGGTAATCTCATCGCTTATATCTGTCCTAAGGGCGTCATTACCGTCGCGATGAAAAGCAAAAATAGATCGCAGCAATTGCCATGCCTCTAGTCGGAACAAGTTCCTTCGTTGTGCAAAAAAAGTGTTCAGATTTGAACCACTGAACTCGAATCCACTTTTTTCACAACGGACGCTGAAACTCATATCCGAAGGTTGGGAGGAAACCCCTAAGCGATCAAATAACCCGCTGAGATGAGGATAATTTTTGAAGTTAAAAACAATAAAGCCGGTATCGATTCCGATAGACCGACCGTTTTCTTTCACAACACGCGTATTGGCATGCCCACCCGCGCGATGATCTGCGTCAAATATGGTGACTTGGTGATCGCGTTTTAGTCCGAGCGCACAAACCAGGCCTGATACCCCGGCCCCCACAACAGCGACTTTCAACGTCGAGCCCGACCGGCCTCAAGAATCTTGCTGGGTACCGGTCGCAGGTTCCAAACCAAACCAAAAGTCTTCAACACTCTTAAACCCATGTAGGACAAATCAACTTCCCACCAATAGAATCCTTGCCGAGCCGCACCTGGGTAACGATGATGGTTGTTATGCCAACCCTCCCCCAGCGTCAGCAGCGCAAGTAGAAAATTATTTCGGCTATGGTCCGGCGTATCAAACCGTCGACGCCCATAACGATGCGCCAAAGAATTGATGGTATACGTTGCGTGATAAAGCGCAGTGGTCGAAATGAAAAATCCCCAAACTAGTGTCTGCCAGCCACTCGTTTCAAGGCTGGGATATGACGATTGCACCCACTCTCCAATAAAAAAACAAAGCAATCCGAGCGCCATTAGTGGTACCCAATCCAGTCTTTCCAAAACGACCAGTTCGCGACACTTTTTTAGGTCTTTCACTTGTTTCCAGCGAATCGGAAATGCATCTCGCGTCAAAAACCAAAGCACATGACTAAACCAGAATGTATCGGTCTGAGGGGAATGCGGATCGAGCTCGGTATCGGAGTGAAGATGATGCTGTCGATGGTGACTGGCCCACCAGATCGGACCTCGCTGACCCGCGGTACACCCAAGTATTGCCACCAATAGTCTAAAAGAACGACTGCTCTCGAAGGCGCGATGTGCGAAAAACCGATGGTAAAACGCAGTAATCAGGAACATCCGGCCCAAATAAAGCAACAAAGCAAGCGCCACCGCAAACCAGCTGAAGCCGACCCAGATAACAGCGAAGCATCCAAGATGAATTGCTAAGAACGGAATCAATCGCCACAGGTCGAGCGAGCGTGGCGGTCTAAAACGTGTGCGCTCTAGATAGCGCGCGTCATTAACGAGCCAAAAAACGAAGGTCTGCCAACGGGAAGGAGTGTCTTCGGAGGTTTCTTCAGTGTCAGTCACGAAATTATCTGGTCTAAGTTGCTCATAAGGCATCGGGAAATTCAACAACAGCCTTTGTGCCCTTTCCCGGACTGCTAGTAAGACTAACAGGCCAGCCGAATCGCTCTGACAACTTTCTCACTATATTAAGTCCCACACCGTGGCCACCCGGTCTAGCTTGACTTCCTCGGCTAAAGGCATGAAACGCCACATCCTGATCATGTGTTGACATTCCGATCCCGGTATCTTCAATTGTAACGCAGTGCCCTGAAATCGACACGGTTACTGTTCCTTCGTCTGTATAGGTACAGGCGTTTCTCAGTAAGTTGCCGAGCAATACAGAAAGCACCCGCTCAGGTGCCCGAACCATAATTCGGTCAGAAAAACTTGTTTCGATAGAAACAGAACGTCCCTCAAGAAGCGTCCGCCCGCGATCAATCTCTTCCATCAGCAGATCGTTTAAACAAACGACGCTCGATTCAATGTGTCGATCGGGCTCTCTTGCGAGCAATAAAAAAGCTTCGATCAGATTTGTCATCTGCGCTGCTGCTCGATGTATTTTGGTGATTGATTTTCGAACCCGATCATCCAGCGACGGCTCTTTTAATGCGACATCGCAGGCCACGCGAACCACCGTCAAAGGACTTCGTAATTCATGACTCACGTCACGCGTAAATTCGCGCTCGCGCGCAATAAATTCCTTAACCCTTTCAACCAAATGTTTAAGCGCACCACTCAACACCATAATTTCTCGATCAGCACCTTGGGGCAGGTCAGAGACATCAAAATCCGGATGCTGGGTTGATTCGAGCTGGAGATTCTCGACTTCATGCGCAAGCCGGACAACCGGAGAAACGGACCCTCGGTAGAAGCGATAGCCCAGATAAAGCGAAACATAAACAATTACCAATACAATCATCAGAGGAACGAGTCCAAACCAAAGTGCCAATGACCGAACCTGCTCGCCTTCAAATATGAGCGTTAGTCTTTCACCGCCTCGCTCGGACACATGAACAACCGAAAAATGATCCGGGCTCGGCATTTCGTGAAAGCCGGTTGACAATGAACGGAGATCGTCCGGTAGCTCAGGAGAGCCCGAAAGGAACCCGGTTAAATTTCGGGTATCGGGCGCCGGAAATGCATCATCATTAGCACGAGCGGACCAGAAATACTCGGCCTCGGTGGAAAGTGCCTGCCGAACGAGCATCTCTTTCATGATCCATCCGGCTCCCCACGTCCCGAGGGCCGCCGCTAATCCGACGAGAAGGAGTTGAAAGGTAACGACGCGGGTGAAGCGTCGGACAATTCCTGCCCTAATGGGCGGCATCGGGCTCACAGAATCGATAGCCAATTCCGGGTAGTGTTTGCAAATAGGCTGAGTCAAACGGCTTATCAATGACTTTACGAAGGTTATACATGTGGCTGCGAAGTGTGTCGCTATCTGGGAGCATATCCCCCCAAATCTCTCTTTCAATATCTTGTCTCGACACGACCGATGGCGACCGCTCCATCAGGATTTTAAGCAGCTTAAAGCCAATAGGGGAAAGCACCAGTTCCTGGCCATCGCGCGTCACCACCAACGACTGCTGATCAAACTCAATCCCGCCGACCTGCAAGGAATCCGTGGTCGACGGTGAGGCATGGCCCCGCTTGATCAGCACACGAACCCGGGCCTCTAACTCCTGTATCTCAAAAGGCTTGACCAAATAATCGTCGGCACCGAGTTCAAATCCTTTCAACTTGTCTTCCAGAGTATCGCGAGCGGTTAGCATTAATACCGGTGTGGTCTTTCCCATCTTGTCGCGAAGTTCGCGACATACGGAAAGACCGTCCTTTCGTGGAAGCATTAAATCCAGGATGATCGCATCGTACTCATTTTGCGCACAAAGATTGATGCCGACTTCGCCATCCGGCGCATAGTCAAGTTCGTAGCCCTCGCCTTCCATGTAGTCGTAGACCAATTCCGCGATATCCTGATGGTCTTCAACCAACAATACGCTTCCCTTGCTTTGCACTTCCATATGGACACCTTTTTCGTTAAAAAACTGCTTGTATTGTCAACTTTGAGAGTCAATCAAGCGTGAATCTACACGTGTTTACGCGGTGGGAGTGGAATTAGGGCGCTCGTTTTCTTCATATAACTCTCATATCCAGGCCGTCGTGACGATATACCGTCCTCCATTCTCGTGATACCGGTAAATCGAAAGATAGACCAGGTCATCAAAAGCGGTGCAAACAGGGTCCAAACGCCGCCATTCGCAGCGGCCAGAGCGAAAATAGCCCAAATCATGCAAAGCTCGCCGAAATAATTAGGATGGCGACTGTATCGCCAAAGGCCAGTCGAAAGCACGCCGGTTCCATCATCGGTGCGTGAGAATACGGCAAGTTGACGATCTGCGACCGCCTGGACCAAGAAACCTGAAGACCATATGATGATAAATAGAAAACTTAAGATCGACGCATTTTCAAATCCCGTGACGGCGTAAGCCAGTGGCACCGCTAGCGTAAAACCCATCAGTCCCTGCATTAGGAAAATACCGGGCAAACTTTTTATCGCAAACCCCTTCCCCCACTGGTTTCGGATATCAGAGTATCGACGGTCCTCACCCGCTCGACGAGTTCGCCGAATGACGGCGAGGGAAAGACGGCTCGCAGAAACCGCCAGAAGACCCAGAAATCCCAGAGATATTGCAGGCAGCGGCCATGCATCCAGCGCGTAGACCACAGCGCTACCCACGCTGAACCACGGCCAAAAAACATCGGCGATACCCGCATCTCTGCGGACGACGCTGAAAAACCAGGCGACAACGGAAAGCGCTAAGCACCAGGCCGCGGATGCAATTAGTAAATGAGAAGCGATCATATTCATATTTACTATTTTGTCATCGCCAATGTGAATGAACGGTAACACGACATAAATTTGCACCGCCGGCGCTACACTCTGTTTCTCGAAAGTCCCGGTATCGTCATGAAATCTCCCGTTATCGTTTGGTTGCGACAAGAGTTGAGGCTGAAAGATCACCCCGCACTAGCAGCGGCGGGCGCGAACGGCCGTCCTGTTATTCTTTGTTTTATCCGGAATACGGCAACCGATCGCCCCTGGCTGCCGGGTGCCGCCAGTTGCTGGTGGCTTCATCATAGTTTGCGTGAGATCAGCCAAAAAGTTCAAAATGCGGGTGGAAAAATAGTACTTCGCAGCGGTAATCCCGCCGAGGAAATAACCAGTATTGCAATAGAAAGCGGGGCCTCTGCCGTCTACTGGACGAATGCAATCGAACCTTCAGATCGTAAGGATGAATTATTGTTGCGCGCTGAGTTGGAAAAAAACGCGATCGGCTCAGAGGGTTTTGAAGGCAATTTACTTTTTGATCCCGCCGAGATTAAAAGCCAGAGCGGTACACCTTTTCGGGTGTTCACCCCGTTTTGGAAAAATTGTCTTAAAGCCCAAGCCAGCATGCGGGCCGTTCAACAGTCGTCGATGCCCGTATTCTCTCAAACCGCTTTGGAGAGTGAATCCCTTGACTCATGGAATTTGCTTCCAGAACGACCCAACTGGGGGAAACAATTCGATTCGGTATGGCAACCGGGCGAAGACGGCGGGCAAGCGGCTCTTTCCAACTTTGTACATCGCGCGCCTGATTATGAACAGGATCGCAACTACCCAGCGAAAGATAACACCTCACGTCTATCCCCTTACCTCCATTTTGGAAACATCAGCGCCGCTCAGGCTTTTGCCGCGACCAATCAACAGAACCTGACCAGCGAAGGCGCCTTGTCCTTTCAGCGCGAGCTTGGGTGGCGCGAATTCTGCGCACATCTTTTGTTTCATTTCCCTCAAATGCCTGAGAAAAGCTTCAGGCCAGAGTTTTCAAAGTTCCCATGGATCGAAGATGACAATGCGCTCGCGGATTGGCAAAAAGGATGTACCGGCTTTCCAATTGTTGACGCCGGCATGCGTCAACTCTGGCAAACCGGATGGATGCACAATCGGGTGCGAATGGTCGCAGCGTCCGTGCTTGTCAAACATCTTCTGGTCCACTGGAAACACGGGCAGCAATGGTTCTGGGACACATTGGTGGACGCTGATCTCGCGAGCAATTCGGCGGGGTGGCAGTGGGTGGCGGGCTGCGGCGCAGATGCCGCACCCTATTTCCGTGTTTTCAATCCGGTGCTTCAGGGACAGAAATTCGATCCAGACGGGGATTACATCAAGCAGTGGGTACCCGAACTCATGGATTTGCCAAAAAAATATCTGCACACCCCGTGGCTGGCTCCAGCGGAGGTGCTTAAAGATGCAAACCTCGAGATTGGCAAAGATTACCCGGCGCCGCTCATTCAGCCTGATGCAGGTCGAAAACGAGCGCTCGATGCTCTCGCACAATTAAAGAAGTTATAGGCGAACTCGATTAAGACGGGGCGATCCACTCGACGAGATAGTAAATAATCTGACCCTCGGACGATTTAGACGGACCCAACACCTTTGCAGGAAACAGTCGTTGCGCGGGTTTGGCGCCCGCTCTGGCCTCCTTTTCGGTCGCCACAATCTGCACACAATTAGCCGGATAGCGTTTCCGGTTCCGCCCAGGCATATGGATAATAGCCCAATGCTCACTTGAGACGTCTGTTTGTGCATCAGGGGGCACACATCCGCGCATCTGTCACCTCAATTTCAACAGGGTGTTTGGTGCCACGTTGCTAAACGCGTAGTCGTCGCGCCTGGTATCGCAACTGTCCTTTTTCCAGGGCTTTCGAAAGCACCGGCGTTTCGGATAAATGTCGCCGAAGATCAACGCTGTACATTGACTCCGGCATCAGTATGGCAATTACGTTCTCGGTTGAAGGCGATCGTAGCTCAAAACCGCTTTTAAATCGACTGCCATCCCCGAGGCACTTAAACACTGCCGACTCTTTGAGTTCTGCGAAATCAGCAAAATTTATTGCCAGAAAACCCTCGGGCATTAAGCATTTTTCAAGTCTTGATAACCAGGGTCCGGAACACTTTACCGCCCGGTGCGGAATCCCGGCCGCGCCCGAAAAAAGATCATCAATGATCAGATCAAATTTTGGACCTCGATAACCGGCAATAAATGCTTGAGCACTGTCTTGGAAAATCTTCACCCGACCCATATCAACACCAAAATGCAACTCAGCAAGCTCAATATGAACAGGGTCAATCTCCACAGCGATAATTTGTACAAACGGGAAAAGGGTCTGCAACTGCCGCACAACCGTGCCCGCACCTAATCCCAGGACAAGCACCCGCTTGGGATTCGGATCGGGTCGAAAAAATAGACCCAGCCAAAGAAGATCCCAAACGCTGCCGGTGATCAGTCGCCGAGGATTAAACTGACTATGAAGTACTCCGTCAGTGTAAAGACGACGAGTCGAACCCGCGGCTCGGATCTCGTAAAGACGACGACCTTCTTTCTTCCGGTAAAGAACTGCGATAGTTTTATCCTCGCGCCAAATCGCAATCGAATTTGAAATTTGAAAAAGGATGACCCATAACGATTGCCGCGGCCGCCTTAATTGCAAATCACGTCCAAATCGTGGTTCTGCGAAACGTTGGCAAACGTGTACGAACAGCTCGCGACGTTACTACAGGCGGCATCCATGACGCCATCGACATTGACCACATTGATCAAAGTGCCCGATGTAATTTTAAAAATCTGGCTCTCTCCAGCGGACAAAACAACATCTCCCGAAGGAGAAATTGCGCAGTCTCCGAACAGTACGTTCGCCCTGATGGTAAACGTAGCGACTGTTTTTTGTTCCGGTTCCGGAACCGGGGAGAAACTTATCTCAACTTTCTGGTCTGCTGTAATCTCCGAGAGGCGATATACATGCGAGGCTGTCAAGGTCATCGCTTGCCCATTTATTTTAAGTTGGCTAACCTCATAGCCCTGATTGGGGAGGAGAGAAAAATCGAGACTGTTGTAAGCGCTAATATTAAACCGGCTATCCTCTCCTGTACGCTCATCGGGCGAGTCAATTATCGGCTGAAAAAGCCCCCCTTCTGAAACAACGAACCGGACATCAAAACAGCCATCAAACAGATGAATCCCGGCAGATGAAACTACGCTCTCATGCACCCCGGGCAACTGCTTGTAGACTTTCCCCTGACTATCACCACTCTGGCATTTGCCGTTACTGGTTCGGGATATCTCTCCAGAGAAGCCGCTTTGTCTTAACTGTGCCACCGCATCCTCGAAAAGCAGATCTTTGACCTCAGGAATCACGAAAAGACTTGTTTCTTCCCCAGCATCAAGCGTCTGAGCGACGCTTGATGAGGTCGATGAGGAACGATCCGAGCATGCTGAAACGACGAAGATCAGGCCTAAACCACACAGGAAAAAAATCGTTGATACGGCTCGATCGAGAAAATATCTTTCAAGCCAACGGTTTTCAAAAAACATACGCGACATTGCCAAAAAATTCGGCAACGAATGATACCAATTAATTTAAATTATTCGAATAATTTTATAAGTATATGTTTTTATGTGTTATTTTTTAAAAATATATCTTTAAATTTTACGAGATCGAGAAAATAACGGCAAATTTCCTGATCGCCCCAAAACAACACCGGCACCTTGTCGTTAAATTTTTCGGCCCACTCCGGGTCTTGATCGACGTCTCTCACCTCTAAAGCGAACGAATAGTCGTTTTGAAGCGAGCTTAAATGGATCTGCATGTCTTCACAAAGATGGCAGCCCGCTCGGCTGTACAAGATAAATGTAATCACGGATTCCTCCTTTCAACCCCTAACATTTAATCACGTAAACGATTACTCTAAGATTTTGTAGTCGAAGAATATATTTATGCCACTGACATTATGGCTGTCGATGACGCTGATCTGTATCTTCGGCGCCATTTCACCCGGACCGAGTCTCGCCGTCGTTGTGCAAAATACCCTTTCGGGCGGGCGGCTGGATGGCGTAATCACTGGCATCAGTCATGGCTTCGGAATCGTGATCTGGGCTGGACTCACCGCAGCCGGTATCGGGCTTTTAATCCAACAAACGCCAGCCCTGTTTGATGCCTTGCGTTTTGGTGGCGCAGCACTTCTGATCTATTTTGGCATTCGCAGTCTGCGAAGTGAGGCCGGCATGAAAGATGTGCTGAATACGGATCAAAGTCTCCCTAAAACTTCACCTGCTCGAGACGGGTTTCTCATCGCCATCGCGAATCCAAAGATTGCGCTGTTTTTTCTCGCGTTGTTTAGTCAATTTGTTCGATCTGAAGCAGGTATGGCCGAAAAATTTATCATGGCGCTTACTGCAGGTGTAGTTGATGCGCTTTGGTACATCATTGTCGCGCTTGTCTTGTCCCATTCGATGGTTATCAATCGTCTTCGGGCTAAAGCCCGTCTGCTCGACCGTCTTTTTGGCGTCATCCTGATCGGTCTTGCAGTTACAGTCATCGTTTAATCTAATCTCGAATTATTAATGGTGCGACGCAGAAATTTCAGATTGACGCCGTTTGATCAGATTCTTTTTATCGGCATCAAATAATAAATATTTTCGAGTAAACCCCTTTTTCAAGTTGACATTATTATTGTTGCGATGCACCATCTATCGCCTATCTGAGGCGACTCAAGGGTACCCTACCCAGCCTCAAATCGTCGGGAGGCGGCATGCAGATAAAAGACAAGGTCGGCATTGTAACGGGCGCGGCTAGCGGCATTGGCCGGGCCACTGCGTTTGAATTGATCAACCAAGGCGTAAAAGGCATCGCGTTGGTTGATATCAATGAGGAATCGTTAACAACACTGGCCCAGGAAATCAACATTGATGCCGGCAAAGAAGTCGCGATCGCCTGCGCAGGGGATGTTACCGACGAGACGTTTCGGCAAAGTGTTTTTGACTTGGTCACTGAGCGTTACGGCATTGCGCAAATTGTTGTCCCGGCAGCTGGTATTTTTCGTGATCGATTGGCCGTGAAAATTGATCACGAAAGTAGTGTTGCAAACATATATCCGGTCGATATATTTCGTCAGGTCTTAGAGGTCAATCTGATTCATCCAGTCTATTGGGCAATGGAGATGATTGCCAGAATCGCCGTCGATCGGAATCAGAGAGGGCTTAAAAAATGGCGAGCCGAAGAAACTGTTCAGGGCACTATTATTTTTATTGGATCGGTTTCCTCACAGGGAAATCGAGGCCAGGTCTCTTACGCGAGCACAAAAGCAGGACTCGAAGGTGCAGCGTCAACACTGACTAAGGAAGCCATGTTTCATGGCGTACGAACGGGGGTGATTCATCCGGGTTTTGTAGATACACCCCTTCTCCAGGGCATGCCTGAGGGTTTTGTCGAAAAAAATATTCTGCCGGACACTCAGCTCGGACGCCTGATTCGACCTGAAGAAATTGCTGACGCAATCTGCTTCATGATTCGGAACTCCGCGGTCAGTGGACAACTCTGGGCAGATGCGGGATGGCATCCCAACGCCGCTTAAAGTCATGATCGCTTGAGAGTTACCGGCTACCGTCTTATGATTTGACGTTGTTTCATCCCGCGTGTCTCAAAAGAGTCATGCCTAACCGACCTTAAATCATGGCTTCCAATCTTCTCGATCCTCAATGGATTGGCAAAACGTTTGATGACTTTTTGTTCAGACCGCAAAAAGGAATCACCTCAACGCGTGCTGGCATCCCGTTACGGTCAAGGCTCACTCAGCATATCGCGCTTGATCTCCCCATCGTTTCCTCGAATATGGACAGCGTTACTGGGGGAGACATGGCAGAGACCATGGCGCTCGAAGGCGGTCTTGGTGTTATTCATCGTGGCCAAAGCATTGAGCGCCAGTGTGAAACGCTCAGTCGCGTCAAACGAAGTCACAGTGCAGTCATTGAACAACCCCGAACGCTGCCAGTGGGGTCAACAATTGAAGAGGCTCGACTGTTTGCACGACGCCATAAGATAAACGGGATATTGATTGAAACAAAAGCCGGAAGTGGAATTTTGGCAGGTGTTCTGACTCGCCGGGATATTCCCTGGGATCGGTCTCGGGATAAGGAAAGTGTCGAAACGTTCATGACGCCCACTTCGAGATTGAAGACCGCGCCTCCGGATGTCGCAACCGAGGAAGCCGCAAAAATCATGTTTGAAGGCCGCATTGAAAGGTTGCCGCTGATAGATCAAGAGCATCGAATCTGTGGCCTCATTACCCGAAAAGACGTGCGCTTCCTTCGTGAGCGACCGTTTGCCAGTAAAGACGAAAAAGGTCGACTTTTGACTGGTGCGGCCGTCGGATGTGCGGGGGATTTCATGGAGCGCGCCACAGCGTTATTGTCTGCGGGTGCTGATTCTTTATTTGTCGACATTGCTCATGGGCATTCACAAATCATGCAAACCGGCATTGAAAAACTCAGGGCCGAATTTCCCACTACGCCGCTTGTCTGCGGAAACATTGCGACTGCTGCAGGGGCACGCTTTATGGCGGATATCGGCGCCGATGCCGTAAAAGTAGGTGTGGGTCCGGGGCGAGGCTGTCGAACCCGCTTGGAAACTGCGGCCGGCGTTCCCCAACTGCAAGCGATTCGCGAAGCGTGGTGTGAAGTAGGGGGTGAAATCTCGATCATGGCGGATGGCGGAGTCCGTTACGACAAAGATATTTTCCTCGCGCTTGCCTGTGGCGCCGACACCGTGATGCTGGGAAGTGCTCTATCGGGCACAGACGAGGCGCCCGGGCGAGTAATCGAAGATCCTGCCTCCCATACCAAGAAAAAAATCTACAGGGGAATGACCTCTCCCGAAGCCGTAATGGAATCGCTGTATGACTCCGAGGATTCAGATGCGATTGATGAAGCACTCGCCACCCCGCCGGAAGGTCAGGAAATTCAGGTGCCCTACCGGGGTAGCGTTGTTGATATTCTGCACCGCATTCGAGGTCACCTGCGTTCAGCCGTCAGTTATGCGGGCTGTACATCGCTTGAGGACGCACGCAATGCGATTCTTGATAACCCGCTGGAGTTTCTTGTGCCCCTCTCCGAATCCGCTCGGCGAGAATCATATGAACGCTAGAAATACCAGCCGGAGCGCGAGCACATTTCCACGTCAAAACAAGTAGATCCGCTTAAGAAATCCCTTATCCGTCGTTAGCAAGACCAGAGAAAATAGCATTCAGCCCACGCTCCAGGTCTGGAAAGCGCGGCACCACACCAAGATGCTCCTTCATCAGTGTGTTATCGATTCTTTTGGATTCTGCCAGATAAGACTGCATCTCTTTACTGAGTTGTGCCGAAGCTTCTTGGGTTGTCAGAATCGGGGGGCGAGGTAATCCTGCGGCATCAGCCACTTTGAAGAAAAAATCAGTCATTGTGGATGGATGACCATCACTTATATTGTAAGCCGGCGCCGGCGCTTTAATCCGAGCCGCCGACATACAAGCAGTAATTAAATCTTCCACGTGTACACGGTTACTCCAGGGACACAGCTCAGGTGCCAGAACCGGCCGGGCGTTTTTAATTCGATCAAGCGGAAGTTTGCCGAAACCATATATGCCCGGCACCCTTAAGACCACTAAAGTAACGGCGTGAAAATCGCACCAACTCCGAGCAAAATCTTCTGCATCAACTCGTCTCGTCGCCCGACCCGTCTGAGGTCTACGAGGGCGGGTCTCCGTTACCCAATCCCCCTGACAATCGCCGTAAACACCCGTCGTATTAATGAGCACAATTCGCTTGGGGATCTGTCCAATCTGGGCGGCAAGCTCAAGGCATCTTCGTAACCGCCGATCCTGCATACCCTCAGGCTGTGGAGGCACAAACCAATAAAGCACTTTATCGGACAACGAGAATTCAAGGGCAGAAATTTCCTCAAGATCGAGTGCTATCGACTGAATACCCTCACGAATTAATTGTTCGGCACTAGAGGGGCTGCGAACAACCGCAAAAACACGTCCGCTTAAATCTCGCTCACGCCGCGCGACCTGACGTCCCACATAACCACAACCCGCAAATACGCTATCCATTTGACTAACGATTCGCGGTCAGCGTACCCGATGTGGCAAGCGTCGCCACCGTCAAACCCGCACGCTTACACTTGATCGAGCCACTGACGTTACCCTGCATGGCAGGTGGACTAATCACACCTTGAATACGAGCCGCTTTCGTAGCAAGAGAGCACCCCGCGTTGTTTAAATTAGAAATATTTTCTGCGCTAATTAATGAGCTAAGATCGTTAATGGAGGCCTGAACGCCCCAATTTCCACTGTTATCGACGACGCCTGTCATGGTCACATTTCGCACGTTGAGGAATACCAAGCCATCTGCTGTCACCTCGATTAGCGCGGTTTCTATTCGCTGATCAGTCGAAGATCCTATCCCCACCACATCGGCCGTAGACGTTAACGAAATCGTGCCAATGTAACTTCCAGAGTATGCGGCTGTTGCGTCCCCGCGCGACACGGTCAGATCGATCCCGCTAGTCGACGAACTGGCGCAAGCGGCCATCAACCAGGTGATGCCAAGATAAAACAAGGTGCTGAAACGTTTCATTTCTCTAACTCTCGAACTTTTGATAATGCTGAAGCCACCAAGCCTGATGGAACCGCGATCATACTCAACCCCACTATAAACACAAAAAAGGTAAACACCTTCCCGCCGGTCGTAATGGGGACAGCATCCCCATAGCCAACCGTTGTCAACGTTACAGTCGCCCACCAAATGCCATCAAATACGGAAACAAAAACCTCGGGCTGTGCTTCATGCTCAAAGTGGTAGATACCCACCGCACTCAGATAAATAAGTGCGAGAGAAAACAGGCCAAAAACCAGAATTTCTTCCTTCACCAGTTTAAATGCGAGCTGGAAACGTCTTGCGGCCTTACTGAACCGAAAAATTTTGAGGAGAATCGCAAGTCGCGCGAGTCTGAATATTCTGAGCGATCGAAGATCCAGTCCCAGCGCTAAATAAAACGGCAGAACAGCCGCCAAATCAATCAGGCCATAAAAACTGAAGACGAAAGACAGTTTTTTCTGACTGAAATAAAGACGCAGAAGATACTCAGCCGTAAACACCCCAATAATGACGGCTTCAGATATTGCCAACAGACGTATCGTAGTAGATGACAGGCCAGGAAGCGTCTCGATTGCAAAGCTCACGGCGGACACCACAATCAATATCTGAATGGTCAGATCAAATACTTTGCC